>JBQCHO010000042.1:0-71101 GCA_051954635.1 Sphingomonas sp. | reverse complement strand
CGGTGCGGTTCGTCAACGACATCCTGCTCAGCGCGCCGTCGATCGTGCTCGGCCTGTTCATCTACGAACTGGTCGTCGCACCAAGCAAGCACTTCTCCGGCTATGCCGGCGCGCTCGCGCTGGCGATGATCCTGATCCCGGTCGTCGTGCGCACCAGCGACGAGGCGCTGCGCCTCGTGCCCGATCGCATGCGCGAGGCGGCTTTTGCGCTCGGCCTGCCGCGCTGGAAGGTGACTGCGCAAATCCTGTTCAAGGCCGCGATGAGCGGCATCGTCACCGGCCTGCTGCTCGGTCTCGCCCGCATCAGCGGAGAAACCGCGCCGCTCCTCTTCACCGCGCTCAACAACCAGTTCTGGAGCGCCGACCTCAACGCCCCGCTCGCCAATGTCCCGGTGGTGATCTTCCAATATGCGCTCAGCCCCTATGACGCCTGGCACTCGCTGGCCTGGGCGGGCGCGCTCATCCTCACGCTGTTCGTGCTCGCGCTGAACCTCATCGTCCGGTTTGCGGTGCGCGGGAGAAAATCCAGATGAACGACACGATGACCGTCATCGACGTGCCGCACGTCGAGGAAGCGCACAGCGACAACCCGACCAAGATCGCGGTCCGCGACCTCGATTTCTATTACGGCAAGAGCCATGCGCTGAAGAGCGTGAACATCGCCATGCCGGCCAACGCGGTGACGGCGATCATCGGTCCGTCGGGCTGCGGCAAGTCGACGCTGTTGCGCACGCTGAACCGCATCTACTCGCTTTATCCCGAGCAGCGCGCGACGGGGGAAATCCGCATCGACGGCGCGAACATCCTCGATCGCGGCGCCGATCTCGCCGATCTGCGCCGCCGCGTCGGCATGGTGTTCCAGAAGCCGACCCCCTTCGCCTCGTCGATCCGCGCCAATGTCGGCTTCGCGCTGACGCATTACGAGCGCCTGTCGAAATCGGAGACGGCGGACCGGATCGAGGATGCGCTGCGCCAGTCGGCGCTGTGGGACGAGGTCAAGGACAAGCTGAACGACAGCGCGCTGTCGCTGTCGGGCGGGCAACAGCAGCGGCTGTGCATCGCGCGCACGATCGCGGTGCGCCCGGAGATCGTGCTGCTCGACGAGCCGACCTCGGCGCTCGATCCGATCTCGACCGCGAAGATCGAGGAACTGATCCACGAGCTGCGCGACCGCTTCACCATCGTCATCGTCACGCACAACATGCAGCAGGCAGCGCGCGTGTCGCAAAAGACCGCGTTCTTCCATCTCGGCGAACTGGTCGAGTACGACGATACCGCGCGCATCTTCACCAACCCGCAGGTCGCGCGCACGCAGGACTACATCACCGGCCGGTACGGCTGAGGAGACGATCATGGACACGCATCGCCACACCCTGACCGCGTTCGACGACGAACGCGACGCGCTCCGCGGCCTGATCGGCCGGATGGGCGGCCATGCCGAACACGCGCTGCGCGAAGCGCTGCGTTGCCTGATGGACCGCGACGTCGACGGTGCCGCCAAGGTGGTCGAAGGCGACCACCAGCTCGATGTGATGGAGACCGAGGCCGAACGCCAGGCGCTGCAACTGATCGCCCTGCGTGCGCCGATGGCCGACGACCTGCGCGAGGTGGTCGCCGCGCTCAAGATCACCGGCGTGATCGAGCGGATCGGCGATTATGCCAAGAACATCGCCAAGCGCGTGCCGCAATTCGAGCAGCTACCCGATATCGAGCCCCTCGCGCTGCTGCCCGAAATGGCGCGCGTCGCCGCCGACCTCGTCAAGGACGCGCTCGACGCCTTCGTCGCGCGCGACGCCGAAAGGGCGGCAAAGGTGTGCGCCGACGACAAGCTGATCGACGATTATTACAACTCAATCTTCCGCGCACTCCTCACCTACATGATGGAGAACCCGCACAACATCGGCCCGGCGACGCACCTGCTGTTTGTCGCCAAGCATATCGAGCGGATCGGCGACCACGCGACCAACATCGCCGAGATGGTTTATTTCACCGCAACGGGCGAACGGATCGGCGATCGTCCGCGCGGCGAAGATCCGGCGACGATACGGACTCCTGCGCACTAGTCATCGTGACATTTCAACGTGGGGCGCGTCGATCGAGTGATCGGCGCGCCCTTATTCGTGCGCTTGGGGCCGCCGCCGCTGTCACAAAACTGTCTCATCCCTTTCGCGTCGCTGTCATCGAATCGACCTATCGCGCCCACAGTTCAACCACACCTATCGGGGGTTTCAATGACGAAGCGGATTTGCCTGGCTGCCCTGCTTGGCTCGAGCATCCTGGCCGCGACGCCGGCAATGGCGCAAACCGCGCCGCGCAACGCCGAGGTCGAGGCGCTCAAGGCCGAAGTTCAGGCGCTCCAGGCGCGGCTCGACAAGATCGAAGCCGAACAGGCCGCCGCGCCGGCGCCCGCCGCGGTAGCCGCCGCGACGCCAGCCCCCGCACCGACCGCAGCCCCCGCCCCGTCGGGCTGGTTCTCGAACACCACGATCGGCGGCAAGGCCTATGTCAACGTCAGCAACATCACGCAGCGCAGCGATGGCGCGCCCACCTCGCAGGACGGCTTCCAGACCGACGTCAAGCGCTTCTACCTGACCGTCGATCACAAGTTCGACGACACCTTCTCGGCGAACCTCACCACCGATTTCCGCTACGGCGCGAACGGCCTGTCGAACGACACCGCCGTCTATGTGAAGAAGGCCTATCTGCAGGCCAAGTTGTCGCCCGCCTTCATCGTCCGCGCGGGCGCTGCCGATCTGCCGTGGGTGCCCTTCGTCGAGGACGTCTACGGCTACCGCTTCGTCGAGAACACGCTGATCGATCGCACCAAATACGGCACTTCCGCCGATTACGGCGTCCACGTCCTCGGCACTTTCGGCAACGGGCTGATCAGCTACGCCGTCTCGGCGATCGACGGCCTCGGCTACAAGACGCGCTCGCGCAATTCGGACACGCTCGATATCGAGGGCCGGATCAGCGCGCAGCCGGTCAAGGGCGTGATCCTCGCGGTCGGCGGCTATACCGGCAAGCTCGGCAAGAGCGTCGACGGCCAGCCCGACACCAACCACACCGCCAAGCGCTTCGATGCGCTCGCTGCGTACACCAATCACGGCATCCGCGCCGGCGTCGAATATTTCAAGGCGACGGACTGGAACAACGTCACCACCCCGGCCAAGGACACCAGCGACGGCTGGTCGGCGTTCGGGTCCTACGCCTTCACGCCGAAGATCGGCGTGTTCGGCCGCTATGACTGGGTCAATCCCAACCAGAAGAGCAATGCGCCGCTCAAGGAGAATTATTTCAACTTCGGCGTCGATTATCAGCCGATCAAGAACATCGACGTCGCCCTGGTCTATAAGCGCGACAAGGCCGAGAACGGCCTGATCTCGACCTCCAACGGCACGATCGGTGGTGCTGTCGACGGCACCTATGACGAGATCGGCGTGTTCACTCAGATCAAATTCTGACCCCTCATGAGGCGCGGCGTCCGATCGGGCGCCGCGCCACTTCTTTCGCGCCCGCTCAGCGTGTGAGCAGGTCGGCGAAGCTCAGGATGAACAGCAGGCTCGCCCAGAGCAGCCCTGCCATCGAGGCGAGCCGCACGAGCCCGGCGCTCTTGCGCAACTGCATGAAGAACAAGGCGATCAGCAACGCCTTGGCAACGCCGATCGTCAGGCTGATTTCGGGCTTGATCGCGACAGCCGGCAAATAGGCGTAGAGCACCGTCGCCGCGAGCAGCAGCATCAGCCCGGCCCAGGTTGCCAGCGGCGCGAGGATCACGAACAGGCGGACCTCGCGGGTCACGGCCGTCCGACCAGGTAGATCAGCGGATAGAGGATCACCCAGACGATATCGACGAGGTGCCAATAGAGCGCGGTGCCGACGGCGGTGGTCCAGCGTTTGGGCAGGCGCTCGCGCGGGATGAACAGCAGCCGCGAAACGATGCCGAGGCCGATCGTCAGGTGAATCGCGTGGACGACGGTCGCGGTCCAGTAGAATGACCAGAATTGTGCCGCGCCGCGTACTTCGAACTTGAAGTGCGGACCGGGCACGAGATCGTGGCGAACATCCGATCGGTATTCGAATCCCTTGATGACGAGGAACATCGCGCCGAGTGTCAGCGTGGCCATCACCATCGCGCGGGCGAGGCCGGGTAGCGCGTGCTTGGTGGCACGCTCGGCGATCGCCATCGTCAGGCTCGAGGTCATCAGCACCACCGTGTTGGCGGTGCCGAACCAGATGTCGGCCTCGCGCGCGCCGACCTCGAATCCCGCCGAATTGTCGAAACGCGCGACCGCGTAGAACAGGAACAAGCCACCGAAGAACAGCGCTTCGGTGGCGAGGAACGACCATACCCCGAACTGCATCGCGACATGCTCGCGCTCGGTGGTCGACCAGGGCTCGTTGAGGATCGCCGGCGGTTCGCTCATGGCGTCTGCGGCTCGTGTGCCTGGGTCACTTCCTGCGGCGTTTCATGCTCCAAGTCATAGCCATAGGGCGCCACCGTGACGATCGGATCAAAGTCGAAATTGTCCTTGGGCGGCGGTGAATGGGTCTGCCATTCGAGACCGGTCGCGTCCCACGGATTGTCCGGCGCACGCTCACCGCGGAACAGCGACCAGCCGAGATAGAAGATCGGGAACAGATAGGCGAAAGCGAGCACCCCGGCGCCGAGCGACGAGGTGACGTGCCACACCTGAAACTCGGGCGGATATTGGTGATAGCGCCGGGGCATGCCGAGCACGCCGAGGATGAACTGCGGGAAGAAGGTGAAATTGAACCCGAAGAACATCGCGATCGCGGCGTAGCGCGCCGCGCGGTCCGAATATATGCGCCCGGTAATCTTGGGCCACCAGAAGTGCAGCCCGGCGAAAAAAGCCGACACCGAACCACCGACCATGATGTAATGGAAGTGCGCGACGACGAAATAGGTATCGGTCAGGTCGACATCGATCGGGATCGAGGCGAGGAACAGCCCCGTCAGCCCGCCGATCGTGAACAGCCCGATGAACCCCAGGCAATAGAGCATCGGCGCCGAGAAGCGAATTTGGCCGCGGTAGAGCGTCCCCGTCCAGTTGAACACTTTGATCGCCGATGGGACCGCGACGACGAAGCTCAACCCCGAAAACACTAGGTTCGCGAATTGCGACTGGCCGCTCACGAACATGTGGTGGCCCCATACCATGAAGCCGATGATCGCGATCATGATCATCGCGTAGACCATGAATTCGTAGCCGAACACGCGCCGCCGCGCCTCGCAGGCGATCACTTCCGAAACCACGCCCATCGCCGGCAGCACCATGATGTAGACCGCCGGGTGGCTGTAGAACCAGAACAGGTGTTGAAACAGTAGCGGATCGCCGCCGGCGCGCGGATCGAAGATCGGCAGCCCGAAGGCGCGCTCGACGAATACGAGCAGCAGGCTCATCGCCAGCACCGGCGTGGCCAGCACCATCACCAGGCTGGTCGCATACATCGCCCAGCCGAACAGCGGCAGGCGCATCCACGTCATACCCTTGGCGCGCAGCATATGGATCGTCGCGAGGAAATTGACCCCCGTCGCGATCGACGAGAACCCGACGACGAACACCCCCGCCGCTGCAAGCAAGACATTGGAGTTCGAATAGAGCGTCGAGAACGGGGTGTAGAAGGTCCAGCCGGTATCGACCCCGCCGAACAACAGCGCGAACAGCGTCAGAAGGCCGCCGGCGAGGAACAGGTACCACGAGAACAAGTTGAGCCGCGGAAACGCGACCTCGCGCGCGCCGATCATCATCGGCAACAGGAAATTGCCGAGCGTGGTCGGGATCGAGGGCACCAGGAAGAACCACACCATGATGACGCCGTGGAGCGTGAACGTGCGGTTGTATTCGTCGTTGGTCAGCAGGTGACCGGCGGGCTCGATCAGCTCGAGCCGGATCAGCGTCGCCGCCGCGCCGCCGAGGAAGAAGAAAAAGGTAATCGCCGCGGCATAGAGGATCGCGATGCGCTTGTGATCGGTCGTGCCGAGCCACGACATCAATGTGGTGCCCGCGGTGAGATAGCTTTCCTCGCCTTGCTCGCGGCCGAGCAGCGTCGATTCATGCGGCGGCGATGCGACGGTCATTTCTCGGCCCCTCCGCCGGGCTGTTTGAGATAGGCGATCAGGTCGACGACCTCGTCCTCGCTCGCGACGCCCTGATAGCTCGGCATCACCGCTTCGTAGCCGGCGACGACGTCCTTTTGCGGCTGCATGATCGAATCGTGGAGATAGTCTTCATCAGCCGTCTTGAAGCCGCCGCCCTGCATCGGTTGCGGCTTGCCGTAGATGTTCGCGAGCGGCGGTGCGCGCACTGCCGCCGAAGTGCCATGGCAACCGCTGCACCCCAGCCGCCGGAACACCGCCTTGCCCTGCTCGGCAAGCGTGTCGCCCTGCGGCTGGCCTTCGGACCAGCGCGCGAAATCGGCCGGGCGCATCACGATCACGCCGCCGGCCATCTTCGAATGATCGGTGCCGCAATATTCGGCGCAGAACAGGTGGAAGGTGCCGAGCTTGTCGGGGGTGAAGTTGAGCTCGGTATAGCGCCCGGGCAGCACGTCCTGCTTCACACGGAAGGCGGGGACGAAGAAGCTGTGGATCACGTCCTGGCTGGTCATCACCAGCTTGACCGGCACGCCCAGCGGCACATGCAATGCGTCGATCTCGCGCTGGCCGTTCGGATGCTCGATCTTCCACATCCACTGCTTGGCGACGACGTGGACTTCCATCGCGTGTTTCGGGATCGGAATTTCCTCAGTCTGCACCGACGCGGCCCACCAGAACACGAAGACGAACGCGACTAGCGTCGCGACTGTCCAGCCGATCTCCACCTCGTGCGTGAAACGCGTCGGCAGCGCGCCGCGTTTCGCCTTGGTGCCGCGGCGATACTTGACCGAAAAGAACGCGAGCAGCCCCGTCACCAGTGCGATGATCGCAGCCGAAATGGCACAGAGCAGCCAGAACAGATTGTCGATATGAGGCGCATAGACCGAGGCGGCGGGGATCATGCGCCAGCCTTTCGCGAGCGCCAGCGCATGACACCGAACCAGCCGGCGAAGCACGCGATCAGGAGCACGCCCATCGCCTGGAGCGCGACCGCGATCGGCTTGCCGTAAACGCCGTGCGCCGCCGCGAAACCGTAACAGAGCCGCGCCGCCTGGACGAGGACGTTGGGCTTGGGGTGCGCCGCGCCCGAGTTGCGGATCGCCGCGCGCGCCATGTCCGGGGTCAGCGCGAGCTCGGGCAACACGCTCGCGACATGGCCGTCGGCGGCGAAGACGTAGAGCGAGGCATCGTGCGCGAACTGATCGGTCGAAGGATCGTAGACATAACCGTAGCCGAGCGCCTTGGTCGCGGCGGCGACGCTGGCTTTGTCACCGACCAGGAACCAGCTCGCGCGCTGCATCCGCGGCAGGGCGGCGAGCCGCATCCGCTGCATCATCCGAGCCTGATCGATGCCGTCGCGCGGGTCCATCCCGACGAGCACGAAATCGTAGTCGCGCCCGATCGTCAGCCCGCTGTCGGCGAGCGCCTTGGCGCTGAGCGTCAATCCGGGGCCGCAGATATGCTTGCAGGTATAATCGACGAACAGCAGCATGAGCGGCTTGCCGTCCGCAATCTGCCCTAGCGTCACGCGCTCGTCGCGCTGATCGGTGAAAGCGAGCTTCGCCGGCAGCATTGCGTCCGCCGGCGGGTGCGCGCCCGCGGCGGCGAGTTGCGCCGGGCTGAGCTTGGCGCTCGCCGGCGCGGTCAGCAGCAAGGCGGCGAGGAGGAGCGCGACGAGCCTCATGGCGTTGGGTTTCCCCAGCCGGGGATTCCGCCGGTGGCGACTTCGCGTTTCGCGCGCTCGATCGCCGGATCGGGCGTTGTCGGGGGGGCCGCGACCTCGGGATCGTTGCCACCGGGGTGGATGCTTGCCTCAAGACCCGGCGCCGGCTGCGGCGTCACCGTATAGACCAGCTTCGGGCCAAGCGTGTGGCGATAGATCACGCCGCAGCCAAGCACGACCAGGGCGAGCATAATCGGCGTCAGCACCCCCGCGATCCCGCCGATCCGGACCGGCACGCCCCAGCCTTCCTTGCGGTCGTCGTCATCGCCTTCAGCCATGCGCGCGCCTCCGCTCGATCAGCAGCGCGGCCCCGGCCGCAAGCATCACCCCGGCACACAAGGCCGCGACCACGGCGAGCAAGCCGGCACCGACCCACCACAGGTCGATCAGCACCAGCCCGACGAGCGCGCTCGCGCCGGCAATTCGCTGGCCGGTGCGTCCGCCGATCAGCGCCTGCGCAGCGATCGGGACGAACAGCCCGCAAACTAACGCGAGGCCGACGACGACATCGAGCAGCGGCGTCGCGCGATCGACGTACCAGCCGATCTTCGACGGCAGATCGCCGTACCACAGGATCAGGAAATCCATGAAGATCATGTAGCTGAGCCCGAGCCCCGCGGCGACCAGCAGCTTGCCCATGTCGCGCCGAAAGCGCTCGTCGCCCCAGCCGAGCAGCAGGACGACCGCACACGCTGCGCCGATCTCCTGCGTCGCGAGCATCATGCCGATTGCCGACACCGCATGCCCCGGCGCGCCGCCGAGCAGCCAGTCGCTGCCGATCACGGTCGAGACGATCGCGTAGACAGTGAGCGCAACGGCGGCGAAGGTCACGCTCGCACCGCGCACCAGCCTCACCCCGGCCCAAGCGAGCGCCCCGGCCGCCAACACCCCGCGGACGCCGACCGAGATCGGCTGCTGCCACACCCCAAGATGCGCCGGTGGCGGCGCGGCGAGCTGGATCACGCCGATCCCGACAGCACCGATGACGAGCAACGGCACCGCGGCGGCAAGTGGGGCGAACCACCGCCAGCCCGCGCCTGTCACCCGAGCGATCAGCAGCATCACCACCGCACCCGCGATCGGTGCGCCCGCGATGACGAAAGCCAGCCGCCAGCCCGTCGCAGCCGCGACGGGCGCGAGGACCAGGATCACCAAGAAGCCGATCGCTGACAAGATCAGCCAGGGAAGCGCAAGCCGCGTCACTGCTTCGCCTCCACATCCTGCCGCGCGCGCTGGAGCGTCTTCACATAGGCCGCGATCGCCCAGCGGTCGGCGGGTGCGACGCGATCGGCATAGCTGTACATTATGCCGTGGCCGTTGGTGATGACTTCGACGATATAGGCCGGCGGGGCTGCGACCAGCCGCGGGATGTGAAACGACGGCGGCGCCGGGAAGCCGCGCTTGACGACATTGCCGTCGCCGTCGCCGGCGCGCCCGTGGCAGACGACGCAATAGATGTCGTAGCGCTGCTCGCCGCGGTCGATCAGCGCCTTGGTCAAAGGAGGCGGTGTCGTCAGCGCGTTGGTGCGTGCGATATCGCCCTGCGCGATCGTCCCGGCCGGCGGCGCCTGCCGCGCCGGGCCGCCGGGCCAAAGCTCCGCACTCGATTGCGCGCCCGCCTTGGCCTGATCCTTCATCGACAGGTCGCAGCCACTCAGCGAAGCCCCGAATACAAGCACCACCCCGGCGAAGGCCGGGGTCCAGTATCGGGCCGACCGTAACTGGACCCGGGCCTTCGCCGGGGAAGTATTGAGGGTGGAGAGGCGCCTCATGCCCCGATCACCCGGCTGTGCGTCGCGCCGGCTTCGGCGAGCAGGTCGATCGCGGCATTGGCGTCCGGCCCCGCGTCGCAGCCGATCGCGAGGACGAAGGCGGATTGCGACGCCTCGGCGACCTCGTCCCAATCGAAGGCGGGGTGGCTAAGTCGCGTCAGCTGTGCGCGCACGAAGAAGGCGACCACCCCCCCGATCCCGGCAGTCAGCGCGGCGAACTCGACCGGTGCGGGGATGAACGCCTGCCAGCTCAGCAGCGCACGACCGCCGCTGTTAATCGGATAGGCAACGACCGCGCTCCAGCATTCGAGTGCAAACAGCCCGATCCCGCCAATCGCACCGCCGGCAAGCGCGCTGGCGAGGATGCCGCGCTCGCCCTTGCCCGGCCCCAGTGTCGCGGCGGCATAAGGCATCCACTCGCCGACGATACGATGATCGTGCGCTATCGCCCGCGTCCGTGCGCGTAGCCACGCGCCCTCGCTGTCGAACGTGGCGATCGCGACGACGGTCATTCGCGCTCCTCCGACACAAGCTCGCGCATCTCGTGCATCGACACCGGCGGGATCAGGCGGGCGAATATCAAATAGAGCAGTACGAACGCCCCGAGCGTGCCGATCAGGATGACGAAATCGACGATCGTCGGCGCGTAAGTGCGCCAGAAGCTCGGCTCGTATCCGGTCGACAGCGTGTTGAGGATGATCAGGATGCGCTCGAGCCACATGCCGACCAGCACCGCGATCGACACGACCGTAAGCGCCCAGACATTGGTGCGCATCGAGGGTAGCCAAAAAAGCTGCGCCGCGGCGACATTACACAGCAGCATCAGCCAGTAGAGCCACCAATAATCGCCGGTGAACTCATAAGCGACGAGACGGATATCGGCGGGGCCGCCGCCCCACCAGGCGGAGAACCACTCGGCGCCGTAAGACGCGCCCATCACGATCGCCGAGGCGAGGATGACCTTCGCCATCACGTCGAAATGTGCCGGCACGATCAGCCTTTCGAGCTTCATCGACCATCTCAGCACGAGCGTAATGAGGACCACCACCGCGAAGCCCGAGAAGAACGCGCCGACGACGAAATAGGGCGGGAAGATGCTCTCGGTCCAACCCGGCATCAGGCTGGCGGCGAAATCGAGCCCGACGATCGAATGGACCGAACAGACCAGCGGCACCGCGATCACCGCCATGATGGTGTGCAGCCGCTTCTGCGCGCGCCACTGAAGCGGCGTGCCCTGCCAACCCATCGCCAGCACGCCGTAGAACCGCCGCCACGCGACGCTGCCTCGCCGATCGCGCAGCGTGGCGAGATCGGGGATCAGGCCGACATAGAAGAATAGGCAAGAAAACAGCAGATAGGACAGGATCGACCAGAAATCCCAAACCAAGGCCGATCGCCATTGCGGCCAGATGCCCATCGTCGCGGGGTAAGGGAACAGCCAGTAGAAATAGCCTTGTCGCCCGAGATGGAGGATCGGGAAGATCCCTGCCATCGACACCGCGAACAGCGTCATCGCCTCGGCCGCGCGGTTGATCGAGGCGCGCCATTTCTGCCGGGTGAGCAACAGCAGCGAGGAGATCAGCGTGCCGGCATTGCCGATCCCGATCCACCATACGTAATTGGCGATCGGGAATCCCCACACCACGGCGCTGTTATTGCCCCACAAGCCGGGCCCGTAGGTGAGGCTCGCCCAGATGCCGATCGCCCCGGCGAGAGTCAGCGCGGCCATCGCGGCGAAGGCGATCCAATAGCGCAGCCCTGCGGGCCGATCCATCATCGGCGCGGCGACCGCCTCGGTGACGTCAGCGAAGCTCGTCACAGACGGCAGAGTCCAGCGCCGGCCGCTCGGGCGGACATGCGCCATCTGCGCCTCGCCGCTCATGCCTCGTCCCCGGGATTCACACGCCGCGCGAGATAGGTCGTGCGCGGCCGCGTGCCGAGTTCCTCGAGCAGCGCATAATGCCGCGGATCGGCGCGCGCCTCGCGGATCGGGCCGGGCTCGTCGAGCCGTCCGAAGGTGATCGCCTGGGTCGGGCATGCTGCCTGGCAGGCGGTGACGACCGCGCCGACCGGGCGATGCTCGGCATCGGCATCGGCATCATGCTCGGCCGCGGAGATGCGTTGCACGCAATAAGTGCATTTCTCCATCACCCCGCGAGAGCGCACCGTCACTTCCGGGTTACGCTGCGCCTGGATCGAAGCGTCGTCGGCATCGCCCCAGACCGAGCTGCCCGCATAATCGAGGAAGTTGAACCGCCGCACCTTGTACGGGCAGTTCGCCTGGCAGAAACGCGTGCCGATGCAGCGGTTGTAGACCTGCGCGTTGAGCCCCTCGGCGGTATGCACCGACGCCTCGACCGGGCAGACCGGCTCGCACGGCGCCTTCTCGCATTGCATGCACGGCACGGGCTGGAAGCCGGCGCCTTCGGTTTCGGCGACCTCGTAGCGGTCGACGCGCAGCCAGTGCATGTCGCGGCCCATCGCGATCTCGTCGGGGCCGATGACGGGGACGTTGTTCTCGGCCTGGCACGAGACGACGCAGGCGTTGCAGCCGATGCAGACGTCGGTGTCGATCGCCATCGCCCATTGCGGCGGCGCGTCCTTGTTGGGCGGATTGGGCGGGACCAATGTCGGCTGCGACTTGGCGGGAGTGGTCTTCTCGCCGGGTTTCACGACAGGGTAGAGCTTCGCGAGCTCGGCATCGAGCCGGAACACATGCTGCGTCGTCAGCACCGGGGCATTGCCGCCCGCCTTGCTGACGCCCGTCGGACCCTCGCCCGCCAGCACCCAGGCATTGACGCCGACGCCATCGGCGACGGCGCCCGAACCGTTGCGGCCATAGCCGGTGTAGAGCGTGACAACGCCCTCGGCCTGCCCGCGAACGCTGCGCACGGGTAGCGTGACGACGCCGTGGGCGCGTGCAATCCGTACCAGATCGCCGTCGAGCACGCCGATCCGCCCCATGTCGCGCGGGTGCATCCGCGCGCTTGATCCCCACACTTCCTTGGTCAGCGGCTCGGGGCATTCCTGCGCCCAGGCGTTGCTCGCGAAGCTGCCGTCATAGACGTTGGGCGAGACGCGCGTTTCGAGCGCCAGACCGGTTTCAGACGGGATCGCCGGCAGCACGAGGGGTGCTTGGCCAACCGCGACCGGCGCGGCGACGGTGCTCGGTACTACGCCCGCGATCAGTGCCTGCCGCCATCCGTCGGGCCCGAGCGACTGCCACGTATCACGCACCCGCGCATAACCATCGGCATCGGCGGCAGGATCGGCGAGCAGGTCGATCAACTCGATCGCGCTGCGGCTGTCGTGGAGCGGCCGGATCAGCGGTTGGGCGATCGACGCGATCCCGTCGGGAGCACGATAGTCGCCCCAGCTTTCGAGCGCATGGCTGAGCGGCAACTGCCAATGCGCCGCGACGCTGGTTTCATTGGGGATGGTTGTTGCGACGACGCTGAGGACTGCGCGCTTCATCGCCTCGGCAAAGCGCAATTCGGGCGGCGCGGCATAGACCGGGTTGGCGCCGATCACGATCAGCGTGTCGACCTTGCCGGCATGAAGCTCGGCAGAAAGCGCAGCGAGGCTTTGGCCATGCGGCCGCGGATCGGAATCGACCGGCGCGATCCAATCGACCGGCGCGGCGAGCCGGCCGTTCGCCCAGGCGGCGAACGCGTGAACTTCGGCCGGCTGCCCCTCGCCTGCCAGCACCAGCGCCCTGCCCTTCGCTCCCGCCAGATCGCGTGCCGCCTGGGCGACCAGCTTGGCAAGCGGTGCGGGAAGCTGTTGCGCATCGCCGCCGCGCCATGCCGCCGCCAGCGCATGGCACGCACGCGCCAGATCGGCCGGCGAGGCGGCGACGCGGCGGTCGGCCATAGCCCCCGTCGTCGTCAGCGACGGCTCGATCGCATAGAGTCGCGGCATCGGCGCCTGGCGGCGGCGCGCCGCCCAGTGGCGCGCATGGGCGACCTGATCGGGGCCTGGGCCGAGGGGATCGGCGCCGAGCGTCAGGATCACATCGGCGTCCTGCAACCGCGGCCGCGCCGTCAGCGCCCGGCCGAACGCCGCGCGGGACGCTTCGAGCGCCGCATCGTCGTTGACCGGCTCCCAGCGGACATGCCGCATGCCTGGATAGCGCCGGCCGAGCGCCTCGATCCTCGCGCGCAGCGTCGGCGACGTGATGCGCCCGGTGAGGATCGCCAGCCCGTCGCCCCGTCGCGGCGCGATCCGCTCATAGGCCGCCTTGGCGAACGCCCCCCAGCTCGCCGGGCCTGCCGGCGAAGTCGGCGTGCGCAGCCGCTGCGGATCGTAGAGATCGAGGATCGAGACCTCGGTGAACAGATCGGTCGCTCCCATGCTCGCCGGATGCGCCGCCAGCCCTTCGAGCTTGATCGGCCGATCGTCGACCACCAGCCCGGTGACGCCGCGGCCATAACCGGCGAGCGGGATCGAGGTCGCATAGCGCGAAATTGCCCCCGGCGCGGTGCCGTCGACCAGGTTCACCGCCGGGTAGATCGTCTGTTTCGGTCGCGAGCACGCCGCGACGCTCGCCGCCGCGCCGGCGGCGATCATGCGCAGGATCGCGCGGCGATCGGGGCTAACGCTCATCGGTGGCAGACCGTGCAATCGGTGAGCTTGCGCCCCGATTTCTCGATATGCGCCGACACCATCGCAGCAAACGCGCGATCCTCGGCGGTGCGGTCCTGATACGGCGCGCCCTCATATTCGCGCGCCGGCGCGACGATCTTGTCCGCCGGCGAACGATGGCAATCGAGGCACCATTTCATCGTCATCGGCGCTGCCTGTCGCGTCAGCGGCATCCGCCGCACGTCGCCATGACACGCCGCGCACGGCACCCCGTTTTGGACATGCGCATGATGGTCGAAATAGACGTAACCGGGCATCCGGTTGACCTTGTGCCATTCGAGCGGCTTGCCGCTGGCAAGGCTCTCCCGCACCGGCGCGAGCATCTCGGCATTTGTCCATAACTGCGAGTGGCACGTCATGCAGGTGTGGGTCGGCGGCACCACGGCGTTCGCCTGCGTTTCGACGCCAGTGTGGCAATAGCGACAATCGATGCCGAGCTCGCCGACATGATGCTGATGACTGAACGGCACGGGCTGATCAACGAACCGCCCCTCCCCCGTAACATAGCCCGATCGCGTCAGCGCTGCGCCGAGCAGGAACAGGAGCACCGGTGCCAGCACGATCGCGCAGAAACCCAGACGGACGAAGGTGTTGGCCGCAGGACGAAACAGCTGTGCCATGCGCGCGTTATAGTCCCCCCAGTCACATCTGCGCCCAGTGCTTTATCATTTTCTAGAAACGAATGCGCCGGCCGCAAGCATGATCTTCTTCTGTCGCGGAACGATGTAAATCGCGGAACGTTCCCTAGTGGCGTTTAATAACGGTTCGCGGGCGTGGCGTTTACCGCGGCATCGCTGGGAGGAATGGCGTGGCCGGGGATTCTCCGTCGAAGATCGACCGCCGTAAGTTGCTCGCCTTGGGCGCTGCGTTCGGCACGACCGCGGCAGCGGGCGTCACCGCCAGCCATGATGGTATGCTCGGCGGTCCGGCAAAGAGCTTCACCAATACTTTGCCGTGGCGCGACGGACTGACCGACGCGCCCGAGGCGGCGCTGGCCGGCGACTGGCGTTTCCTGAACGGCGGCGAGGTCGCGTTCCTCACCGCGGCGGTCGATCGTCTGATCCCGCCCGACGAAACCGGCCCAAGCGCTTCCGAGGCCGGCGTCGTCACCTTTCTCGATCGCCAACTTGCCGGGGATTACGGCAACGGCGCGCATTTTTATCTCGAAGGACCGTGGGCCAAGGGCACCGACACGCAGGGTTATCAGAGCCGCTTCACGCCCGCGCAATTCTATCGCCACGCGATCGCTGCGATCGAAAGCGCGATCGGGCACGCCGAAAATGGCAAGGCGTTCAAGGACCTGCCCGCCGACCGGCAGGATGCTTATCTCAAGCAGATGGAGTCGGGCGACCTCAAGCTCGACGGCCCGATCACCTCGAAATCGTTCTTCACGATGTTCCTGCAGAACGTGCGCGAAGGCTATTTTTCCGATCCGATCTATGGCGGCAACAAAGGCGGCAGCGCCTGGGCGATGATCGGCTTTCCCGGCGCGCATTATGATTATTCCGAATGGGTCACGGCCTATGGCAAGGCGATCCCGGTTCAGCCCGTCGGTCTGCGCGGCCGGCTCGATTGGTCGAGGAGCTGAGCGCCATGGCCAAGACGATGCCCAAGTTCGATGTCGTGCTGGTTGGTTTCGGGTGGACCGGCGCGATCCTCGCCCAACAGCTTTGCGACGCCGGGATGACCGTGCTCGCGCTCGAACGCGCGGCGGCGCGCACCGAACCGCAGGACTTTGCCACCACCTTCGATCAGGACGAGCTGCGCTATATGTGGCGCCACCACCTGTTTCAGAACGTCAAATATTCGACGCTTACTGTCCGCAACAATGTCAGCCAGACTGCGCTACCCATGCGCAAGCTCGGTTCTTTCCTGCCGGGCACGGGCGTGGGCGGCGCCGGCGTCCACTGGAATGCGCAGATCTGGCGCTGGCTGGAAACCGACTTCAAACTCAAGAGTCACAACGAGGCGCGCTACGGCAAGGCGGCCACCGACGGACTGACGATCCAGGACATGCCGCTGAGTTACGATGAGCTCGAGCCCTATTACGACAAGTTCGACCTTATCTGCGGCACCTCCGGCCAGGCGGGCAATCTCGGCGGTACGAAACAGGCCGGTGGCAACCCGTTCGAGGGTCCGCGCAGCAAACCTTACCCGACGCCCCCGCTACCCATGACCTACGGCCCCAAGCTGTTCGAGCAGGCCGCTGCAGGCATGGGCCTCCACCCCTTCCCGCATCCCGCGGGCAATCTGTCGGAATCCTACACAAACCCGCTAGGCTTGCAGATGGGCAAATGCACGTTTTGCGGCTTCTGCGAGAAGTTCGGTTGCGGCAATTATTCGAAGTCAAGCCCGCAGACCGCGCTGATCCCCTACATCCTGACAAAGGCCAATTTCGAGCTCCGCACCGAATGCGAGGTCTTGAAGGTCGAGCGCACCGCGGACGGCAAGCACGCCACCGGCGTCACCTATGTCGATGCCTCGGGCGCCGAATATTTCCAACCCGCCGAGATCGTCGCGCTGACTGCCTACCAGCTCCACAACGTCCACCTGATGCTCGTCTCCGGCATCGGTCAGCCTTACAACCCCGCGACCGGGCAGGGCCAGGTCGGCAAGAACTATTGCTACCAGACAATGAGCTCGGTCGGACTGTTCTTCGAGGATAAGCGACTGAATCCGTTCATCGGATCGGGCGCGATGGCTTCGGTGATCGACGATTATAACGGCGACAATTTCGATCATTCGGGACTCGGCTTCATCGGCGGCGGCTATATCGCGGGGATGATCACCGGCGGACGACCGATCGAGATGACGCGCGTGCCGGACGGCGTTCCCAAATGGGGCCTCGAATGGAAGCGCGCGGCGGCGAAATATTATCTGCGCAATATGTCGCTGTCGGTTCACGGATCGAGCTACGCGCAGGCCGGCAATTATCTCGACCTCGATCCGACCTACAAGGATCAGTTCGGCCGGCCGATGTTGCGCATGACATTCGATTTTCCCGAAAACGACCTCAAGATGGCGCAATACTGCACCGATCGCGCCGCCGAGATCGGCAGGAAGATGGGCGCCAGCCACGTCGATCCCAAGGCGCGCAAGGGCCCGTGGGACGTGACACCGTACCAGACCACGCATAATGTCGGCGGCACGATGATGGGCCTCATCCCGGCCGACAGCGTGGTCAACAAATATTCCCAGAGTTGGGACGTCGCCAACCTGTTCGTCACCGGCGCCGGGCTCTACCCGCAAAACCCGGGCTACAACCCGACCGGCACGTTGGCGGCGCTGGCGTTCCTCACCGCCGACGCCATCAAGCAGCAATATGTCAAAGCGCCTGGCGCTGCGCTGGTGGCGGCATGAGCGAGATGGCGCGGCGCAGCCTCGGTCACCGAATGCTGCTGGCGATCATCGCTGTCCTCGTGCTGCTGTTCGCGCTGTCGATCGTCACCTGGGCGTGGTTTGCGCTCAACCCCGCGACGATCGTCGAGCCGCCGCCCGGCCCGATCGCGATGCTCTCCGCGCCGATCCCGGACGGCCCCAATGCCGATCTGATCCGCCGCGGCCGATACCTGACGATCGCCGGCGATTGTGTCTCATGTCACACTCGCGCCGGCGGGCATCCGTTCGAAGGCGGGCTCGGGCTGAAGACGCCATTCGGGGTGATCTATTCGCCCAACATCACCAGCGATCGCGACACCGGCATCGGCGGCTGGACCCCCGACCAGTTCTTCGCCGCGCTCCACAAGGGCGTCGCGCCGGGCGGCAAATATCTCTACCCGGCGTTGCCCTATCCGCACTTTACGACGATCCCACGCGGCGACAGCGATGCGATTCTAGCCTATTTAAAAACGGTGCCGGCAAGGAGCTACGTCCAGCCCGCCAACCGCCTGCCGTTCCCGCTCGACATTCGGCTCGGCATGATCGCCTGGAACGCGCTCAACTTCAGTCCGCACGCTTTCCGGCCCGATCCGTCGCAGCCGCTGGCGTGGAACCGTGGCGCCTATCTGGTCGAAGGGCTCGGCCATTGCGGCGCCTGCCATACGGCGAAGACCGCGCTTGGCGCCGAACAGCATGATCGCGCTCTGCAGGGCGGCACGCTCGACAATTGGGTCGCGCCCGATCTCACCGGCAATCCACGCACCGGGCTCGGCAAGTGGAGCGGCGCCGACATCGTCGAATATCTCAAGACCGGCCGCAACGCGCATTCGAACGCCGCAGGACAGATGGCCGAGGTGGTGACCTATTCGACCTCGATGCTGAACGACCAGGACCTCGCCGCAATCGCCACCTACCTCAAGAGCCTGAAGCCGAGCGCCGACGCCGCCAGCCCCGCGCCCGCCGTCGCGGCGATGCGCGCGGGCGGCGCGATCTACGCCGACGCCTGCACATCGTGTCACCTCGCCGCTGGCAAGGGACAGCCGCGCATGTTCCCACCGCTCGCCGGCAGCGCCGCTGCGCAGCAGGCCGATCCGACCGGCGTGATCCGGCTTATCCTCGCCGGCGGCCGCACCGCGCCAACGCTGACGCATGCCAGCTTCCAGTCGATGCCGAGCTTCGCCTGGAAGCTGAACGACCAGCAGGTCGCCGACGTCGCCACTTTTGTTCGCAATAGTTGGGGCAACCGTGCCGCGCCGGTCTCCGCCGATCAGGTCGCCGACTTGCGCGCCAAACTGGCCTTGCGCAGCGCGCTTGGGCGCGCCCCGCAACGCTGAGCTTACCTGCTGTTATCGAAGGGGAATGGCGGAGAGGGTGGGATTCGAAAGTTTTATATTAACAAGCTGATAAAAAAGAACCAATTTGTCGCGTGTTCCCGGCGATGCCCCTTGGAATGCCCCCAACGAGCTCGGGCGCGATCCAATGCTGATGAATCCGATTGCTATGTTAGCGGGGCCTCCGCCCCCGGCCTCGAGACATGGCGGCAAGCCCGGCATCAACCGTTTGTGAGCACCTCACCGTCAGCGGTGAACATTAAGACGGGGGTGTCCAATCGGATCTCAGCGAATTCATCACGAATATCGTCGATTGCAGAGACGGAGATGCCGTCCAGCCAAGGGTGGTCCACGAAATCGCTCACTGGCCGCCCCACGGCGGACTGATCGATCGCCGCGCCATGCACTACAACCGTTTCGTCGGACAGAAAGAGGCGGTCGGAAAGGCGGGCGTTGGGACGAACCACGCCATCATACCACGCCAACCCATACGCCTCCGGCTTGACATCCCCAAGATCGCGATACCAGCGAAAGTCGAACTGGCGCGCAATCTCCTGCAGCGTAACCTTGCGACCTTCCGAGCGGTCGTCGATAAGCGCGAGCGCAAGCGTGTCGATGTAGCCAACAGCGCCAAGGGCGTTCGCCGCCCTGCGCTTGGCGTTACGCTCGCGCTGGACGGTTCGGAACCGGGCAACTGCCTCTTCGAGGGCTTCGAGGTCGCTGACCCGCCACGTTTGCCGAAATGGGCGTAGCATGTGGCAGGCCGATCCCTCCACCAGCACCTCGATCTCACCGGCACCCGACGGCAAAACAAGGTCAACGGCGCCTAGCCGAACTTCGATGACGCGACCCTGAACACCCTCGCGCGCGAGCTGCTCCATCATCGCGCGCGCTTGGCGCTCGACGTGACCACGAAAGTGGGTCATCGCGTCGAGGTCGGCCAGCAGCCCCGTGAGGCGCTCAACGATTTTGGCGATGCTGGCGCGCATTGCTTCGTCGTCGCAGGTGAACGGCGCAGCGACTTTCACCACGGCGCCAGGTGCCAAGTGGAGATCGACCTCGATCGCGAGCGCGCTATAGCGATGCGGTCGGACGCGAAACTCTTCGCGATCCGGATTGAGGAGATCCGCATTGCCGATCTCCGTCAGCGCGTCCCGCAGCCGCGTCGCAAATGCATCGATCCAGTTATTCACCGTATCAGGTCGGAAAAACGTGGCGTCGTTCATGATTCTCAATCGTCCTTGTAAAATATCCGCGGCGCTCGTCGCCGGTATCTGTTTCACCCTTCGAGGTGATCTTACGCGCCTCTCTACAACGGCTTGAACCCTCGCCTTCGCGGCCGCCAGAGCGCGAATCTTGCGGCATCCGCAGAGCTGCGGGGAGCCCGTGGTCGCGGCAACCCAGTCATTGTATTGGCTACTTTTTCGCGCCTACAGCATTCGTCCGACAGGAAGCCTTTCTTAATAATGAAGACCAACGTCCTGGGTGCTTAAACAATAAAGCACGCAAGCGCCGAAATAGCCGAGATTTGGTGATCGCATGTTATCTTGGCGAGAAATCGCAAGGCTGCGGACACAGACATGGCCAAAGGGCGCATGACAACTAGCAGCCGGTCCTCAGCAGGTCGGCGAGCAGTCTGATACACAGCGCCGCTCGCGAGTTCGCCAACACACCGGTCATTTGATCCGCTTGCTGGAGGTCCCGAAAGCCGTCGTTCGTTCACCGCGTTCCCCGCCTACGCGGGAACGACCGCCATTGAGTATCGAGGCGCCGAGCATCCGGCTGCGCGTGCAGCGCCTGACCGCGGCGCGCGACTATTCGAAGTGAACGACGCACGACTGGTTTCGCGGGTGAGTCGCTGTTCTGCGCCAGCGAGCCGCCTCAGCGACGCTTTCCCTTTGTCTGCGCGATGAGCCTGGCGAGCGGCTTGTGCAGATGGCGAGGCAGGGATTGCGTGAGCGCATGGATCTGCGGTGCAGTCATCGCCTTTACGACGGGAATTGCCTGGGCGGTCAAATAACCCAATTCGCGGCCTGTATCGGTAGCAAGATGCTCGAGCGCAAGGCGCAGCCCAGCTTGGGCATGGCCGGCATGGCCAAGCATCGCGCCAATCACGGGATAGCGTTCGGTCGCCACGCGATGCGCGTCGAGCCATGCGGACACAATCGGCTCGACGTGCTGAGCCTGATCCATCGCAACGATCCGCGCGAGCAGCGAGTGCGTATCGGGTGCGATGACATGTCTGCTCAGCCAGTCGATCGCGCGATCGAGATAGCGTCGACCGCCCGAGACGTGCAGGAGCTGCAGCCAGATCGTCGGCATTGCGCTCGTAGCCGGCGCTTGGGCGAGCCATTTGTCGAGCGAGCGTTCATGCGCGCTTTCGATCGGCTCCAGCGCGAGCGCGCGCACCAACCCACTCAGCGCCGTTGCGTCGGGATTGGCGCCCACCAGCTTGAATCCAATCTTTCGATAGTGCGCCAGTTGCGGCTCGCCAGCTCGCAGCGCGGCAGTCAGCGCCGGCGCAATGCGCGGCGAGCGGTGGTGTCGATCGAGCCAGGAGCGGACTTGTGCTTGATGATCCGCCTGATCGCTCGATGCGATACGGGTATAATGGTCGATCACGACTGACACATCGCCGATCGTCTCGAGCAAGGCGAACGCGCGTGCGCGCCGCGCGGCATTGGCAGGGCCGACGGGGCTGCCATGAGCAAGCTGAAGCGCGATCTCCGCCTTATGCAAGGCTGCCACGGCCGCATTGTCGAGCAGGGTTGCCGCCCGGGCGAGAAGCTTTGCCGAGTCTGGCGGCTTGGTCGCGCGCTGGGCCACCAGCCATTGCCGCATCACTGGCGCCATGGCCAAGTCATCGACGCGCTTGAGCAGCTGGTCGAGTGCTGCGCTGAGCAGCGTCGCAACGGATTGCGGCTTATCATGACCAAGCGCCCGCAGCCGCGCGCGCATTTTGCGGACATCGACCATCGCGCCGAGCAACGCACGTGCGAGGCGTGGCTCGCCGCGTTGCAACGCGAGTGCAATGCTCTCGCCAAGATCGGTGCCCCAATGCTGTGGAAGTTCCGCCGCCGACAGCCAGCCTTGATAGATCGGCGTCAAAAACTCGGCATGGCCAAGTTCATAGCCGCCATCGCGAAGCTGCGCGCGCAGCGAGCGGCCGGCCCCGACAAATTCGAAATGGTCGAAGGTCGGCGCGTCGGCGGGCGCCACGACGGCAGGGACACCAAGCAGATTGGCGGCGACGACATGGCGTGCGGCAGGCCACACGCCGCGCGAGTCGAGCGCTTGTCTCAACTGCTCCCCGAGCGGCATCTCGTTGGGCGCGCCGCGCTGCAAATCCGCCAGCATCGCGGCAAAGGAGCGGTCGGTATCGAACCGCACCTGCGTGCCAAGGCCGAGCCGTTTGCTGAACTCGATCAGTTCGTCTCGCGTTGGCCGTGGTAGATCGAAATAGACATAATCGAGATGTGGCGTGGTCTTGGTTTCCTCGGGGACCCCACAGGTCAACACTGCCGCGGGCCGCGAGCCGAAATAATAGGTATGGTCGATCAGTTCATCGAGCACTGCCCGCTCGCTCAGCGTCGCCAGATTGTCGACAAAGGCGAACTCAACCGATCTAGGCACGTCACCGGGTTTGATTATGTCGCGTGTTTCGAGCCACGCTTTCAGATCATCAAAGCCGGCGAGCCCTGTAATTGACGCGATCGCGCGGCTTTCGACCAATGCCCCGGCCAGCTGCAAAAGCAGCACCGACTTGCCGTCGCCCGAACGACCGCGAATGCAGAAGACCGGCAACGCCGCGCGTTGCGCGGCAACATGCTGATCTAGACGGGCGGCCCATTTTGTCGCAACAGCGACCGCGGGCCTGAGCAGCAGCGGGCGATCGATAAACTGGCCCATTTGTAGCGCCGGCATGCGCGGCCGCGCATCTATGCGAAGTTCCGGTGGGGTGGTGCTCCGTATGATCGTGAGATCCCCCGGAACATAAAATTGCCCCACGCGGCGGGGTGTGGCGCGAATGTCGTCTTTGACATGATCCAGCGCCTCGATCAGTGCGTCTTGCACACCTGCCCGATCTGCGCCGTTGAACGCGCCGAGGATACGGCCAAGCATCTTGTGCATGGTCTGCATCGGACGGTCGACGCCCGCATTCCACAAGACCTCGCGCAATGCTTGCGCTGGGTCGGCGACGATGCGGATCGGCGCGGCATGAGCAAACATCGCGAGCGTCCGTTTTAGCAGCGCGTCGTCGATCGCGCTGCGCTCGCGCAATGCGTGGCGAGCAAGCTCTTCGTCGAGCACGGCGCCGGAGTCATTCGCCATCGTCACGACCTGAAAGCGAAGCTGCTTTTCCAGGGGCGAAGCGCAGAGCGAGGCGATGTCATAAGCTTCGGTGAATGCCGCGGCGAGCGCCGCCTTGGTCAGCGTTCGCTTGACTTGGACGAGGTAGAGCTTGTCTTCGCTCAAAATCGCGTCGCTGACCTCCTCAAGGCCGACTTCGCCGCGCGGCTTCTTCTCAATGAGCTCGTTGCGGAGCATCCGCTCGAGCGCAGCGATAATCTGCAGGGAAAAGCCGCTGAGACTCCACCAGCCGCCCGCAGCGCGACGCGGAAACTTCGTCTCCCACAGCACTTTGAGCTGCGCGAGATCGGTCGCGCGCGCTGGGCTCGCCATGGCGGCGCCAATAGAGGAAGTCAGGGTCTTGCTCATCGAGCTAGCTCCGTCCGTCCAGTGGTCGCACGCTGGCTCTAACAGGCATCGCCGCAAGGCGCGTCTTCTCGATCCGCAAACGCGTTTGGTCCACCTCGATGAGCCAATGATCCTCGGCGTCCTTGACCAGTGTAAAGCCGCCATAATGCGCCTGACGGTGATGGTTGGGGCAGAGTACCATGATGTTGTGATGGGCGAGCGAGCCGGGACGCAACTGTGCCACCGGGATAATGTGATGCGCCTCGGCATAAGCCGATCCATCGACCTTTAGAAACGCGATGCCGTCACGCCCGAGCGCTTCGCAGATTTGGCAACGGCCGCCGCGCGCAAGCTTGACGGCATCGCCGATCGGGCCGCGCTCGATCACCTTGCTCACCCGTTCCCTTCGAACGGGCGTCGCACCTTCAAGGCCGGCTTCTAGCCGCTCAATGCCCTCCGTCGAGCGGCTTGCGCGCCGCACTGCGAGCCATTCGCCATCAACCCCAAGCTGTTTGGCGACATGCAGGAACGCCTCGCGGTCGATCGGCAGCGTCGTGCGCGGCACCGCATCGTGCAGATAGTGGTAGACGGGGGTGCGCGGCAGCGCGTCCGAGCGCACCGGCTCGCAACTGTGCTTTGAGATGACGCTGAGTTTGACGCGGAGCGCGGGCGCGGCATCGCTCTCTATCCTGAAGAATGTGGGGTCCGGCTCGGGCTGGCTGCGTGGCGCCTCGAGAACCTCGACTGCCGCGATCAGCTCGGCTGGCTGACCGCGCCGTTTATTGACGCGCAACAGGCCGAGGTCGCCGGGTTGAATGAAATTACGGTCGTCCTTCGAGACGAGATAGAGCAGCTCGTCAGCTTCGCTCGCGCGCCAGGCCGCAGCGTCCCAGCGCGTCGGATTGCTCAGGAACAGCCAATAGCCAGTCGGCTTGAAATGCTTGGCGGGCGAAACGGCGACGGGGTTGGCGAGGGGACGGATTGCGGCATCAGGATCGGGTGCAGGCTGAGGTAGCTTGGGCTGAGGTGGAGCAGTGCGTGGGCGGCGCTGCGGTGTCGCGGCGGCATCGCCCGGCAGGCCGTGCGGCGCCGCGATGCCCGACGCACAAACAAAGTCCATCGCTTTGAAGCCGGGTATCGCATCATAGGTCTTGAATGAGCTCGGCTTGATCGGCGGTCGATGTGCCGCAGCCCAGAGCGCTTTCAGATCATATTGGACGCCGTCCACCTCGACATACCAATTGTCCGAGCCGCGCCCGCTCGCATAGGTTTCGAGAAACTGCGCGCGTCCGATCTTGCGCGCTTCGGCCATACGTCGCTCAATCGATTTCCTTGTTGGCGCGTTGCTCATCGGGCTCCCCTAAGACGCGCTATGGCCGAGCGCACGCCATGCGCCAAGCACGCGTGATTGGATAAACTTTTGCAGTTGCGGGCTGTCGGCCTCTGCCCCCGGCCCCTGGACCACGTGACTCGCGCCCGTGAATCGAGCGGAGTTGCCTGAAACTGTTCCGGACCATTTGTATCGCTTAGCATTGTGGCTTTGCCGACGTCAGCCATGATGACTGAAAGCGTTTGGACTCCCGCGACCGGCCGGATCGCCGTAATCTTTTGTACGTCGGCTGAGGTCGCCCGTTATGCCGGTTGCTGACAGGCAGCTTTCAGCAGATCAAAACGGCAAAGCTGACGTTGGGAGGTAGCTCATCGGCCGGCAGCTAACGCCGACATCTCGGACATTCATCGAGTAAATCAGGCCCGTCAAAAGCGGCCCTTCATTCATCACCGCTTCGGCCAGCGGGAATGGCGTGGCTTGGAACATTCCTGCCAATTCCGAGCGATTGATCCAATGGCAGCTCTTGTCAAAAGACGACTGTCAGCGATTGCCTGGCTGCCGTCGCAGACTGCAAGAGAAGCGCAACGGCCCAATTGCATACCAGCGGAATATCGATGCCCAACACGAACCAGCAACCCTCCCAGATCGAGGCCCTTGCGCAGGGCTTCATCAAACTCGTCAGCTCCCTCGGCGCCGTCGTTTTGGAGTGGGCCTGGTGCGAGCTGGTATTGCAAGCAGGCTGGCTCCCGCACGCCTCCATTCCGCCCGAGTTGATCGCCGACGCGGCGGACCTGCAAGACGCCGACAAGCGGTTGCGCGACTACTATAGAGAGAACTGGCCGAGGATCGAGACCAGCCTCCGCGTGTCCGTCAATGAAAGCGATGTCGATTTGGAGGCCAAGGCAGCGTTCGATGAATGCCTTCGAGCGCACGCCCTCGGCCTCTATCGCGCAGCACCGGCGGTTCTGTTTCCGCAAATCGAACGGGTCGCTCGCGGTGCATTGCTTCCTGATGCGATGGGCGCCAGCGCTGCAAATCAGCTGTTTGAGGCGGTAGGCAGGCTTGGCGCGTCGGAATTTACTGTTCCCGGCGTCAGCGGCGTCCGGCTCTACAAAAAGTTGGCGGAGCATCTCTATAAGCAGGTCCGCACGCCCGCGGAGGTGCAGGATGCCCGCCTCGATCCGGTGCCGAACCGCCATGCTGCTCTCCACGGTCGCGTGAGCTATACGTCCGAAAAATCGAGCCTCAACATGCTGATCATGACGGATTTCATATTCGACGCGATTTCCAAGATCGCGCGCGAGGATAGTGCCCGCCCACCTGCGGGGCAACGGACTCGACAGGCTTCGTAACGAATCGACGAAAGCTTAATCACAGCCGTCTCTGTAGCGTCCCAATAGGTTGTGATATCGTCCGCTGATTGATCTCGATTGATCCGTGAGCAATCTCGTCAAGACGATCGGCTCTTGATGCGCACACAAGGCGCCGACACAGCATACGCCCGCCCGCAATGAGCGGTCGATGTGATCCAATCTGTTGCGCCGGCTATCCGCGCCATTCGGTCATCTGAAGAACATTGCCGCCAAGTCGCTGAAATGCTCGTTGTCGGCACGAAAAGACGATGATCTGCTGTTCGCGTGCTTGCCGATGGAGTGCATCGAACATACGTTCGATCCGATCATCGTCGGAATAGACGAGCGCATCGTCGAGAATGACGGGCGCCGGGTGTCCATCGCGTGCGAGTAGGCGTGCGAACGCCAGCCGGGTGAGGACGGACAATTGCTCACGCATGCCACCGCTTAGGCGCTCAACATCTTCCTCCTGACCGCCACGCAGGATGGTCTGGGGGAGAAGTGTCCGCTCGTCAAAGCTGATCGAGATATCGTCGAACAGCAGTCCAAGCAGCGGGCGCAGTTCGTCCATGACCGGCCTGAGATACTGATCGCGGGCATGGGATCGGGCATTTTCCAATGCCTGGGCAAGTCGATCAAGCACCGCGACTTCCCGCTCAAAAGCGGCGACGCGTGTTTGCGCCGCGGAAAGCGTTTCCGTGGTCTCCCGCCATTTTTCCTCGACAGCCTCGTCCGACCGGGTGGAGATCTGCGCGTTGAGGCCGGCCAGTGTCTCGCGAAGCTGCTGAATTTCCGTCTCTGCAGCCTGTTCGATCGAGCGAACGCGCCGGAGCGTCGCCTCCGCTGCCTCAAGATCGCGTGCTGCGGTTCGCAGATCGTCGACGCCGACCTGCGCGTCCGCAAGTCCGGTCCGCAGTGTGGCTAGCCGATCGGCCAACGTCTGTCCTCGCTGGTCGCGCGCATCGGCGGGGCCTAGGGTAGCAGTGATTTGCTGCTCGCGCGTCTGAAGCTTGGCCAACGCAGTTTCGGCCGCGACAAAGGCATCCTCGGCGGAAGCGCGGGTTGCTTCGAGCTCGCGGATGGTATGCCCGGCTTGCTTGCGCTGCTCCTCAGCCGCTTCGGCAGCTGCGCGTGTCTCGGCCGGATCCGCGTTCAGCTCGGTTGCATCGCAATCCAGGCCATTGTGGGCTCCGGCCATCTCCTCGCGCAATCGAGCCAGCCCATCAGGGGCGAGCACCGCCAGTTGTGCGCGAGCCTCCACAATCTGTGTTTCGATGCCCTTGGCACTGACCTGCTGCGCCCGCGCGGCGGCAAGATCGGCCACGCCCATCGAGTCCAGCAACGCCCGGCGCTTGGTTTCGGCGCGATCGAGCCGGCCATCGTCTTCGCCGGGCTTGTTCGAACGCAGCGTAATCCTGCCGACACCTGGCACCAGGAGCTGGGCATTGCCATCGTAACCCCGTTCGTCGCCATTATTAAGGGCAGCGCCGTCCATCGTCACTAGCGGTGCATTCGGCGTATCATAGTCCACGGTCACTGAGGGCCGCGCGGCGTCCAGCGCTGCGTGAATTCTAGCGATCTCGACATCGAGTTCGGCCAACTCGTCGACGGCCCCGGCTGGCAGCCTCGTCTGGGCGAGTTGTGCCTCGGCCTTCTCCAGCGCACCGCGCACCTTTTCTGCCTTGCTTAACCGTTCGGCGAGCTCGGCATGGCGTTCCGCCGCGGCGCGAGCGCGTGCCGCCGCGTTGAGGCGGTCGAGCAGTTCGCGGGCCGCGCGCTCATCGCTCTCGGCTGCATCCGCGAGGCGCTGCGCACTCTCTATGCCGGCAATCGCGTCGCGACGTCGGCTCGCCGCCTCGTCGCGGCGACGCGTCGCTTCCCGCCATTCCTCCTGGACGACCTTGGCTTCCGCCAGTGCCTCCTGGAATTGCCGGTGATCGCGCTCTGCCGCTCCGTGGCGTTCGCGAGCGAGGTTGAGCTCGGCCTCCGCCGTCTTCAGGCGATCATGCTGCGAGCGCGCCGCGTCGAAAGCCGCCTCCGCCTCTACGACCGCCTTTTGCCGGGCGGCTCGCTCGTCAGCCACATCGAATTCCGCAAGCCGGCGCTGCGCCGCTACCCGTCGATCCAACGCCTCTCGCAGCAGCGCGACCTCGTTGGCGAGCCGCTGCTCGTCCTGGCCAAGCTGCTCGCACAGGTCGATCGCCGCAGCATAGCGGCCCCCGCTTTTGGGGCGTCCGGTCGGCGTGACAAGCGCTGCCGCCTCGTCCGCCACGGCCGCCATGATCTCGGCCATACGCCGACCACCGGTTACTGCCTCAACCTCGCCTTGAACCGATTCGAGCAAGCTGGCGCGAACCTGCTTGTCATTGTCCTCTTCGGAACGACTGCGCCGTTCGAGTCCGGTGACGCCCTGGCGCACCCACAGGAGCCCCGCCGGTCCGCCGGCACCGCCATTGATCAGACCAGCGATGAAGTTCTCTGCCTCGTCGGCCTGCGCGAGCAGACGTCCCGTTGCGAGGTCGGTTACCTTTGCGAAGCGGCCGGAGTAGAACTGCTTGGTTATGCGGTAGCGATCGTCGCCCACGGCGATGTCCGCTTCGATCAGCGGGCTGCCGCCACTATAGGGCCTGAGGCTGCGCACGTCGCCGGCCGTGCTCGAATGCGGTTGGAAGAATAGGCCATGCAACGCTTCAAAGCTGGTCGACTTGCCGAATTCATTGGCGGCGCTCAGGACATTAACGCCGTCGCCGATCCCCTCGATCGCGACACCGCGATCGGCGAACCGCTTGACGTTGAACAGGCGGAGCGCCGCTAGTTTCATGACGATACCCGCTGGGCATAAGCATAAAGGCGCGCAAGCGCGGCGCTGGCCACCGCGCGCTCGTCGGCCGAGCGCGTCTGATCCTCGGTTTCCGAAAGCAGCGCATTTGCCGCGTCGCGCAGTGCGCCGCCGCGATCGATCTGGTCGAGATCCTCCACCTCGCAGTTCGTGCCAAGTTGCGCGTCGTCGAGGTCAAGAAATGCAAAGTCGGGCGCCGCGTGCTCGATGGCGTCGGCCAACGCGGTTCGCGCTGCAAGCCTGCTGTGCCCGCTGGCTACGATCCTCGCCAGCGTGTGTCGCCGCTCCCGCAATTTGGGCAGCAGCGCGTCGAGCGCAGGCACGGGATCATCCTCGGCGAGCAGGTGAAGATCAATGCGACGCCACGAGAAGGTCGCCGTCGGAAGCGGCGTCACCTGGGGCATCGCGCCGGCATCGGCGATGTCCACCAGCAACGCTTCGCCCGGACGGTCGTGCTTGAACCGGTCTGGTTCGGGCGCGCCGCTGTATCGGGTGCGCGGGCCGACTTCCAGCGCGCCGTGCCAATCGCCGAGCGCGAGATAGGCCAGGCCGGCGCGGGTTGCGCGGTCCGGCGCAATCACGTCGGATGCCGCCGCATCTTCCGAAAAGTTTTGTATAGCGCCATGGGCGAGGCCGATGCGGATCGCGTCCTCTGGTGTCGCGGCGCCGTCAATCCACTCGGTCAGGTCACGTCCGGGCCGCCGGGTCGTGCAAGGCGCCGGCAGCAGGATCATGGCCTCGCCGAGCTCGATTGGGTTTGCCTCCGTGGCGAGCACGACATTGTCTGGCGCGTCTTGGGCGAGCTGCGTCCACAGCTCCGACGCCTGCAATGAATCGTGATTGCCCGGAAGCAGCACCCAGCGGATCGGCGCATGGTGCGCCATTTCGGTCAGGGCCTGACGCCGGATGTCGGCGGCCGGCGTTTCGGTATCGAACGTGTCTCCGGCAAGCAGGATCGTGTGCGCATCATGGTCGCGCGCATGTGCTGCTAGGCGTCCCAGGACGGCGTGGCGTGCTTCGCGCAAGCGGCCCGGCAGGTCGCCCGAAAAGTTGCCGAAGCGCTTGCCCAAGTGCAGGTCGCTCGAATGGATGAAGCGAGCCATGGTCAGCCCTCCGCATTGGCCGGCACTGCGCCTTGTGCCCGGTTTATCGCTTCTTCTAGCCGCAGGCGCGACACCGCTGCCAGCCGCTCGACCCCGAGCAGCCGTGCCAGTTCGCGCGCCGGGTCGGGCTCGTCGCGCAAGCCGGGATTGTCGCGGACCATCGCCGCCAATTCGGCAAGCGGAACGTCAGGGATCGCACGACGCGCATCATCGTCCGCAGGCGCGCGGTAGGGGTGAATGTCGGCCGGCTTTCCGGCCGCCCAGATGAATTCCCCGCTCGATTCCGCCGTGCGGTCATAGTCGCGCAGATGCAGTTCGATCCGCTCCCGGATTTTCCCACCGGTGCGCGACCAGCCGTGCGCACGCGCGATGCGCTGACACAGGATGTCAGTTCGCATCGGGCTTTCGGTTTCGATCACCGCCTCGATCATCGCCCGCAAGGTATCGCGATAGTCGGGATCGAAAAAGCGGTCAGGATCGGCTGGAAACGTGGTCAGGTCGGTGACGCGATAAAGCGAGGCCGGTGGAGGCGCTCCGGCGGCTGCCGATGCCGCGCTGCGAAGGACCGCGAGGGGAATGGCCGCCGGCTGCTCTTCCGGTGTCGGCTGGTGATCGCGTGCCGGCGATGTCAAAGCTTCCTCATCGAGCACGCTCGCTGAAGCCTCCGTGCTGCCGGTCTCACCCTCATCATCCTCATGATCCATGTGCCAGCGATGGACGCTTTCGGCCTCGTCGGACGCGCGGGCGCGGCTTTCGTTTAGCAACTCCTCCAACGCGTTGTGCAGCCGTTCCGCGCAACCCGCAGCGTCATACCACCAATCTGTCGACCAGACGCGCAGGATCGCCCAGCCAAGTCCGGTCAACACCTGCTCCCGCACTTTGTCGCGATCGCGGGCGGTCGCCGCCCGGTGATAAGAAGCGCCGTCGCACTCAATCCCGGCGAGATAGGTACCGGGCAGATCGGGATGGCGAATGCCAAGATCGACACGGAAGCCAGAGACGCCCACCTGCGGAACCACCATCCAGCCACGCTGTTCGAGCTGCGCGGCGACCGCCTCTTCGAACGGAGACTCGAAACCGCCGACCGAGCCGATATCCTGCGCCGGTAGGGCAATGGCGCCACGCTCGGCATAATCAAGGAACGCCTTGAGGTGATGGACCGCCAACGCCTTGGTCCGGGCGGGATCGATCTTGTCGGCGGTGAAACCGGAAAATACGATCAACTCCTGGCGTGCCCGGGTGACCGCGACGTTGAGACGACGCTCACCGCCATCGCGGTTCAGCGCGCCGAAATCCATCGTTACCTTGCCCGCCGCGTCTTTCCAGAAGGTGATCGAAAACAGGATGACGTCGCGCTCGTCACCTTGCACATTTTCCAGGTTCTTGACGATGGTGGGCTCGATGCGTTCGTCGGCGAAATACCATTCGAGTTCGGGATCGTCCCGTCGCGCAACGTCGAGCAGATCGAGGATCAACGATTGCTGCTGCGCATTGAAGGTGATGACACCCAGCGTCGGCCGGTCTTTCTCCGACAGGGCGAGCCAGGCGCGCATGCGCTTAGTGGCCTCGTCTGCAACCGCCTGCGCCTCGATCCGGTTGGTCCTGCTCTTGCCGCGGTCGTAGACGCCGCCCGGCACCTTGCGCAGGCGCACCGCGCGATCTTCCACCTGAGGCGAGGGAAAGGTAATCAGGCGGTTCTGGTAATAATGATGGTTGGAAAAGGCGATCAGCGACTCGCTGCGGCTCCGATAATGCCACCGCAGGTCGCGGACCGGGATGCCCGAAACCTTGGCCTCATCGAGAATACTCTCCAGATCCTGTTCATAATCGGCGACGCCTTCCTCATCCTCGTTGCGCCCGAAGAAGTTTGTCGGCGGCAATTGCTTGGGATCGCCGACGATGATGGTCTGGCGTCCCCTCGCGATGGCGCCGACTGCGTCCCACGTCGTGATCTGGGACGCCTCGTCAAAGATCACGACGTCGAACAGCGCCTGGTCGGGCGGGAAATATTGCGCGATCGATAGCGGCGACATCAGCATGCAGGGGGCAAGCTTGGAAAAGCTCTCCGGCATGCGGCTGATCATGTCGCGAATCGACTGACTGGGGCGCTGAAGCTCCATCTGGTGGCGCAGCAGACCGAGTTCCGAATTGCGCGGCACGTTCTGCACCGCTGGAAGCCCGTGTGCGATCGCGCTGATGACGCGGCCGGTCGCATGCGTTCGGACGAGATCGTCGATTTCACGAAATTCGGCGATGGCGTTCTCGTGCTGGAAACGCCGGAAGTCACGAAGCACCGGATCGCCGTCGAGAATTGCCGGCAACCACCAGCGGGCATAGCCTAGACGGAAGGCGTCGCGAGCGACGTCAGCAGGCACGTTACCGCGTTCAATCAGCTCGACCAGTTCGGTTAAACCGGCGGCGATTGCGCGGTTCCTGACCTGGCACCACGCCGACCAGTCACGTAACAGATGACGCGCCTCAATCAGCGCTTCGAGCGACGCGGAAAGCGTGCCAAGCGCGTCGGCACCGGCGTCGATCGACAGGTCGCGTCCGGCGGCTGTCGCAAAGCGTGATCGCGCCGCGTCGAAGCCCTGCGCTGCGGCGAGCAGCTTGCCGCCGGCCTGCCAGATCGGGCTGACGCCGCCATCGTCGCGCAAAACCTCGGCGATCCTGTCGGTAACGCCCTGCACCTCGGCCGGGTCACGACCCTCGAAGCGAAGCGCGTCGCGCAAGCGTTGCGCACGATCTAGAACATCGCTCGCCGCGGCAGGATCAGTGTCGAGACCTGCGATCGGCAGCGGCCGTCCGCTCAGTGGCGTGTGATCGACCGTCGCCAGCTGCGCTTGCAACTCCTTCAGCCGCGGCAGGTCTTCGTCGGGCCGGCAGCTCCCGTGATCGGCGTAACTCTGCAGGAGTCGCGTTACCTTGCGTCGCCCGAGCGCCGACATCGGCCAAAATGAAGCACCCGTCTCCCGCCACTGACGGTCTAGTGCTTCAAGATCGAGGTCGCGCACAGCCGATGGGGCAAATGAAGCGGTAAGCTGCCGTTCGATTGCGCGATAGGCATGGATCGCTGAAGTGAGCGCGTCGAGATCTTTCCGGCAGTGCGCAAAGTCAGGATGGAAGGCCACCGAGATGTCGCGGCCGCGACAATCGTCGAGCGCTCGCGCGAGCGCCGTCAGGCCGGCTATCTGGTCTGTGATTGCCTGATCGCCAGCGATAAGACCGAGGCTCGTTCGATAGGCGTCGAGCGCGACCGCAAGCAGATCGGCGGCGTTGCGCAGCGATTGCGCAGCGGAGAGCAGTTCTTCCTGCCGAACCGAATTCGCTTCGTCGATGTCGACCAGATTCAGCGCGGGAACCCGCTGCACCGACGCGAAGACCAGTCCGACCTCTGCTGCCATTGCCTCGAGCGCCGCCAAGGTGGGCTCGTCATGGGTCACTCCGCGCGCCCATGACAGCTCGGGTGCCGGCGCTTCTGCCGCGCGCAATGCGATGCCGAGCGCCAGATAGGGCGTCCAGCCGTTGGGATATGGCCTGTGCAGCGCCTCGACATAGGCGTTGAGCGTGTCACGCCGCAGTTGCAGGCGCTCGTTGATCGCCATCCACTCGTCAGGATCGGACCGCTCGCCATGCTCCCATGAAGCCTTGAGTTGCGCCAGGAAATGGCGCCGATCGGTCTTGTTCGAGTGTAGCTCGACGCAGTGATTGCCGAGGCCATGCTCACGAAGACGTCGATAGACCACGTCAAGCGCTGCGGTTTTCTCGGCGACGAACAAGACTGTCTTGCCCACGGCCAGGCAGTTAGCGATCATGTTGGCGATGGTCTGGCTCTTGCCAGTCCCCGGTGGCCCGACGATGACGAAATCCCGACCCTCGGCCGCTGCCAGGCTCGCTGCGGTTTGCGAGGAATCCGACGGCAACAGAGATACGATGTCGGCCGGTGTATAAACGCGGTCGAGATCGCCCTCATCGTGAAAGGCAGCCTCGCCTTGGCCGTCCGAGAATGCTTGCTCCGGGGAGTCGATAAGATGGCGAACCACGCGGTTTTCGCGCAATGCGTCGGTTCTTTCGACCAGATCCTTCCACATCAGGTATTTCGCGAAGGAGAACGTCGAGAGCGCCGTCTCGTCAACCACTTCCATACCGGGAACGTCGCGCACCGCCTGCCGCATCATCGCCAGCACGCGCGGCACGTCGATGCCGCTATCGTCGAGCGGTAAGGCTCCTTGGAATTGTGGCAGTTCGAGGTCGAAGTCACGCTCTAGGAACTGCAGCAGTGTCGCGTTGAAGCGCGGCTCGTCCTCGTGAAAGCGGATGTGGAAGGGCGAACTGGCGCTGCGTCGATCAAGCTTGACCGGCACCAATAGCAGTGGAGCACGATAGCTGCGCTCGTCCTCGGGCTTTTTCTTCCATCGGAGGAAGCCAACCGCGAGGAACAACGTGTTGGCCCCACCCTCGGCAAAGTCGCTGCGGACCTGCCGGTGGAGGTCGATAAGGCGTGCCTCAAGCTGTTGCGCGTCGAGTGGCGAGGGTAGTTCGTCGCGATGCAAGGCTTCGGCCGCGAAGCCGCGCTGCAGGTCGCGCCCATGGACATCGCGATACAGCGCCGCATCTCGCTCGCCGAGCGGATTCTGCTGCGGTAGCGAAACGAGCCGTATTGCCGCCCCATCTGCCAGGCGATCCTCCAAATACGATACGTCCGTGCACAGGAATGGGATCATCTTCTTACTGGTCGGGAAGTTGAGGAGTCGGTTCCGAAGGGTCAGGTCGAGCAGCTTCTTCTGCCAGCGATCGATACGGCCGGCGGCAGTGGTCGGCTTTTCCTCGACCTCAAGGGCAGGAAGGTCGTTGAACGTTGGCGCCGACGGTAGCGGAAGATCGATCGTGACCCTGCCGTCATCGTCGGTGACATCGCCGTGCCTTGCTTCGTGAGACGCGAGCGGCGTGATACCGCCGCTGCGCGAACGCCGTACGTCGATCGCCGCGACGAAAGCGTGCGCTTCCTCTTCGCTCATGCGATGATCCAGCGCGCGCTGGGCCCCCTCAAGGGTCATCGGCGGGCGATGTGTCACGCCGGTCGTCTCGAACACGATCATCTCTCTTGAGGCAAGCGCCTTCCGGACCTCCATTTGATCGATCTCGATCGCCTTGGGGAAAGTCCGCTTGACCAGCCACAGCCCCACGGCGGCGTGGCCGTCGAACGTAAGGATCGCCGGATATAACCCCGCCGCTTCCAGTGCCGCAGCGAAAAGGAGGCTGGTATCGAGGCAGGTCGCAAGCCGTTCTTCAGCGATTGTTGCGGGACGCCGCACCTTCTGGCCCCGCTTCTCGAAGCTGGTTGGTGGCTCGGCATAATGGAGGCCCATGGCAGCGATTGCCGAATAGATCGCCGCGGCTAGCATATACGCGCGCTGCGGATCGCCAGACTGGTAGCCGTCGAGAGCGCTTGGCTGACCGTGCGTGGCCAGCCGCTCGGCAGCTGTGCGCAAGATGCGGGCAACGGCAGGATCGTTCGGCATCACGAACGCTGGCAGCAGCTGCGCCATGTCGGCAACGCCACCCCATTCGTCACGTGCCAGGAGGCGAACCGGGAACCGCTGTTCGTCGAGAACAGTGCCCGCCGCCGATAAACGCAACGTGACTTCCCCGCGCTCCGCCTCATTCAGTCCCGCGAGATACACAGCGTCAAGTTCGACCTTTCGATCGCTCAGCGGGACCTCATCCCCGGGAACGAGCCGATCGATCGTCCAAGTCTTGGGCCGCAGAAAAGCGGGCGACGAGCTCAGTTCCAGCCTGCAGTTTTCGTGATACCCGGCGCCGACATTTTCGATCTTGATCGAACGGATGACCGGGATCGCATTCTGGTGCGATGCGTAGGTGAAGCTACCAGCGATATCTGCGGAGATGGTGGGATCGCAGGCAGCGGCTTCAGTCTGCGGGTCAACAGGATCCTCGCAGTCAAAATCGTCCATTATCGCCCCCCGTTCCGAATCCAGGCTAGCCAAGTAGCCCGATATTAAAAAGGGATAATTTATGAGAGGTTTCCTGATGGGCGGCGCCCAACGAAATGGAGGCAGAGCGGGAGCCTGCTGATGGTATGGATGGTATCGCGATCAGAACTGTCCACCTTGGTGATTTGAAAGCGCGTCGGCTTTATAAAAAACGAGCGAAGACCATCCGATTTGGTCATATCCGGAATTCATCTCAGTGATGCAGGCGTCAAAATTTGGCATGTGAAATTTAATCGAATATAGTTCGATGAATTACTGGCGGCTACGGGCAGCTTAACGGGGGTATAAATGATTGCGCCGAAGGAATGCACTTGGCGTGCGCCTCGGCTTTATAGGGGGCGTTCATGCGAGTACGCAGGCTAATTATCAAGAACTTCCGCTCGATACGGCATGAAGTGATCGACATTGGCTCACAGACCGCTTTGCTGGGCCCCAATGGCGCCGGGAAATCGACCGTCTTGCGTGCTCTTGACCGCTTCTACGGTTCAAGCACTCAGATGGAGCCCGACGACTTCTTCGGCCGGAACTACGGCGAGCCGGTCGAGATCGGCGTGACCTTCGATACCTTCAGCGACCGGGAGCGCGAGCAATTCGCCAGCCGCATTCAAGGGGAGGAGATGACCGTTGTTCGAAGATTCGAGGCCGGCGCGCGCAACACGGGGCGCTATCATGGAATGTCGTTGCAGCATCCGGCGTTTTCAGCAATCCGCACGATGGACGGAACGGCCGCGCAGAAGCGTCAAGCTTACATGGCCCTCAGGGCTCAAGGTGGCATGTATGCGGACACAGACCCGGCGGCCAACGCGGACCAGCTTGCCGAAGGCATGGCAAAGTGGGAGGCGGCCCATGCGGACCAATGTGAGCCCATGCTCGACGACGGTCAGTTCTTCGGCTTCACCAACGTTGCAAAGGGCGTCCTCAGCAAGGCCAGCGCTCTCGTCTTCATACCTGCTGTACGTGACGCCGCTCTGGACGCAGCCGACGCAAAAGGGACCGTGATTGCGCAGCTGATGGAGCTATTGGTTCGAAGCGCAGTTCAGCGACGCGAAGATATCCGAGAATGGCAGGCTGACGCCGCCCAGAAATATAAGGAACTCGTCGATCCAGAGAACCTGACCGAACTGGGAGAGCTATCCGAAAAATTGTCCGAGACTCTTCAAGCTTTTTACAAGGATGCCGCCGTAGGATTACAATGGAAACCAGCTGGGGACTTCTCGGTGCCCCTGCCAACCGCCGACGTCCTTCTCGACGATGATGGTTTTGAAGGGCCCGTGGATAGGAAAGGGCATGGTCTTCAGCGTGCGCTGATCCTCACCCTTTTGCAGCATTTGGCAGTTGCTGTGGCGACAAGCAGCGACCAGGAGACCGCAGAAGAAGGACGAGGGTCGCGGCCTGATGAAGCAGGCGCCGAAGCCGCGTTGGTAGCTGCAGAGCCTGAAATGGAAATGCCCGGCATCATCCTAGCCATTGAGGAGCCGGAGGTTTACCAGCATCCGACCAAACAAAGGCACTTTGCATCCGTCTTGTACAACTTGAGCAGCGGAGCGCTCCCAGGCGTAGCTACCGACATGCAGGTCGTCTTTGCGTCTCATTCGCCACTTTTTGTTGCAACCGATCGGTTTGATGAGATCCGTCTCGCTCGACGGGCGCTGACCGAGGGACAAGAGTTCAAAGAGTGTAAGTGCACCACAGCCACACTTGAGGCTGTTGCGCGCAGACTAGAGCAAATCCAGGCGAAGGAGGAAGGGACTTTCAATGCGGAGAGCGTTCGGGCCCGATTGCACATCATCAACCCCGAAGTGGCGGAGGGATTCTTCGCCAACCTAGCGGTACTCGTCGAAGGGCCGGGGGACAAGGCTGCGATCATGGCGGCCGCGGCCCTATCGGGGTTCGACTTGGAAGGTCACGGAATCGCGGTGCTGCCAGTGAACGGCAAAAACAACATTGACCGCCCTGCCGTTATCTTTGAGTCGTTGGGCATTCCGATCTACATTGTTTGGGACTGCGATAGCGGGGCAGAGGGAATCCAGACAAATCGCGCCCTATCGCGGTTCGGCGGCGTTGCTGAAGCAGACCTTTTTGACGCGCAGACACGCGTTGAGCCGAGCTTCACCTGTTTTGAACACAAGTTGGAGAGCGTCCTGGAAGCGGAGATACCGTCGCTCCAAGAGTGTATCGACGAGGTGCGTAATAAATTCGGGATTTCGAAGAAAGACGAGGTCCTCAAGTCCGCCTTCGCAATGAAGGAGGTGCTATTACGCGCCAACGGTAAGGGCCATCGAAGCGCCACTCTAGGTTCTCTGGTCGATGCCATCGCGGCTCGCGTTGCACCCGCTTAGTCGGGCGGAGAACACATGCACAGACACGCCGAGACGCTCGATCGCTGCAAATGGAGCGTCTTCGCTTGGAACAGCGAGATTCGGTCCGGCCGAGGGGAACATGTGATTTCTGAGCAGACGCCCTATGCACCGACGACGGCCGCTAGCGGGCGCGAAAGCGACGAGCCGTTTGTCATCGACAACGACCGCTATCCCGATCTACGCTGCTGAAAGGAGCCGTTCCGGATCGTCCCACACACCGGTCGTTCGATGACAGCCCAAGATCGTCCGCGACCTTGCCGCTCGCGACGCATTCCTTCATTCCTGATCACAATGTGATACCAAATGGGGTCAGATATTGATCAGCGAAATTAGGCAGGCCCGGCGATCCGCGGGGTGGTCGCAAAAGACGCTGGCCGATCGGATCGGCGTCGACGTCCAGACCATCAAGCGACTGGAGAAGGGCGTCGGCCAGGTGACGACCCTGGTTGCAGTAATGAACGCGTTGGATTTTCGGCTCACGGGACTCGGCTCGGGATCGTCACTGGCCGAGCAGCTGCGCAACAGCCGGTTCAAGCGATCACTTTCTGTCGCAGAGGTGGCAAGACGGACGAGCTTATCGCGCGCGACCGTGGCCAGCCTCGAGCTGGGCGGCGGATCAGTCGCCAGCCTGTTGCGCCTGCTTGCCGTCGTTGCCCCCAATGCGCGTCGCAGAGCGCCCGAGCGAGCATATTGGGGACAGGGTGACAAGGAAGATCGGGACAGTCGGTTCACCCCGCCAGAATTCCTGGCCAGCATCTATGCCGCGTTCGGGGAGGTCGACCTCGACCCCTGCGCGCATCTGCTCAGCCCCGTGGTCGCGCGCCGACGCATTCTGCTGAGCGAGGGTGGCGATGGTCTGACCGAAGACTGGTCTGGCAGGCTCGCGTTCGTCAATCCGCCGTTCTCCGCCTTGCTGATCTGGCTGCGCCGCGCCCATCAGCAATGGCAAGCCGGCAATGTCGAGACGGTGGTCTGCCTCGTGCCGGTCCGAACAGATTCCGCCTTGTTCCACGAGACGTTGAGCTTCGACGCCGACGTTTATCTGCTGCAGGGCCGCGTGCGCTTTCTGGATCCGCGGGGCAAAGCGCAGCACACGCCGTTCGCACTCATGGTGCTGACGCTCGGCGCCACTGCCGAACAGAAGGCGCGCTATGCACGCCTGGTCCCGGGGTTCTGGCTGGCGCGCGCAGCCGATGAAGCGCCGCGACTCGTAAAGCTGACCAGCGTGGGTTGATCACCGGCTGGGAAACAGCAACCATCGAATTTGCGAAGCCAAGCGGGGGTATTCAGATGATCATGTTGGCATTGGCCTCGGCAGCCGCGTTCAGCTGTGGGTCTCCCTATATCGTCGACGGCGACACGCTCCGCTGCGGCGATCGACGCGTCCGCCTGGCGCGGATCGACGCCCCCGAGCTGCCCGGCCACTGCGCCCGCGGACGACATTGCGCGCCTGGCGACGGGGCTGCGAGCAAGCGCGCGCTGCAGCAGATGGTCGCCGGAAAGACGCTCGTCTGCCAACCCGTTCCCGCCAGTCCTGAAGGCGGATCGGTCTATGACCGCTGGGGCCGAACCGTCGCACGGTGCCGCCTGCACGGGAAGGATATCGGCCAGGCGATGATCGCCGGCGGCTGGGCGATCCGCTGGCCGCACCGATGACGCCCGAACAGGAACGCTGGGCCGAGGCGCTTGCGATCGAGCGCCAGCACGGCGAGGATGCACCACAGTTTATCGCCGAGCGGATCGGCGCATTGGCGCTGGCTGGCGACCAGGAGGGGATCGAGCGGTGGAAGGCGATCGCGACGAAGCTGGACGAGATACGGCGCTCTACATCGAGGCCGGCATCCTGATGGTGGTGATGCTTGCGGCCGCGATTGCCGGGATCAGGTCGCTGATCTGATGTGCAACCGTGCACGCCTCGATGGTGATCCCGAGACGCTGCGCGAGAGGTTCGGGGCCGAGTGGCTCGCGGCACCGCCGAACCGCTGGCCGGTCGAGCTCACGCCGGTCGCAAAGGGCATCGTTGTTCGCGAACAGGGTGGCGAGCGCGTCATCGACGCGATGAGCTGGGATGTGCTGGGCGGTCAAGCGAGGTGGCCGATGACCAACGTCCGCAACCTTGCGCTTCCGCAGTGGAAGCGGCTGGCCGAGCTTCCCGAGCGCCGCTGCCTGGTGCCGCCGACCGAGTTCTGCGAATGGACGCCGACCGGGCATGATCTCGGCGATGGCAAGCCGCCGCTCAAGGGCGAGATGTGGTTCGCTGTCGAGGATCAGCCGATGTTTGCAGTGGCGGGGTTCTGGCAACCCACCGCCAAGGGCGCAGGGTTCACGATGGTCACTTGCGATCCCAACGAGCTGGTGGCGCCGGTTCACCCCAAGGCGATGATCACCGTGCTGGGACCCGCCGACCACGATCGTTGGCTGCACGGTTCCTATGACGAGATCGTCGCGATGCAGCGGCCTTATCCCGCTGAGCGCATGAGGATGCGCGGGCCAGTGTTCCCGACCCGCGCGAGCGTGTGATTATTTGACCGGCTTGGCGCCGGGCGTGCCGCACTTGGCGAACTTGCCCTTGGCGTCCTTGCAGCGGACCGGCTTGGTCGGCGGTGCCTTCGGCGGGCATTTGATGAACTTGCCATGCGCGTCGCGGCACTGGGTGCCAGCGGCATAGCTGGGAACGGCGGCGAGCGAGAGAGCCGCAACAGCGATCGCAATCGAACGGATCATGATCCATCTCCAAGGCCGATGATCGGCAGCTCGCGATTTACGCCTGCGTGAGGACCACGGAAAGCAGCAAATCACTCAGCGCAGCCGCCGCACCAGCCGACGCCAGTCGTCCTCATATTGCGGTCCCCACGGCGGACCGGTCGGCGGCTTTTGGCAGGCGCGCACCCGGCGCGGGCGGCCGCGGCACACTGAGCAGTAGACGCGGCCATAGACATTCTCGATCGCGTCGTTCCATCGGTGGCAGAAGAACCAGCGCCGCAGCTTGAACGACTCAATCACGCCAACATGGCCGCAGGTGCATTCGCACATGACGTTGGCGCGGTGCCGACAATAATCGTCGAGCGTCCGCAGCCTGACCGAGCCCATTGATCACAGACGCAGCGTCAGCTGGTCCTTGTCGATCGGAGGCTCGCCATTGAGGCGGGTGACGATGTCGCTGGCGAGCGCGGCGGCGGCACGCGCCTTCCAGTCGGCGCTTGCGGCGAGAAGTCCGGCGATTTGGCTGGCGGGCAGCGAGGCGAGGACGTCTGCCAGTTCGGATGCGTCGAGTCGGGTCATGGCCACATGAGAACAAATAAGGAACGATTCGACAAGCCCCATTCGTCCCAGTGGCGCGGCACCCGGCCGAGCTCCGGGTGCCTTGTTCAGCTTTCGACGGTCGGCATTGCCGGCCGGTTCGCTCGCGTCCAGCGTTGCCATGCCGCCCGTGCGCGGTGATCCGCACGAACGTCGCAAAGTTCACCCACGATGGTGTGCCACAGCTGCTCGGTGCGCGGAACCGGGATACCCCACATCTGAGTCAAGCCTTGGGCCTCGCCCCCGGTGCATTTGGTGCGCCTCGGACGCGATGCGATCAGCATACGGTTCGCCTGGGATTGAACATCATCGCGGTTCTCGAGATGGTTCCGGATGCGGTGGTGCGTGCGCTCGGCGATGAGCTGCGCGGCACGCTCGACCGCGTCGCGGTCTTTGTGTGCCGCATGCTCACGCGCCAATACTTCGATGTCGGCGAGAAACCGGTCGCGATCGACGATCACGAACGAATAGCCGGCCTCAAGGTCAGCGGCGATGCCGATGAAGCATTTTGCATAGCTGCGCGCGCCGAGCTTCATCAGCGGATCGAGCTGCATCAGGAACTCGCCATCGCTCCTCCGATGCACCACGAACGTGTCGTCGAGCGCGACGAGATGGCGGCGATAGTCGCGCAGCTGTCTCATCGGGAACAGGATTTTGAGCTTATTGGGATGCGGGGTCATGATATTTCCTCGGTCAGAACTGGGCGTAGCGATCGTGGGCGATGGCGGCGGCGGACCTAGCGCCATAGATGCGGGTGTGAAGCTCGGCTTGGCCGCGGGTGATGCCGATCAAGCGATCCGCGGCCTTCTTGAACGGCGGCCGCTTGCCGACCGAGAGCCTGAGCGTCATCGCGCTGATGGCCGGCCCATCGCCGTTCCCGGGCACGAAGAAGCACGCGCCGCCTGACGCCATCCACAGCCGGTAGGCCCCGAAGATTGTCGTCTTGCCGGCACGGGTAAGCACCAGATCGAACTGGAACCGGTGCCCCTCGCGCCACTGATCGCAATAAGTGGCGACAATGTCGCATTTGTGCTCGATCGCCAGCGGCCGCAGCTTGGTGAAGTCGAGGATGTGCTCCATGTCGCCGGCGACGAACATCAGCTTGCGCTCGGGGACCTTGGCCCACCCCGGCGTGATCACGCCGGGGTTCTTCAGTTCGACCTTGCCGCCGATCAGGTGATGGAGCGCAGTAATGGCCCGCAGATGAGGGTAATCACGATCCGTGAACATGATGCTGTTTTCCTATTCGTCGTTGCTGGTGACCGGCCCCGCCAGCACCCTTGCCAGCCAGGCGTCGGCCTTGATCCGGCCGCGCTTTTTCGCCGCCTCGTCCGACCACGGCGCGCGTTCGCGCCGCAGCCGGCCTGCGCCGATGGGGAAGGCCTCGCCCGGCAGCTCGTCGCAGCCAAACCACAGCGCTCCGCTGTCGACCCAGGCCCAAGCAGGCGCGGCCCACAGGTTGCGCGCCGCCGTCCACAACCCGATCGCGAACCGCAGTTCGTCGAACCGCGGGCCGACCGTCGCGATCAGCACATCGGATCGCGCTTCGCGCATTGCGGCGTTGGCCTGGCGGAGCTGCCAGTCGAGCTCGGCGGTCGAAGGCACCAGCAGCAGCTCGGCGTCCGCGCAGTAGAGGTAATTGGCGAAGCCGGGGCTGAGCGTGGGCCCGGCGTGTTTGAGCGACCAGGTGGCGTATTTTGCGATAGCGAGGACCGCGAGCAACGCGCGCGCCTCTCCGGCCTGCCGGCGGGCAGTCATGGCGTTCATTGCATTTTCCTTGTGGCGTTGGTGGTGCTCAAGCCCACCGAAGCGCTGTGCCGGGCGCGACTTCACGCGCCCGGGCCTTGCTCACTTCTCGTAATTGGCGCGGAACTGGTTGAAGGCCTCAACGACCAGCTTGCGGCCCTTGTCCGAGCTCAGCGCCGCGACCGGCGGGGCGATGCCGAGGCTGGTCACCTTGCGGACCAGCAGATGGACGTGCGGCGGGGTATCGTAGCCGGCGCGATGCGGCGCGTGCTGGACGACGAGCACGGCGTTACCAAGCTCCCGGACCAGGTGCGCCACGGTGTAGGCGCGAACGAGTTCATACTGCTCGTGCAGCCGGGGCGTGTCGAAGGTGATGGTGACGTAGGTCAGCAGCACCGGCCTCGGGCCGGGCGGCGCCGCATCAATTTCCAGCATCAGCGTCCGCGGATCGACGAGGCGGTCGTCGACATCGTGCGGCAGCAGCACCTCGGCGCGTGCCGCGCCGACACCCCACGGGTCGGCGTCGGGCGGTAGTCCGACGCCGAGCTTGGCTGCGGCGAAGTCAGCCGCGCTGTTCTGCCAGCCCCGGTAGGTGGGGCGGAGATTGCCGAACATGATGCGCGTCCCGACGGTGCCCGGCGGATCGCCGATGAGCGCCAGCCACGAATGTGGATCGGACGCTTTGGGCTGGCGATCGCCGTTGATCAGCACACAGTTTGGGTTGGGCTTGGCCATTAGCACACCTCCGCGGGAGCGAAGAGCTGCTGGATGGCCTCGCGCACACGCGCGACGCCGGCGTCACGCTGATCCATAGACTCGTAGGGCGTGAGCAGTTCGAGGATGAGCCCGTCGGCAGAAATCGATACCGCCGGCCCGAAGGTAGGCGGCACGAACCACAGGTTGCCATCCTCGGCATCGTAGAGCGCCATGTTGTCGAGCACGAACGGCTCGCCCGGCATAAGACCGAGCGTCACATCGGCATGGACCGTATCCATATCGTCGTCGATGCGCAGCAGCGCGACGTCGTATTGCAACTTGGCCGCGGCCGCCCGCACCCCGGGTCGGAACAGCGGTGCTGGCAGGCTCGTCACCGCGAGGACGCAGCCGCGGTCGATGACAGGTAGCGCGTGATCAGGCAGGCCCGGGACGTGTTCGAGGTCGTAGGTGCAGGATGCGGCCAGCGCCTGCAGCACATAGCCGATGGCGGTCGACTGGAGCGTTGCCCCAGCTTGAAAATTGATATTCATGAAGATCAACCTTGTTGAGGGTCGCGCACCGGTTGGTCGCGACAAGCCCCTTCAGGTTTTTCATCTACCTTCGGGGCTCGATGCCCCGGCTTCTCCACCTATCCATATTCAATCGGAGCGGCGGCTTTGCGCCCTAATACCGGTCGTTACTCGGACCGACGGAAGATCCCAGAAGCCGTCGTGCGTTCAGGCGGTCTCGACGAGCACTGGTGGAGAACGACCTGGTCGTTTCTCGAGGCGGCGACCCTGACGATTCTATCGGCCCTCGCCTTGGTCGTCGCGGCGGGCCGCGTGGTGCTCGTTGTGGCGCGTAGCGTATTCTAGTTGAGCAGCGCCGCGCGTTGGAAGGTTAGGCCCGCCTCGATCGCGGCGTCCGCGATCTTCGGGAAAAAGCGTATTTCGACGACCAGAACGGGGCCGATCCAGATCGACTCGTCGTCCGTGATCGCGTGCAGCCAATGTTCGGCACGGCCGCTCAAGGGCTCCATCAGTGCGAATCGGCCCTCGTTGCGACAGACGAAGTCGGCGCCTGCACCCGGTGGGAGAAGGGCGGCAGCGAGTCGTTGATCGGCGGCGATAGGTTGCACCTACCCGACAAAGCAGGCGCAGCTTCGATTGGCCAGCCGCGATGGCTCCGATGTGGAGCGACCGCACAGCCGGCTATCGGTTGTTCTGACCGGATGCTTGGCACGGGGCGACGTTCGGCCTTCGGTTTCCAGCGATACCAACGCGCCGGTCCATGCGTTAACCATAAGACGACCAACGCACGGACCGGAGGTGATGGAGTTTGAATATCGACCCCCGCTTGGCGGAGAAACTGACGCCGCGTCAAATCGACTGTCTGTGTCGCTATGCGGCGCGCAAGACCGCTAAACAGATCGGCCGCGAGCTCGGCATCACCCATCACGCGGTCGAGAAGCATCTGGCAGCGGTGCGGCAGAAGCTGGGCGTCGAAACCACCGCGCAGGCCGTCGATCTGCTGAGCGGCAATGCTACGGTCGAACCATACTACCACCCGCAAGGCCTTCCCCACGATCATCCTCCAGCGCCATCAAGCGGCCCGGCGGAAGGGGCTGACGACGGTCAACCGGAGCTGTCCCTTCTGCGTGATGTCGCATCTGAAGGGGGACCATATCGCTATGATTTATCGCCGAAACTGATTGCCGTCGCTATCGCCACCTTGATGGTCGCGGTCGCCACCGTGGTCGTCCTGATGATTTTGGCGGGCCAAGGCTCGAACGATATCGCGCTGCCGATCTGGCGACGCTTCCACTGGATTCACTGATCGACTTGCGCAGCGGATCGCCTGCGCGAGCAGGAGATAAACATGCTCAACGAACGTCACGCCGCAGCGCAAGCCATCGCTGCTGATCTTCTCCCCTCCGAAGAGGAAATCGATTCGGCGCTGGTCCGTAACGCCAGGATCCAGATCGCCGTGGTCGAGGGCCGGCGCCGCCACAAGGTGGCGCTGACCGTCGGCCAGGAAGCACTCGAGCATCTTATCCAGTCGACCGTATCATTGGCGGCCGCGCGCAAATCGATCAGCCTTGCGCATCTCGCGTTCCGCGTCGACCAGCGTGCGGTCGGGCTCGATGCTTTCTCCTACGGCAATCTGTCGGATTATCCCGCTCCGAGCGGGGCTGCTGATGTCGAGCCGGCACACCGTATCGCCGCCGTCGCCTGAGCCAAGCTTGACCGGGCCATCGCGCGATGGTCCGGTCCTGCCATGGTTCAAGCCGTCACATTCCTTGCGGTCTTCATCCCATGCTGGTCATACGCGATGTGGCGCGGCGCTGCGCCGGAGCGTTGGGCTGCGGGCCTGCAACTCGCCGCCTTAATCCTCTCGGCCATCGAGCTGCCGCCCTTCTTGCCAGGCGATTTTTCAACCGTATTGGCGTGGCCGTTGCTGGTCGATCTAATACTCGCCATCGCGTTAACCATAGTCGCCTTTCGCGCCGATCGTCTGTGGCCGCTTCCGGTGGCAGCATGTCAATGGGTAGCGGTGACAGTGCATGTGGCGAAACTGATCTTCCCCTCCATGCCCGCTTTCGGCTACGCCTTCCTGTATGGCCTTTGGGCCTATCCGATGATCCTTCTGACCGCGATCGGCGCATGGCGCTGCCAGCGTCGACGACGACGGCGCCAGCCCAATCGATCCTGGCGGACCTGATCGCTCCCATCAGCAATGCCGATCAGCATGCGCACGCCGCTGCGCTGCTCGACGAATTTGGGACACTCGCCGCGGTCCTGGCCGGATCGCGCGAGCGCGTCGCGCGCGCGACAGGGCGGCCGCCGCTGCACGATCTGCTTGCCGCCCACCGCGCGGTGATGGTGCATGCGCTGCGCGAACGTGTCGATGCGCGCCCGGTGCTCGGCACCGGCGCGGCGTTGACCGACTATCTATGGATGGCGATGGCCCATGAGCCGCGTGAATGCCTTCGAGCGCTGTATCTCGATCGCGGCGACCGGTTGATACGCGACGAAGTGCTGCGGGTCGGCTCGCTCGACACGATCCATATCGAACCCCGCGACGTGATGATCCGCGCGCTGGAACTCGGCGCGGTCGGCCTCGTCCTGGCGCATAATCACCCGTCGGGCGATCCCACGCCGAGTGGCGGGGACCAGCAACTCACCCAGCGTGTCGCCAATGCCGGCCACTATCTCGGCATCCGCCTGCTGGCACACCTCGTCGTCGCCAAGGCCGGCGCCGAGTCGGTGCAAATCTATCCGTTTCCATCCTGAGCTCGGTTGCTTTTAACCCTCGGCCCGCTATCGCGCCGCTATGCAAGCCATTGCCGATCTTCAGCGGCGCATGGTCGCGGCCCACACCGAGGCGCGGCAATTGCGACAATTCGAATTGTCCGCCGTCTTGGCGGAGGCGTGCGCCGTGCTCGACAAATTGTCGTGCACGGAACTCGACACTGACGACTGCGGCTCCTCGCCGCGCGCGACGTTGAGTTGATCCCCCTGTTCGGACTAAAACAAACGCCTTTCCGTTGGGGTCGTCGACAATGCGGGCTGGACCTCTATTGGCTGAGCTACGGCAACACGGATTCGACGTTTGCAGACGGACAGGGAAGCGAAAGGCGCTGAAGCGTCGGCGCTCGTCCGCTCAGATGAACCAGCGGCAGGTACAGAGCCGCTGAAAAAGGGAACGTAAATGGCTGGGACTGGGTCTTGGCGGCTCGACTAGCAAGCGACGCCAATGTCCGCTTCGCGCGAGTTGGCGCCCGGATGCTGCCAGTCTGGAATCGGCCCAATTTCCGTCATTGGATCGGCTGCCTGTTTCGGAGACGGGCTAACGCCCCCAATCATCTCGATCCAGTCGAGCGCCCGCCACATCGACCATCAGATCTGTTAACGTCAGCCAAGATGAGGCGACTTCCAACACTGACGTTCGCTCAGCGGAGAGCGCAATTTCCCGCAACAGTCCTTCGCCGAAGGGTTGTTCAAGAAGCTGTTGAAGAAACCCATGGTCTTGCGGTCGCAGCCGTAGCTCCAGCTCGTCACCATTCAGCCTGACGGCGGCAAGTCCGTCTTTGATGAAATTGATCGGCGCTTGGATTATCTGGTCGACCGCCTCCCGTTCATGGCGAGGCAGGTTGGCATATCCCATCCGGTCTTTCGCCTCGAGGACGTGCCTATCGATCAATGCACGGAAGCCCCCTTCCAACATCGCGCCCGATTGCTTGCGGACGTTTCCAGACGGGTGCACCGTGCTCGACCCACCCGCGCTAGGAACCGACTGCTTGGCGGACCGACTGCGGCGGCTGCCATCAACGCTCACGATTGGCGTCGGTTTGACGGGGCGCGAATTCAGGCGCTGGCGAAGGAATTCCGTAGGGTTCGCAAGCCGATCTCTGTTCGGGGCCGGTACACCCGCATTCACAACGACCGCTTCGTCGTTCGGGGTGACCGGCGGTGTGGCAACTTTCGCATCTCGTCCAGACGCTCCAAACCCATCGATGCGATTGCGTGAGGCAGCAGGGTCGATGGTTTCCCCAAAAGCACTTTTCCTCGCCGCCTCCGCTTCAACTGACGCAAGTTGCTTCTGCTGGCCAACTGGATCGATCTTCTCGACATCAGGCGTCGGCGGAGATGTCCGATGGCGGTTGGCGTGTATATCGACTGAGTTCGTAGCGAGGACGCTGATCGCCTGTGTCTCAACGCGATCAGTCCGCGCGCCTCCCGATACCGCTACGTCAGACGTCGGCGACGTCTTCTCCAGCGCAGTGGAAGCATCTGCGTCGGATCGGGTTTCCTCCGGCCGCCGCCGCTCCGCTACATCTGGGAGCGCATTTCCGCGATCCGGAGTTCGCGCTCGTCGCAAGCTGTCACCTGCTGACCGGCGCTCGCGGGCCATGTCAGGTGATGGATCGGACGGCAGAAGCATTTCGGCTCCTGGCCAGCCATGAACCACTGGGCCTGCGGGCAATCCGCGCACACTGTCGAGATTTTGGCTCTCGTGGAGGTGGTGAGCATCGTCAACACGGGGCTGACGTGCGGCGATTCCGCTGCGCTGCGCATGACGGAGGGCAGTGAAGTATCGTTTAGCACTGGTGACAGTCTCCGAATCCTTTGCAGGGGGAGATAGCGGCGCTGAAGCTACGCTGATGGGTGGATCAACCGACATCGCGGGAGAAGTGGCCGCTGGGTCTTGTCGAGCTTCAAGCGGTTCGACGCTGCGCTCGGATTTCACTGTGCGCGAGAATTTGGCTAAGGCTCGACCTTCCGCTGGGCGATAGCTGGGGTGCTTCAAATACCGGCGATAAAGCGTTTCGAGATAGGGATCAGGTCCCCCGGTGATGATTGCACTGAGGCCGTGAACCTCGATAGCGCGGGTCAGCCGTCCGATCTCCCGCTCCTGAATCCTGGCGGAGTGCTCGACCTGCGCCATGAGGCGTCGTTTGAGCGGCTCACGTTGAAGCAACGCTTGATCAGCCTCTTTCAGACCACAGAGCGTTACCTCGCCGCTCTCGGGGTTACGCGCGGCGAACAGGAAGCGATCTTCGGCATGGCCCAAAGACGCCTGCGATTGCAGGTGATCGATCAAGGCGGCCACATGTTGATGCGGTAGCAGCGCGGGCTGATGGCCACTGCGCTCGAGAACGGTGTTCTGCCACCATTCAGCCGCTCGATCTCTGGTCAGACCGGCGGCCAGTCGACGAGAGTCGTTCTCAAGATGCGCGAACCGTTCGCGTGCTGCTTCGAGCCGTTCACGCGCTTCGCAGATATCCTTGCGGTAGGGCGCCACGACCGCATCTACTTCATCGCAGTGACGCTCGGCCAACGCATGCCTTGCGCGGATAAGCCGCTGCTCCCGATGGCGCGCTGGCGTCAGCCTGCGGTCCGGGGAGAATTGGTCAGCCAAACGCGCGGCGCTCTGCTCCAATCGCTCGGCCGCCGACACGGCGATTTGTTGAAGCATGTTCAGTTCGCCGATGCGTTCGGCGGTCTGCAGGATAGCCGCCGAAAGTTCGTCCATTTCTTGCAACGCAGCTTGAGCTTGTCGTGCCGCGTCACCCGCGGTTGCCGAACTGGCTAAAGCCGACCGGAGTGGGGCAAGCGCCGCTTTGTGCGATTCCGCCTCTGCTTCGATCGCCCGCACTCGCCGCTGGTTCTCGCCCCGCCAGCTCTTCACCGCGTTTTGATTGTCGAGAGTCACTTGGGCGCCAGCGGCGACAAGCGCCGCGGCGGCCGAGGAAAGGTGCACCTGCGGCTCCTGCTCAATGCCCATCTCGGCGTAGCGTCGCGGATCGAGCCGTCGCTCATGTCCACGTGCCTCGAGCCTTTCGTTGCAGAGTTTGGCGACGCATCGCCGGAGCGCGAGAACGTCCTCATCAACCTTTTCGCGCACAGTCGACCGCGCCAACCATTTCTCGATTCCCGGCTCGACGACGCGCGCGAGTTCGCCAGGTCGCATCTCACGCTTGTGCTCAAAGTCGAAGCTGCCGCCGGCACGGCGCGCGTAGATGGCCGGCGCACGAAGCAGATGGGCGTGATAATTCGCGAAGTTGTTGGACGGGTCGGGCGCGTGAATCACTACCGTGAATGCAGCCCCCCAGGCCGCTCGACGGGTTTTCCGGCGTTGAGAATCATAGCGAAGGCTGTAACAATGTCAGCGCGGTCTTGGCGCGTCAGTTCGGCCGGAAGCTCGAAATCGTAGCGTTCCTGCAATCGCGCGGCACGAGGCTCTCGATAGTGCACCATGCGATCCGATGCGCGTGAGCCGAACCGATCCTTCAGGCTCTCCGCCCATTGGATCGTGTCGGCATCGCCGATTAGCACTTCGACCGTCTTTTTGACGTGAATACCTTCCTCCAGATCCAAGCCAATCTGACGGACTGCGTCCCGAACGAGCTTCGGCAAGCTGGGGTCGCGGGCCAGGCCCGCCCACGCTTCGACTGAACCGCATGCAGGTCGAAGAATGAGCGCAGCAGGCCGTGGCTTCTTCGCGCGTCGTTCTCGCTCGCGCCAGAACTCTGCCCGTTCGTCGACGGTCCGGCCGATCGTCGAGATTATCAACTCGGCGCGCCCGTGTTCGGTGTCGCGCCTAGCATTATCTTTGGCGTCGACGAGATAGCGCTCGAGCTCGCGGACAGCGCCACTTGCGTGCTGCTTCGCATCATGCAGGTAACCTTCGAAGTCCGAGGCTCTGGAGGCTCCGCCGGTGGCGCCATGTGTCCCGCCCGCGCGCGCCAAACTTTTCACGGTCTCGACGCCGAAATGAAAGGACGTGCGGCCGTCGGCGGTGCTTGGTCGTCGTGGACAGGGCGCAAATTTTCTTAGATCGGCCGGCGCGCTCCAACGGCTCTTCACGGCTTGGCGCGAAGGGGCTTCTTCTGCACGGCGCACTCGACCGAACTTTCGGTCGCCAAGGACCGATTCCAGCATCTCGCGATCGATCAGCTCACGCAGTTTGGCTGACAAGCGGCCGTAGCATTCGGTCTGCGCGAGAGAGGCGAGCGACGTGATCATGACGAATAGTGTGAGCGCCACCGGATCGCTTGGCTAGACCCCCCTCGTGATGTTGAAGCGACCAACCTTCCGGAGGACCCCCGCCGCGCGGGCAAACACCTGCCGGTGGAACACCCACCTCGCCGCAAATACGTCTTCGATGTGTTTGCTTATTGCGCAAATCCTGGGGTGTGATGTCGAGGTCACGGGCACGCACACGCACCTGCGCCGACGCCCCCGCGTACGTGCGTGCGTGCGATCGAAAGGCGGTGTCGGATGATCCACCCCCTATGCCAATGGGTCAGCCCGCATATCCTGGGAGCCGCGCTTTGCGGCAGAAGGCCGGGAGAGCAAAATGAAGGACGACGCCGACGGCGATGTGGCGCGCTCACTGACGCAGCTGAACGGGCATATTCTCGCGATGGGAAGCGAAGCGCCGGCTGCGATCGAGCGCGTCCTAGGCCTGCTCAATAAACAGGAAGTGCAGTTCAAAGCAGCGATGCTGGCAGTGCTTTCTATCCTGCCCGCCGAGATCGACGCCAGCGTTATGAACGCGTGGATCGAGGGCTCAGCCGAGCCGGGAGGCTGCCGCATCGTCGACCCCGAGCGCGGCATGCCGCACGGTGCGTCCGGAACGCATTCGAGAGCTCGTCGCGATCATCAACGTGCCGCACAGAAAGTAAAGCGACTGGAGGCTGACCTCGCCGAAGCCCGGCGTGAGGCAGAGCGCCTCGGTGCGGTGCGGGAAGAATGCGAGCATCGACTGCGCATGGTCGCGTTCGCGCGCATCGTCGCAGAAATGAACAGGCTGCTCGGGCAGGCGCTTGCCGTGGGCCCGCTATTCACGCTCTTGCGCGCGGTCAGCGGCTATTTGCAGCCCGATCCCGAAAGCGAAAATACGCTTCAGGGCCGTGCGCTGACCGAATATCAAGAGCACCGGACCAAGCGCCCCCAAACGTCGCGAAGGATCGTCGAGGGGCTCGACCTCTTGGCAGGTGACATGGACGTCGAAATCGAGCTGCACGAACTTCTGTTCACCTTCGTGAACGAGCATCTGGATCCGATCGAAAGGGAGCAAAGGCAAGCGATCCGCACTGGCGCCAAACTGGGCGATCGGGCCAAGCGCGTGAAGCGAAATCACGAGAAGCGCCGGATCAGTGTTCGGCCGGGGGCCAAGGTATCGGATCGCGATGAGGTGCTGGCTGGGATCCGGCGGGACTAGCCACGCCAGTCGCCGACACGCAGCGACCAACGAGGGGGATATTCCTTAAGCCTTACCCGCCAGGGTAAGCTTGGGTGAGACCAACGCCGCCAAGGCCTCGAGATGTATTTTGAATCTTACACCCGCCGCGCCACACGCGCCTCGTCTGCGAAGACGCTTGAGGAAGCGATCAGATACGTGGGCGTCGACGCCGCGCCGATGATTGCGGGCGCGATGACGGGCAACAAGCGGTCGCAGATGTCGCTCGCGCGAAGGATGCGGCAAACAACCAGCAGGCTCGTTGTCGATGACACCGAGTTCGGCATTGGCGGCGGCTACGATCACTTCGTGCCGGAGGGCGACAGCCTGCCTTCGCCTGATACACTTGACGCACGGATACGCCGCTGGGTTATCCCAGGCGGTGCCGAAAATGCGCTAGGCGACATCGAACGCCATCTGCTCCGCGGATCGGTCGCAGCGCATTGCGCTATGCTCAGGTCGATCGCCAAATCGGACTCGGGTCTTTTCGAGCTGTTGATGGCCGGTCACATCGGTGCCGCGCTCAAACACCTTGCGTGCAACGGCGCGAAATCACAATCCATGCATGGCACGTACATTGCCGTCGATTGCCTGAGGAACCAATGGAAAATCTATGTCGCGGCGACATGTTATTCCAGGATTGAACTGATCAGGAATTCGTCGATCCATCCTGTGGCGCCGCTCAGCGCTAGCGGGCATTTCAAGAACGTCGGACACACCTTCGACAATATCGTAGGGGGGCCCGCCAAACTGGTCGCGGAGGCGTTGGAGCTCGCGCAGGATCCGAAGAATGCGTTGTTAAGCGATACAGAAGCGATGGCGTTGCTGGTTCACCGCAAGATCTTGGCATCCGATGATACGCGCGCGGCCAAAATGGCTCGGGAGATCAAAGCGGCTTACGAGTGCAAAGGTGATGACAGGCGCGCGGTCTCTCCCAACATCATTTCGACGATGGGCATTCTTGCGAAGCAGTTGGGGGACGTGTCTGCGGATGAGCTGAAGCGTTGGTCCCGCCTTACGTTTGTCGAAGCGCGGTGGGGTCTTGATATCCACGCATCAGCCGCTTTCATTGCCGATCAGACGCTTCGGGCGTTTGATGACATCGATCGCTTGGTGCATCGGTGGGTGACGGGAACTCCCAAGCCGACAAAGGCGAAGGTCCTCCCGTCGAAGCGGCGGGTGACGACGGTCGCCGAACTGCTGCGAGCTATGTTTGCCACCGACCCCAGAGCCAAACCGATCGGCATGTGGGGGGTCGATCTCGATCCCCACAGGAAGAATGGCTCAGCCGGTTATGACCGGATGAAAAGCGTGTGCCGGAAAACGCCGGCCCAAATTATGATTCCTCCGATTCACGCGACGTTCTGGCTGCAGGGAACAGATATGTCGTTTGATCCACCCCCTCGGGGTTCGGGCTCTCTACTATTTGTTGGCAATGAGCCGAAGTGATCATCGCGCACCGACAGAAGCGGGCAACATGGGGCCGGGCAGCCCGCCAACTTGGTCGCAGCGTGCGCATCCGGCGATCCCGGTCGCCAGGGAGCGGTTTCTCAGATTGCCAGAAGTGAAACAGCGCACCGGCCTGTCGCGCTCAACGATCTATGACAAGATGGCTTCGGGACGGTTTCCCAAGCAGAAGAAGCTCGGCGCCCGCATGTCCGCTTGGTATGAAACCGAGATCGACAGTTGGATAGCCGACCCGAAGTAGAGCAGGGTTTCAATCGAAGAGACGACCACGATCGGCGCGGGTGAACGGCTGGAATTGGGTGGATAGCGCTCGGGCAGCTTTCAGGCGACGGCGGTGCGATAGCTGCCGATTCGGTATTCGACCCGCGACTGGCAGGTGCCGACCAAAGCCGGTCGCTCACTTCATCTCCGTTGAACGTCCGGTTTTGGCGGAAGCTGCCAATCGCGGCGGTCAAAGCGGGCGATCGGGAATGCGCGGCAAATTTAGCCGTGAACGACCCTCGGCGCCACTCCCGGAAGCTGCCGCGATCAACGTGCCGAGCGGTCACCGAGCTTGGCGAGCCGCCTCGGCAATTCCGCACTGATGCCGAGCACCTTGGGCCGTTGCGTTTTACGCCACTTGCGTGTCTCGTCGAGCGTTCGGCCGCAGCCGATGCACCAGCCGGTGCCGCGATCGAACCGACAGATCGCGACACACGGACTTTTCATGCGGCGATCCGATTGACTTCGATCGTGACGTGCGACAGCGCCGGCAAATCGGCAAGCCGTGCGCGATAGAAACCCGCGTCCCGGTCACACTCGGTCGCGATCGCGACGATCGCTCCCAAATGGCCTGGGCCGAGGCGCCACAGGTGCAGATCGAGCACGCGATCACCCACGCCTTCGATGGAAGCGCGGAGTCGCTCGGCCATCCGGGCGCTTGGTATCATGTCGAGCAGGATGGCGCCGGTGTCGCGGATCAACCCGAATGACCAGCTGGCGATCACGCAGGCGCCGATGATGCCGGCGAGGGGGTCCATCCACAGCCAGCCGAACGTACGCGCGAGGAGGAGCCCGACGATCACCAGCACCGAGACCGCGGCGTCGGCGATCACATGGATGACCGCGGCGCGCATATTGTTGTCGCGATCATGGGCGCCGTGGTGATCGTGTTCCTCGAATTGGGCGTCGGTCGACTGGCCGGCGATGGTCACCCGTGCGATGAATGCATGCGGCTCGGGGATTTCGTCGCGGCTCTCCAGATAGCCGCCGCGATTGGCGAACGAAAAATGCTGCCGTGCGTCACCGGGTCGGATCGTCTCGACGCTTGCGTCGGACGGCAGCGGCCCGCCGCCAGCAGCTACCAGCCGGAACCGCGGCGGCACACCATCCTCGTCGATCGATAGCGTCATCGCCACGCCGGCGACGCTGAGCTGACGCGCCTCCCCATCATCGTCGGCATGATCGTGATGGCCGCCATGGCCGTGCGCGTGGCCGTGACTATGGCCGTGATCGTGGCCGCCGCTCAGCAGCCACGCGCTGGCGACATTCACGCATAGGCCGAGCACGGCAATCGGGATCGCCTCGCTGAAATGGATCGGCACCGGTGCCAGCAGGCGACTGATCGATTCATAGCCGATCAGCAGCGCAATCATCGCCAGCACGATCGCGCTGGTGAAGCCTGCGAGGTCGCCGAACTTGCCGGTGCCGAAGGTGAAGCGCGAGTCCTTCGCGTGGCGCCGCGAGAAAGTGTAGGCGAGCGCGGCGAGCAGCAAGGCGCCGGCATGGGTCGACATGTGAAGCCCGTCGGCGACGAGCGCGATCGAACCGAAGGCGAGCCCGCCGACGATCTCGAGCAGCATCATCGCGCCGCACAGGATGATGACGAACCAAGTCCGCCGTTCGTTGCGCTCGTGTCCGGCCCCCAGGAAGACATGGTCGTGGGGGTGTGCATCGATCGTCGCTGATGCCATCGCGGCCGTTCCTATTTCGAGTATCGGCGGATCACCGCCAGCAGTTCTTCGGCGCCCTCGGTTCGCTCCTCATCGGAGAGGCCGGGCCGCGAGACGTGCGCTTCGAGATGTTCGGCGATGATCTCGTCGAGCAGCCCGTTCACCGCACCGCGCACCGCCGCAACGAGATGCAACACCTCGGTGCAGCTCGATTCCGATTGCAGGGCACGGTCGACGGCGCCGATCTGGCCGGCGATGCGGCGGACGCGGGCGAGGAGATCGGCGTTGGTTCCGGAGAGATGTGCCATAGGGATACCCCCTACCTCTATATCGGCGATCGTCAAGGGCGTTTGCATCTCGGTTCGAGGCGTGACGCGCCGATCGGCCCGCTCGCCAAGGCCGCGTCGATCTGCGACAGCGTGACCCGCACCACGGTGGAAGGTATCAGATGATCGCCAGCAGACACGCCAACCGGCTGACCCCGCTGCGCTTCGTCATCGCATTCGGCGCCGTCAGCATGTTCGCAGACATGGTCTATGAAGGCGCGCGGTCGATCACCGGGCCGTATCTCGCGACCTTCGGTGCCTCGGCCGCGGTCGTCGGACTGGTGACCGGGATCGGTGAGGCGGCAGCCCTGGTGCTGCGGTTGCCGAGCGGCAAGCTTGCGGACCGCACCGGCCGGCTGTGGCCGCTATCGATCGCCGGCTATGCCATGACCGTGATCGCCGTGCCGCTGCTCGCGCTGGCGCAGCTGTTCTGGCAGGCAGCGGCGCTGATCGTCGCCGAACGGTTCGGCAAGGCGGTGCGCACGCCGGCGCGCGACAGCATGCTGGCGGCGGCGAGCGTCCGGTTCGGCCGCGGCACGATCTTCGCGATCCACGAAGCCATGGATCAGTCGGGCGCGCTGATCGGGCCGCTGATCGTCGCCGCGATGATCGCGACAGCCGGCTATCGCGCGGGCTTCGCGGTGTTGGCGATCCCCGGCCTGCTGGCGCTGGCGGTGCTCGTCTGGCTGCGCCTTTCCGTGCCGCGCCCGCTTGCCTACGAAGCCGAAAGCCCGAGCAAAGCCGTCGAATCGACCGATCGCGAGCCGCTGCCGACGCGATTCTGGCTCTATCTCGCCTTCACCTGTCTCGCCATGCTCGGCTTCTCGACCTTCGCGGTGCCGGCCTACCACATGCACGTCGCGCGCGTGCTTCTCGACGACATGATCCCCGTCTCCTACGCCGCGGCGATGGCGGCGGCGGGCGCCGCGGCGCTGATCTCCGGACGGCTCTACGACCGCGTCGGTTTGTGGTCGCTGAGCGCCGCTTTGGTGCTGGCCGTCGTCGCGGCGATGCTTATCTTCTCGACCGATCCTGCGCGCGTGTGGATCGGTGCGATCGTCTGGGGCGCGACAGCGGGCATCCACGAATCGACGATGCGCGCGGCGGTTGCCGACATCGTGCCGCGGTCGCGACGCGGCGAGGGCTACGGCATCTTCGCCGCGGGCTACGGCCTCGCCTGGCTCGCGGGTTCGACGCTGATCGGGCTGCTCTACCCGCTGTCGATCAGCGGTCTCGTTGCATTCGTCGCGGCCACGCAGCTCGCCGCCTTGGCCCTGCTGGTCAGGCTTGCCGCGACTCGCTGAACCTCGGCGAGCGGCGCGAAGCGAAAGGGCTCGGCATCGCTTTCTCTCATTAAGGCATCAGCTGTTCGATGATCAAAATGGCAAGGAAGCCGAAGAAGAACATCGACGTGACCAGCGGCGTCTCGCCATCTTCCTCGTGCGCCTCGACCAGCAGTTCCTCAGTGACCAGATACAACAGCGCGATGAGTCCGAACGCATAGAAGCCGGTTCGCAGCGGCTGCGACAGCGTGCCGACGGGACCACCGAGGAGCGCGCCGAGCGGCAGCGCCAGCCCGACCGCGATCGTCGCGCCGATCGCCTTGGCGCGCTTCATTGACTGGCCGAATGCGCCGACCAGGGTCAGGCCAAGGAACAGCACCTCGAGCGTCAGCGCGATCGTCAGCAGCACGCCCTGCCGCGCCCCGGCCGTGAAGCTGATACCGAGAACCAAGCCGTCGACCAGCAGGTCGATGCCGGTGGCCGTGGCGAGCCCGATCGGCCCCGCCATTCGCGCGCCAACCGCCTTGATAGCCAGCATCGCCGCGATGCCGGCAAGCGCCCCGATGATGACAGCGATGAGCGGCCCGCCATGCTTGACATCGGGCAGGATCTCGCTCGCTGCGGCAGCGAACACGACGCCAGCGGCAATGTGCTGGATTCCGCTGCGCAAACGTGGACCCGGCTTGCCGATCGTCGTCGCGATCGCGCCCAGGGCCAGGGCGGCAAGAGGGATCAGGGTGTAGGCAATCGCGGGCATACTCATACTGATACGCTCCCTTCGAAGGCGCCTGCCATCGTCATTCTCCTGTCTCGGCGGCGGGGATAGCCAGCACCTCGACGCGCTCGAGCGTCGCAAGGCCGATGTGGCGCAAACCGCCGAGCCTGGCGACGAAGGCGCGCAGCGGCGCTTCTTCGTCGACGATCTCGACCACCATCGGCATGTTGTCGCCGACGCCAAGGCTGTGATGCTGGTGGATCGGACCGGCGCGGGTGCCGAATCCGATCCGCCCCCGCAGCACGGTGGCGCCGGCCAACCCGGCGTCGCGCGCCCGGCGGACGAGCTCGTCCACCAGGCTCCGGTCGCCGACATGCGCGTTCTCGTCGGTATAGAGGCGAAGCAGCGTCGTCATTATCTCACTCCTTCGTTGGTCAGGCTGTTACCAGGTCAGTCGCCGGCGTCCCGCGCCGCTGGCCGCGCCCCAGGATGAGGCGAGACACCGCGGGCAGGACGAACAGCGTCAGGATGGTCGCGGTGATCAGCCCGCCGATCACGGTGATGGCGAGCGGCTTTTGCACCTCGGCGCCGGTGCCGTGGGCGAGCGCCATCGGCACGAACCCCAGTGACGGAACCACCGCGGTCATCAAGACCGAGCGGAAGCGCTCCATCGCGCCGCCGCTGATCGCTTCGTCGACCGCCATGCCCGAGCGCAGTCGGGCCTGGATGCTGGTCATCATGACGAGACCGTTGAGCACCGAGACGCCGAACAACACGATGAACCCGACCGCGGCCGAGATCGACAACAGCTGCCCGGTCAGCGCCAGCGCGAACACCCCGCCCGAAATTGCGAGCGGCACCGCGGCGAAGATCGCGGCCGCCATCGCAGCACTTTCCAGCGCCATGAACAGCAGGACGAAGATCACCAGCGCCGCGATCGGGATCACCACCATCAGTCGGGCCGATGCCGCCTGCAGGCTCTGGAACTGGCCGCCCCATTCCAGATAGGTGCCGGTCGGCAGCTTCACCTGAGCGTCGACCTTCGCGCGCGCCTGGTCGACGAAGGTGCCGACATCGACGCCGCGGACGTTCGACTGGATCACCACGCGGCGCTTGCCGTTTTCGCGGCTGATCTGGTTGAGCCCGTCGGTCTCTCGGAAATCGACGAGCTGGCGCAGCGGCACCGTCTGGCGCGCACCCGCCGCATTGGGCGGCAACGCGACCGGAATTGCGCCGATCGCCTCGATATCGTTGCGGGCCGCATCGGGCATACGCACGACGATGTTGAAGCGCCGGTCGCCTTCGAACACTACGCCCGCCTCGCGACCGCCGAGCGCGGTCGCCACGGTGTTGGCGACCTCCTCGACCGACAGGCCAAGCCCGGCGATCGCCGACCGGTTGAAGCGGAAATCGAGCGTCGGGAAGCCACCAGTCTGCTCGACGCGGACATCGGCCGCGCCGGGGATCGATTGCAGCACGCGGCCGATCGACGACGCGGTCGTCATCATCTGGTCGAGATCGTCGCCATAGAGCTTGATCGCGACATCGCCGCGCACACCCGAGATGAGCTCGTTGAAGCGCATCTCGATCGGCTGGGTGAACTCGTAGCTGTTCCCGACCAGCGTCTCGAGCCTCTTGTTCATCCGCTCCACCAGATCGTCCTTGGTCTCGCTGGGATCGGGCCACTCGTCCTGTGGCTTGAGTATAACGAAGCTGTCCGACTGGTTGGGCGGCATCGGGTCCGATGCGACCTCCGCGGTGCCGGTCTTGGAAAATACGTAGCGGACCTCGGGGAAGGTCGCGACGATCTTCTCGACCCTGCGCTGCATAGCTGCCGATTGCTCGATCCCGGTCGACGGAATGCGCAGCGCCGAAACCGCGAGGTTCTTCTCGTCGAGTTGCGGGATGAACTCGCGGCCGACGAACTGGAACGTTACCGCCGCGACGAGGAACACGGCAACGCCGGTGCCGATCGTCGCCCACGGCCGCGCCATCGCCATCGGCAGGCCGCGCGCGTAGCGCTCCTTTGCCCAAGCGATGATCCGCACTTCCTTCTCGGCAACCCTGCCGCGGATCACAACCGCAAGCATCGCCGGCACGAAGGTAAGCGACAGCGCGAACGCGGCGGCGAGCGCCAGCATTACCGTCACCGCCATCGGCCCGAAGGTCTTGCCCTCGACGCCCTGGAAGGTAAGCAGCGGCACGAACACCATGAAGATGATCGCCTGGCCGAACAGCGACGGCCGGATCATCTCCTTGACCGACGCCGACACCTCTTCGAGCCGCTCGCCGACGCCGAGCAGCCGGCCTTCATGCTCCTGTCGCTCGGCCATGCGGCGCAGAAAATTCTCGACGATGATGACAGTGCCGTCGACGATGAGGCCGAAGTCGAGCGCGCCGAGGCTCATCAGATTGCCCGGCACCTTCAGCTCGTTCATGCCGATTGCCATCAGCAGAAACGATAGCGGGATGACGAGCGCGGTGATGATTGCCGCGCGGATGTTGCCGAGCAGCAGGAACAGCGAGACGATGACCAGCAGCGCGCCTTCGGTCAGGTTCTTCTGCACGGTCTCGACCGTGGCGTTGACCAGCTCCGAGCGGTCGAGCGTGACGTCGAGGCTGATGCCGGGCGGCAGCGATTTCTTGATTTCCTGAACGCGAACGCCGGCATCGCGCGCGACCGTGCGGCTGTTCTCGCCGAGCAGCATCAGCGCGGTGCCGATCACCGCCTGCTTGCCGTTTTCCGATGCCGCTCCCGTTCGCAGGTCGCCGCCGACCGACACGTCCGCCACGTCGCGCACGCGCACCGGCACGCCGCCCTTGTTGGCGACGACGGCATTCTCGATCTGGTCGATCTTGGTGATCCGGGCATCGACGCGCGCGAGGAACGCCTCGCCGCCGCGATTGACGTAATTCGCGCCGACCGAGAGATTGTTGCGCTCGAGCGCCTCGGCCAGATCGTTGAACGACAAGCCGTAAGACGGCAGTCGCGCAGGATCGGGCTGGACGAGATATTGCTTCTCATAGCCGCCGATCGAATCGATCCCGGCGACGCCCGGCACGGTGCGCATCTGCAGCGCCACGATCCAGTCCTGCACCGTGCGCAAATAGGCGGCCTTGGCGACGTCGGTGGTCAGGCGATCGCCTTCGGGCGTCAGATAAGAGCCGTCGGGCTGCGGGCCAGGCTTGCCTGCAACCGGCTTCGCATCCTCGGCATAGCGGATCGACCACATCAGGACCTCGCCGAGACCGGTCGAGACCGGCCCCATGCTCGGCTGCACCCCGTCCGGCAGGTCGCCGCCGATCTGGTTGAGCCGCTCGGCGACCTGCTGACGATCGAAATAGATGTCGGTCGAATCGTCGAAGATCGCCGTCACCTGGCTGAACCCGTTGCGCGAGATTGATCGCGTCGTCTCCAGCCCCGGAATCCCGGCGAGCGCAGTCTCGACCGGGAAAGTGACGAGCTTTTCCATATTGGTCGGCGACAGCGCCGGCGCCACCGAATTGATCTGGACCTGCTTGTTGGTGATGTCGGGCACCGCGTCGATCGGCAGGCGCTGGAGCTGATAGAGCCCGAACGCGGCCAGCGCGGCGGTGATGAACAGGATGATGTATCGGCTGCGGACCGACACATCGATGAGGCGTGCTAGCATGATGCGTGTCTCCTGAAGGTGTCGGTCAGTCTTCTGCGCCCGAGCCCTTTTCGAGCTCGGCCTTGAGGACGAAGGCCTGTTTCCCGGCGACCGTCTCGCCAGGCTTCACGCCGTTCAGGATCTGGGCGGTCTCGCTGGTGCGTTCTCCCACTTCGACGGGACGCACCGCAAAACCCTTGGCCGTCCGCACGAACACGACGTCGCGGCCGCCGACCCACTGCACCGCTTCGCTCGGCACGGCGACGCCTTCGCCGCTACCATTGGAGGTGATGCGTGCGCGGACATATTCGCCGGGGGTCAGCGTGCTGCCGCCGCTGGTCGGAGTCAGCACGACCTTCATCGTGCGGCTTTCGGCATCCGCGCTCGGCGTGATCGAGCGCACGCGCGCGCTCACTTCGTTGCCGTCAGCCTCGATCACCGCCGCTGCGCCGGGCTTGATGCGGTCGCCGTCGCGGACCGGCACCGATACCTCGGCCTGGACGACCGCAGGATTGGCGATGCGGAACAGCTCGTCGGCGGCGCTGACATAGCTGCCGAGCACGGCGGGCGCAGCGGTGATGCGCCCCGCAATCGGCGAGCGGACCGAGACGAACCTGCCGCTTACGCCGGCGGCAGCTGCTTCGCCGCTGGCGCTGGCGACCTGTGCGGCCGCCGCCTGATAGTCGGCGCGCGCGGCCTCGAGATCGCCGCGCGCGGTCACCTTGGCGTCATAGAGCCGCTGTTCGCGCGCGTAATTCGCCCTGGCCTGCGCCGCGCGTGCTTGAGCCGCGCGCAAAGATCCGCTGATCGAGGCGGCGTCACGGCTTTCGATGGTCGCGATCATCTCGCCGCGCGCGACGGCGTCGCCGATCTGCTTGGTGATCCGGGTCACGCGTCCGTCGGCGCCGGCGGTGAGCACCGCGAGACCCGAAGGCGGCGCTTCGATCGCACCCTGGGCGATGACCTGCGACCCGAAGCCGCCGTCGTCGACGCGATAGAGCCCGATATCCGCAGCGCTTATCCGCGCGTCATCCATCGCAATGACGGACGGCGGCTTCGGCGCAGCGTCGGTCGCGGGAGCCGACGCTGCGGTCGGTTGCGGCCGATCACTGCCGTGGCCGACGAAATAGCCGGCCGCGCCGGCGATGAGGGCGGCACCAGCGACGGTGCCGAGCAATGTGCGATTCATGGGGATCGGGTCCTTCATTGCGCCGACGCTTCACGCGCGAGCGTGGCGGCGGCTTCGGCACGCTCCTGGCGCGCCGCGATGAGATCGGATTGGAGGAGAGCATAGGCCTGCTGCGCGTCGAGCAGCTCGATCAGCGACGCCTTGCCCGCCCGATAAGAAAGTTCGGCCAACCGCAGCGCCTCGCGCGCCTCGACGAGCCCGCTTTGTTCAAGCGCGCCGAGCCGCGCCTCTGCTGCCGTCAGCGAGGCACGGGCATTGGCGATGGTCGCCGCCGCTCCGTTGGTCGCCGCCTTCACGCGCGCGTCGGCTGCGGCGACGTCCGAACGCGCCGCGGCGACGTTGCCCTGGTTACGGTCGAACACCGGCAGCGGCATCGACACGCTGGCGACAAGTCCGATATCGCCGGTCTCGCGCAGATGCCTCACGCCGATGCCGACCGATGGATCGACCCGTCCCTCGGCGCGCGCCTGTTCGACATCGGCGCGGGCGATCGCCGCCTGGGCTTTCGCCAGCGCGACGTCGAGCGTTGCCTCGGCATCAAGCGCCGCCGGCACCGCCACCGGGGCATCGCCGACCAATTGTTCCGGCGGCACCTTGCTGCCGAGCAGCACCGCGATCGCGCTACGGGCATTGCGCTCGTCGGCCTCGGCTGACTGCAGCGCCGCCGTGGTCCGTGCGAGTGCCGCCTGCGCACGCAACCCCCTCAAAGGGGGCTCGCGCCCGGCATCGACGAGCTCCTTGGCAACCCGCGCCAGTTCCTGCGCGCGGCCGACATTGTCTCTCGCGACCGCGAGCAGATCGCGTGCCGCTACTCCTTCGGCGAAGCGATTACGGACCTGCCGGATTAGATCGGCGCGCGCGATCGCCAGCTGCAGCTGCGCCGCGAACAGCCGCGCCTCGCTCGCCGACACCCGCGCGCGGCGATGCCCGGCGAGGTCGATGCGCTGGCTGATCGACGCCGTCAGCTCGGTCGCCTGAAAGCCGGATAAGACGCCGCTGCCGGCGAAATTCTCCAGTTCGACGGTGAACTCGGGGTTGGTGCGGAAGCCCGCCTGACGGACGCGGCCTTCCGCCGCGCTGACCTCCGCACGGGCCGCCGTGAGGGTCGGCGACCGCGCCTCTACCTCGACCAGTGCCTGATTGAGCGTGAGCTGGCGCGGCAACGGACCCGGTAGCGACGCAGCTCGCGGACCAACCGCCGCGACGGTCTGTGCGGTCGCCGTCACCGACGGTGCCGCGAGCACGACCGCAAGCGCGGTCGCGACGATGATGCGATACATGGAATAAGTCTCCTGACGATGTCGGACGCCAGGCGACGCTCAGCGTCCCCGGCGGAAAACCCGGCTTGTCAGGCTCGTGGTGGTCTGATCGGCGTTCGCGCGCGGATCGAGGGCAGCGCGCGTTCGGTGCTCGCGATCAGCACGCGCACCAATTCTGAGGTTGCGGGTGCAGCGACGCCAAAATGCGGCACGCCGACATGATGGCCGTGGCAGGCATGCCCCTGCGACATCGCCTTGTCGGTGCCCGATGAACTGCCGTCGTCATCATGGCTATCCATGACCGCGCAGCTCGATTCGAGCGGCAGCGGCCCTTCGGCAGCATGAGCCACCGAGCCGACCGACACGCTCAAACAGAGCATCAATCCGAAAAGAAATGCGACCACGCGCGCCATGGGCGCTTCAATAGGACCGAATATCCTGCGGCGAAAGAGGGGCGCCGATAAAATCAAATGGGTGTTAAGATGTATTATTGCTTCGGCCCCGACCCGTTGGCGTGCTCGTTACCTTCCACTTTCAGGAATGCTGTCACGACTTCACAATATCATCCGAGATAGCCGAGGTGGTCGAGCAAGATCGTCGTGCCAATCCCGATGAGAGCAATGCCGCCGGCAATCTCGGCCCAACGCCCGAAGCGTGCGCCGACCATGCCGCCGATCAGCATGCCGAACGTGGCGAAGACGAACGTCGTGAATCCGATGCTCGCTGCGACCACCCAGATGTTGACTCCGATAAAGGCAAGGCCGACGCCGATCGCGGCCGCGTCGAGGCTTGTCCCGATGGCGGCTGCGATCAGCGCCATCAGGCCCGACCGCGTCGGCGCTGTGTCGGTCTTATCAGCAGCAACCGCATCGATAATCATCTTGCCGCCGACGATCGCCAACAGCGAAAACGCGATCCAATGGTCAACCTGTCGAACGAAGCTGGCCGCCAGAACGCCAAGCATCCAGCCGACGATTGGCGCAAGCGATTCGATAAGGCCGAAGACGGCGCCGGCCCGCATCGCTTTGACGATCGAGGGGCGTCTGGACGCGCCGCGCCCGACGGCCGCGGCGAATGCGTCGGTCGACATGCTCATCGAAAGCAAGGCAATCGCGCCAGGGGTCATGATCAACTCCGCCGGACAGCAAGACGCGCACTCCAGCCGGCCGGCGCGGCGAGGAATGCGCTGGTCTCGCTAGGCGAAATGATCTCGCTGACCGCACCACGAGCCCCTCAAAAGGCTCGATCATGTTGACGCGATCCCGGCAACGCCGGCAGCTACTCCCCAACGGGCTCGGGGCGGTTACGCTGCATTGCGGCATGGATCAAGGGCAGCAATCATGCCTGAGGCACGGAAGCCGACTATCGGCCCGATTCCTGTTGATCCGTGACCTGGTTTGCCGCGGGCTGGACGTCTTCTTCTGACAGGAGCTGCCGTTCGGAATCTCGCGGGTATACGACGGCTTTGTCCCATCTGACGTCCTTTGGTAGAGCGCGATGTCGCGAAGATGAATGGCGGGATTCGGGACCATCGAGGCCTGTTCCCCAGGGCAGCAACTGGGCGTTAGCCGACCGACCGCTTTTAAACCGTCCACGACAATTCAGTCTTTTGCCCGCCTCCTAGGGCCGGTTAGCAGGGTGGCGGCGGCAGGTAATCCGTCAAGCAGACGCTGAGCCCATCCGGCAGCGATTGCGCGGCGACGCTCCATATGCGCAGCACGGTTATAGGCGAATTCTGTGTCGCTGATGCCACGCGGTCGATGAGCGAGCATGGCGTCGACGATCAGTCGCTCGAACGCCTTCGATTGGTCCGTCGCGAACTCGGCGCCGATTCGCTCATTTTCGAGCGTGGAGAACGCGCTCCTCCACCCGTGCGGGCAGTGGCGCCCCTTGTAGCCTTCGCGATTGTAAAGGTAGCCGATCGTGTTTTCGCTCGTGGGCCGATCGAACCACCGAGAAGAAGGGAAGACGTACGGCCCGTCGCCTGAAAGCTGGTGAGCGACGCGAAGCACGTCCACCGCCTGCGGAACGAGGGGCACCAGGTGCTCGAACGCTTCATCCTGCCGAAGATCGAACTCTTGCTTGATCTCATCGGAAGGCACCCGCCAGAGCGAGAGTCCGGCGTCCTCAGCGTCGTTGCACCAGTCGATCCCCTCCAGATGCTCCCACCGAAGGCGACGAATCATTCCGGGGCGCTGAGCGGTCAACGCGAGAAATCTCGACGCTAACTTGGTGATCGGGCTCGCCCCAGCATGCTCCACGACAGCGAGGAGTTCCCGGAGCTCCGGGAATGTAAGGAGCGCTGGCCGCAGGCGCGAGCGGGGCACCTGCGACATCGATTCAATCAGACCGTCGGTTGGGTCCAGCTTCACACCGGAATGGGGCCGAGCGAATTTAAAGATCTTCGAGATGCGCTGGCGAACACGATGGGCCGTCTCGATCGCACCCCGTTTCTCGATCTTCTGCAGCACGGCGAGCACCATCGTCTCGTCGATATCGGCCATGTCGAATGCACCGAGATCGGGGAAGACATCGCGCTCAAGGCTCGTAATCACATCATCCGCGTGAACCTCTTTCCAGCGGGGCGCTTGTTTCGCATGCCATTCGCGCGCAAACCGTTCGAAAGTGAGTTCGGACGGCGAAGATCGAACTAGTTTCCGACGCTTAGCGACGAGCCCCGGATCTTTCCCTTCTTGCAGTTCGCGCCGCGCCGCGTCCCTTGCACTCCGCGCTTGAGCTAATGTCATCTGCGGGAACTCCCCGAAGATGATGCGTCGCTCCTTTCCGCCAAAACGATATTTAAAGCGCCATCCCTTGTGACCCTTCCTAGTCACGAACAGGCTCAACCCACCGGAATCGCTGAGCTTGTAGTCCTTGTCTCTGGGAGCGGCATTCTGGACCTTGAGATTGGTCAACATGGTCTTTTCCTCCGAAGGCATATCTCAATGCCCCCAGCGGCAGTTTCAATGCCCCCCGCGGTGCCCCCAGTAGGGGTCGGCTCTTGCAGTATCTTACCGGACGATATTGGACGCAAAATTAAATTTACGCTTAGCTTTCCAAGCTTTTACGGATGGGCTCGGACATAGCCGGAATATATTGTGGCGGAGAGGGTGGGATTCGAACCCACGGTACCCGTAAAGGCACAACGGTTTTCGAGACCGTCCCAATCGACCACTCTGGCACCTCTCCGCAGAGGATGTAGCGCCGCGCCCGGAAGGGCGGTGGACGGCGCGTCGGCCCGATTGAGCGGCGGCCTCTAACGCAATCGAACGCACCCCGCAAGCACCATGCTTGTGCAGCGCAAAACAGAGACTAGATTGTGCTCATGAGTCCTTCCAGCGTGTCTGTTCCGCCGTTCGACGGCAGCGTTCCCCTCCCCTCGGTCGCCCATGCGAGCTTTGCGATCGGCGACGTCGTGCGCCACCGCCTGTTCGATTTCCGCGGAGTGATCTTCGACGTCGACCCGATCTTCGCCAATACCGACGAATGGTACGACGCGATCCCGCAGGACCTGCGCCCGCGCAAGGACCAACCCTTTTACCACCTGCTCGCCGAGAATATGGAATCGAGCTACGTCGCCTATGTCAGCCAGGGCAATCTGATGCTCGACGATAGCGAAGAGCCGATCGATCACCCGGCGATCTCCGGCCTGTTCACCGACTATCGCGACGGGCGCTACACGCTGCGCCGCGAGCATCGGCATTGATGTGATCGGCTGACGCCGATTGCGGCACCGGCCCGCTCCCCCCCCCGGCCACCCCCAGGGTATGCTCAATGGGTGGCCGGGTGGGGGAACGGGCCGGTGCCGCAAGGTCGAGCGAAGCTCAACCTACCAAAACTCAATCCTCCGCCGCCACCCGCACCTGGATGCCGTCGAGCGCAGCGCTGAACGGAATCTGGCACGATAGCCGCGAGGTCTCGTCGCGATCGCTCGATGAATCGAGCAGGTCGTTCTCGTCCTCGCTCATCGGCGGCAGTTTGGCCGCAAAATCCGGGTCGACATGGACGTGGCAGGTCGCGCAGCTGCAGCACCCGCCGCACAGCGCAAGGATTTCGTCGATGCCGCCATCGCGCAGCACTTCCATCAGCGACAGGCCGACCTCGCCTTCGACCGTGCGGACTTCCCCTTCACGGGTCGTGACGATAACCTGCGGCATGAATATCTCCTGTGGTCGCTGCGCGGCGCCGACATGCCGCCTCGCGGCCCCCATATCAAGGATCATCGCATGGGCTTGAGCGCCGATCAGTTGCGCGCATCGCTCGACGCCCTCGCCGCGATCGAGCCGGCGATCGCTGCCGCAGTCGCGCGCGTCGGCTATCCCCCGCCGCGCATCCGCGAGCGCGGTTACGGAACATTGCTGCGCACCATCGTCGGCCAGCAGGTCAGCGTCGCCGCCGCGCAATCGATCTGGAACAAGCTGGAAGCCGCGCTCGGCGACCTCGACGATCCCGTTACCGTTGCGCGCAGCGATATCGAAACGCTGCGCGCGGCGGGCTTGTCGCGCCAGAAGGCAAGCTACGCGCTCAGCCTCGCCGAGGAGGTGACGAGTGGCCGCCTCGATCTGGCCAACCTCCCCGTCGATGACGAGGAAGCAATCACCCAACTCGTCCGCGTGAAGGGCATCGGGCGCTGGTCCGCCGAAATCTACCTGCTGTTCGCCGAAGGCCGCGCCGACGTCTGGCCCGCGGGCGACCTTGCGGTGCAGATCGAAATCGGCCGCATCCTCGGCCATGACGAGCGGCCTAGCGAAAAACTCGTCCGCGATCTCGCTGAAAGCTGGCGCCCCCACCGCGGCGCTGCGGCGATTCTCGCCTGGCATCATTACAAGAGCGACATGGAAGTCATTTGAACCGCATAACCGCGCGCTCGCAATGACGATCCATTCTGCTAGGTCCGGTCGGGAAACGCGGCTAGCTTCGGTTCGTTAGGCCGCCGACCGCCAAGGACCGATCTCCGGAATGACCCCGCCGCCCGCTGCCGCTCCGCCTGCCGAGATGCGCCGGCCCTCGCTCGAGGAAGTGCATCGCAGCGTCAATGTGCCGGCGGGCGGCAGCTGGTGGCGGCGGTTGTTCGCCTTTGCGGGCCCGGGCTACCTCGTAGCGGTCGGCTATATGGACCCCGGCAATTGGGCGACCGACCTCGCGGGCGGATCAGCCTATGGCTATACCTTGCTGTCGGTAGTGCTCGCGTCGAGCATCATGGCGATGGTGCTGCAAGCGCTCGCCGCCCGGCTCGGCATTGCCGCCGGCCTCGACCTTGCGCAAGCCTGTCGCCTGCGCTGCCCGTCGAAGGTGAACTTCGTCCTGTGGCTGCTGTGCGAACTCGCGATCGTCGCGTGCGATCTCGCGGAAGTGCTCGGCACCGCGATCGCGCTGCAATTGCTGTTCGGGCTGCCGCTCGCGGCCGGCGTGTGCCTCACCGCGCTCGACGTATTGCTGATCCTAGCGCTGCAGCGATATGGCTTTCGCAAGCTCGAAGCGATCATCGTCGCGCTGCTCGCGCTGATCGCCGGCTGCTTCCTGTTCGAACTCGCCGTCTCGCAGCCGAGCCTCGCCGGCATTCTCGGCGGCCTCGCGCCCTCGCCGCGCATCGTCACCGATCCGAAGATGCTCTATCTCGCGATCGGCATCCTCGGCGCGACGGTGATGCCGCACAACCTCTACCTGCATTCGGCGGTCGTCCAGACGCGGCGATTCGACGAGAGCCCGGCGGGCAAGAAGCAGGCGATCCGGCTGGCCACGATCGACAGCAACGTCGCGTTGCTGCTCGCCTTGTTCATCAATGGCGCGATCCTCATCCTCGCCGCGGCGACCTTCCACGAGGCGGGGCGCACCGACATCGCCGAGATCAGCGACGCATACCGGCTGCTCAGTCCGATGCTCGGCAGCGGCGCCGCGAGCGCGGTGTTCGCGGTCGCGCTGCTCGCCTCGGGCCAGAATTCGACCGTGACCGGCACGCTCGCCGGGCAGATCGTGGCCGAGGGGTTTCTCGACTTGCGCATGCCGGTGTGGCTTCGCCGGCTGGTGACGCGCGGGCTGGCGATCATCCCCGCGGTGATCGTCGTCATGATGATGGGCGATCGCGGCGCGACCTCGCTCCTCGTTTTGAGCCAAGTGATCCTCAGCCTGCAATTGCCGTTCGCG
>JBQCHO010000041.1:0-5845 GCA_051954635.1 Sphingomonas sp. | reverse complement strand
GAGCGCCGCCCTCGGGTCGATCAGCTCGAGTGCTGCGCCGTCGCCGGGCTGCTGCGCATCGTGCCACCGCCACAGCACCAGCGTGACGCCGCCGGCATTCTGCACCGATGGCGCCAGTGCGCCCTCGGCGCCCGCCGCGATGGCGGCATCGGCGAGCGCCCAGCTCGGCGGCACGCCCTCGTCGATCAACGCGATCTGCTTCCATTGAGCTTCGATTGCTGCCGCCACCGCGCCGTCGCGTGGGCCACCATGGCCGTCGGTGAAATCGACGATGCTGCTCGCCCGAAGCTGATAGGGCGCGAGCGTGCCGGGTTTCGGCAGGCCCTGGTAAAATTCGGCGACCGCGGTGGCGGGATCGTGCGCGAGGTAGAGCGCGGGTTGGCCGACCCGGTTCCAGCGACCGCCGTGCAGCGCCGCACCCTCGCCCGACAACGGGCTGCGCTGGTAACGGATCGACAGCATCCGCCACAGCGGCATCGACAGGGGCCGGATCGGGTAGAGGAATGCCATGCGGCGCGATTATCGCGCGGCGGCGCTGGCAATTACGGCGGTCACGAATAGACCCCCTCGGCCATCCGTTCGAGATCGGCGAGGACGAGATCGGCGCGGCCCTGTTCGACCAGCTCCTCGGGTGTTTGCCCGAAGCCGGGGATCGGCTGATGCTTGAACCAGATGATCGCCTTGCCCTCATCGCCGGCAAGATCGGCGGCGCGGATGATGATCCGCGCGATTTCACCGAGCCGCGCCTGTACCGCGGGGCTCTCGGGCTTCGCGGTCATCGTGTTGCGATTGACGTGCGCGAGGCGTGACAATTGCGTCATCGGCAATCGTAACCGCTCGGCCATGCGCCGCGGCGCGATCAGGTCGCCATCACGAATGTCGTCAAGAAAAGCGGCAAGCATGAGTGCACTCCTTGCCCTCATATGCACGCGATGTGCCCGCGGTTCAACCGAGCAGCGCCTGCGCGCCTTTCAGGTCCTCGACGAAGCGGGCATATTCCTCCTCGGCCTGGACGCGGTCGGGGAGGCGCAGCAGGTAGCTGGGGTGGACGGTCACCCAGCCAACGCCGCCGTCGGGCAGTTCCGGAGGGCGGCCCCGTTCGCGACCGTTGGTGATCGCGCGGCCGAACACCGATCGCGCCGCGGTCGCGCCGAGCGCCACGGTCACCTGCGGCTTCACCAGCAAGCGCTCCTGCTCGTACCACCAGCGGCACGCCTCGATCTCGCCGGCATTGGGTTTCGAATGGATGCGCCGTTTGCCGCGCGGTTCGAACTTGAAATGCTTGACCGCGTTGGTGACGTAGGTCCGCGCACGATCGACGCCGGCTTCGTCGAGCGCCTTGTCGAGCATCTGCCCCGCGGGGCCGACGAACGGATGCCCGGCAAGGTCCTCCTGGTCGCCGGGCTGCTCGCCGACCAGCATCATCGTCGCTGCGATCGGGCCTTCGCCGAACACCGTCTGCGTCGCGTCGCGGTAGAGCGGGCAGCGCGTGCAGCCGGCCGCTTCCTCGCGCAGCGCCTCCCAGGCGGCTTCAGCGTTGCCCCTGATCTGCGTGCGGGCTGTATCGATCATGCGGCTCTCCCGTGCCTGCGCGCCAGCGATCAGCCCCGGCACCAACGCCGTCTCGGGCATGTTTTTCCAATATTTCTTCGGCATTTCCTTGAGCATCGCGCCGACCTTGACCCGCGCGGGATTGAAGATCGACGCGTAATAGGTCTTCCACACCGCCTCGATCGGATCGCCTTCGGGGGCGTCGGCCTTGCTCGCGCCCGGCCCCTCGGCGAGCGTCGCGCCGTCCCAATGCAGCGACAGCTCGGGCGTCAGGATCGACCAGCGCATCCCGGTGAAGCGTTCGACGAAGAACCCGGCATTGGCGCGAACGATATGATGCTCGGGCTCGAACCAGGCGATGTAGCGGACGCCCTCGCCATCCTGCGCCTCGCGAAAGCGCAAAAACGCGCGCATCTTGTGGATGTCGCGGCGCACTTCCTTGGCGAGCCCGTCGATCCGCTGCACCAGCGGATCGGCGCGGTCGTCGAGCAGCTTGTGATTGTCCTGCAGCCGCACCAGCAGCGTGTAGAGCAACGCGAACCGCTCGGCATCGCGGTGCAGGATCGCGTTCTTCGCCAGGTCGAGAAAGCCGCGCGGAACGCTCAGCCGCGCGCTGGGATCGATGCGGTGCGAGTCGCTCCGCCCCGCAAACAGATCGGCAGGCGCGTCGCCGACCTGCCAGACGATCTCCTCGGGCGGGACGCGGTCGAGCGCGAGCCCGCGCGCCGCCTCGCGCCAGCCGTCGAAATCATCGGGGGAAGCGAGTGAGGCAGTACGCATGTCCGCCTCAACGCGCGATTATTCGGGATGGTTCTTTAGCTCGTCGCCGATGAGGCGGACGACGTGGATCACGTTGGTCGATCCCGGCGTCTTGAACGGCACCCCGGCGATGACGATCACGCGGTCGCCCGCCTTGGCAAGGTGATGCCTGAGCGCCATGCGCTTGGCCTTGGCGACCATTTCCTCGAACGAATCGACGTCGCGGGTGTGGACGGCATAGGCACCCCATAGCAGCCCCGATCGCCGCGCGGTCTCGGTCTTCGGCGTCAGCACCATGACCGGCACCGACGGGCGCTCGCGCGCGACGCGCCGCGCGGTCGAGCCCGAGGTGGTGAAGCAGATGATCGCGGTGGCGTCGACCGTCCGGGCGATCTGCTTGGCGGCCTCGGCGATCGCGTCCGCGGTCGTCGGATCGGGCCGCGTCACGGTGAAGTGGACACGGTCGCCGTGGCGCGGATCGCGCTCGACCGCCTCGCCGATCGAGTTCATCATCGCGACCGACTGCACCGGCCACTCGCCCGCCGCGCTTTCCGCCGACAGCATGATCGCGTCGGCGCCGTCATAGATCGCGGTCGCGACGTCCGAGACCTCGGCGCGCGTTGGCGTCGGCGAGGTGATCATCGATTCGAGCATCTGCGTCGCCACGACGACCGGCTTGCCCTGCTTGCGCGATTCCTCGACGATCCGCTTCTGCAGCGGCGGCACATCCTGCGGCGGCAGCTCGACGCCGAGATCGCCGCGCGCGACCATCACGCCATCGCACATCTCGATGATCTCAGGCAGGCGATCAATCGCCGCGGGCTTCTCGATCTTGGCGAGCAACGCCGCCTTGCCCTGGATCAGCTTGCGCGCCTCGGCCAGATCGTCGGGGCGCTGCACGAACGACAGCGCGATCCAGTCGACATTCTGCTCGATCGCGAAGGCGAGGTCGCTGCGGTCCTTTTCGGTCAGCGCCGCCATCGGCACCACCACGTCCGGCACGTTGACGCCCTTGTTGTTGCTGAGCTTGCCGCCGACCTCGACCAGCGCCTCGATCCGGTCCTCGGCATGGTCGGTCACGCGCAGCACGAGCTTGCCGTCGTCGAGCAGCAGCCGCGCGCCGGGTTCGATCGCCTGGAAGATCTCGCGATGCGGTAGCTCGACGCGAGTCGCGTCGCCCGGCGTCGCATCGCGATCGAACACGAAGGTCTGCCCGGTCTCGAGCATCACCTTGCCGCCGGCAAACTTGCCGACGCGCAGTTTCGGGCCCTGCAGATCGGCGAGGATCGTCGTCGGCCGGCCATATTTCTTTTCCAGCCCGCGGATCGCCTCGATCACCGGCGCCTTCGATGCCTGATCGCCATGGCTCATGTTGATCCGGAATGCGTCCGCGCCGGCGGCGAACAGCTCCTCGATCATTTCCGGCGTGTTGCTCGCCGGGCCGAGCGTCGCGAGCACGCGCACCTTGCGCGAGCGGGGGGCGGAGGCCTTGGTCATACAATTTCCTGCGGGTTGTGCGGGGCCGTCCCTAAACCCTATCTCCGATCAATCAACCGTCGGGAGGCAAAAATGGTAACGCTCAACCAAATCGACGACGCCGTTGCGGCGAAAGCGTTCCGCCGGCTCGTCCGCCACCTGCGCCATCGCAGCGACGCGCAGAATGTCGACCTGATGGGCCTCGCCGGCTTTTGTCGCAATTGCCTGGGCGACTGGCTCGCCGAAGCGAGCGACGGCGCGCTCGACAAGGAGGCCGGCCGCGAGGCGGTGTACGGCATGCCCTATGCCGAGTGGAAAACACAGCACCAGAACGAGGCGACGCCCGAACAACTCGATCGCATGAAGGCGAGCATCGCCAGGAACAAGGTCGACGACGATCTCGACGAGGCCCTCGACGAATCGTTTCCCGCCAGCGATCCGCCGGCGATGACCGAACCCGGCCGGGGTTGAGCCCAAATCACGAACGCCGTAGAGCGGCCATCCCGTTGCCGGCTCCCGGCGACTCATCTCATCATCGAAGAAAGGCCGCACCTCAAGGGGGCGGGAGGGCATATGGCGGAAGAACGTGGCGAAGGCATGGGCGGCGGGCACGTCGCGGCGGACGAACTGCGGCTGCTGATCGAGCGCGCCGAGCGGCTCGAGGACGAAAAGAAGGGCATCGCCGACGACATCAAGGACGTGATGGCCGAGGCGAAGAGCCGCGGCTACGATCCCAAGGCGATTCGCAAGATCCTCTCGATCCGCAAGAAGAAGAAGGAAGAATATCAGGAAGAGGAAGCGATCCTCGAAACCTATCTGCAGGCATTGGGCATGATCTGAAGTCGCCCCGGGCGGTCTGGCGCTCGCGCGTCATGCCGCCTAATACCGGCGAGACCAATCTAGAGGCAGTCCATGGCAGGCCATTCCAAATTCAAGAACATCATGTACCGCAAGGGCGCGCAGGATAAGAAGCGCTCCTCGCTCTTCTCCAAGCTCTCCCGCGAAATCACCGTCGCGGCGAAGATGGGTACCCCCGATCCGGACATGAACGCGCGGCTGCGCGCGGCGGTCAACGCCGCCAAGGCGCAGTCGATGCCCAAGGACAATATCCAGCGCGCGATCGACAAGGCGTCGGGCGGCGACACCGAGGCCTATGAGGAAATCCGCTACGAAGGCTTCGGCCCCGGCGGCGTCAGCCTCATCATCGAGGCGCTGACCGACAACCGCAACCGCACCGCGACCAACGTGCGCACCGCGGTATCGAAGAACGGCGGCAACCTCGGCACCGCGGGCTCAGTCAGCCACGGGTTCGACCGGCTCGGGCTGATCTCCTATCCGGCGAGCGCGGGCAGCGCCGACACGGTGTTCGAAGCCGCGCTCGAAGCCGGCGCCGAGGACGTCTCGTCGAGCGACGACGGTCACGAAATCTGGACCGCACAGGAAGCGCTGCACGAAGTCGCCCGCGCGCTCGAACCGACGCTCGGCGAACCCGAAGGCGCCAAACTCGCCTGGCGCCCGCAGACCAATGTCGAAGTCGGCGAGGCCGACGCCGCGACGCTGTTCAAGCTGATCGACACGCTCGACGACGACGACGACGTCCAGACCGTCTGGGGCAATTACGAGGTTTCGGACGAGGTGATGGAGAAGCTGGGCTAGTGACGCGGGGTTCGCGCGAAGGCGCGAAGGCGCGAAGCGATTGGTTCGCGCAGAGGCGAAGAGGCGCTGAGAGATATCGCTCGTGGCAAGCCTCGCCGCGCCAGCGGCTCTCATCGCATGTGACTGCCGCGTGCGATGTCTGCCTTGCTGACGCAAGGCGCTTGCCGAGCACGCAGCCTCTCTGCGCCTCCGCGCCTCTGCGCGAACCCTCTTCTTCCTTCTTCGCGCCTCCGCGCCTTCGCGTGCCCTCGTGCTGATCCTCGGCCTCGATCCCGGGCTCGGCACCACCGGCTGGGGGCTGATCCGCGCCGAGGGCAACCGCCTCTCTCACCTCGCCAACGGCAAGCTCAAGACCGACAGCGCCGCCCCGCTGCCGCGCCGCCTCGCGCATCTCGACGCGATG
>JBQCHO010000040.1:0-6016 GCA_051954635.1 Sphingomonas sp. | reverse complement strand
ATCTCGCGGTGCTGCCGCGGTATCGCGGCCAGGGCATCGGCCGCGCGCTGCTCGCCGCGGTCGAGCAAGAGGCGAAGCGGCGCGGCGCGTGCAAGCTCACGCTCGAGGTGCTCGGCGGCAATGCGCCCGCCATCGCGCTATACGCGGCGGAAGGGTTCGCGCAGTATGGGCTTGATCCGGCCAAGGGCAGTGCCCAGTTCTGGGAGAAGACGCTATGACGCAGAGCACGCTCCGCCAGCGGCCCGCCGCCGTCACGCTGACCCCCGCCGCCGAGGCGCGTGTCGCCGCGTTGATGGCGCAGGCGCCGGCGGACGCGATCGGGGTCAAGCTGTCGACCCCGCGCCGGGGCTGCTCGGGCCTCGCCTACTCGGTCGACTACGTCACCGAGGAAGCCAGGTTCGACGAGAAGATCGCCACCCCGGCGGGGCCGTTCTACATCGATGGCGCGAGCGTGCTGTACCTGGTCGGCAGCACGATGGACTGGGTCGAGGACGATTTCACCGCCGGCTTCGTGTTCAACAACCCCAACGCCACCGGCGCTTGCGGGTGTGGGGAGAGCTTTACGGTTTAGTCTTCCGCAACAACGCCGTCCGCAAACACTCGCACGCCACTTCGCCCCGCTGGTTGAGCATGCGGTGCCGCCACGTCACCAGCCCGGCCTCGGGCCGCGACTTGCTCTCGCGCAGCGCCGTCACCTCGCTGGTCGCGCGCAGCGTGTCGCCGATGAACACTGGCCCCGGCATCACCAATTTGTCGTAGCCAAGATTGGCGACCAGCGTGCCCATCGTCGTCTCGGCGACGCTGAGGCCCACCATCAGCGCGAAGGTGAAGGTGCCGTTGACGAGGATCTGGCCGAACTCCGACGCGCGCGCCGCCTCGGCATCGAGATGCAGCGGCTGCGGATTGTGCGTCATCGTCGTGAACAGCAGATTGTCGGTCTCGGTCACCGTCCGGCGCAGCGGGTGCTCGATCACTTCGCCGACCTGCCATTCATCGTAGAATTTTCCGGTCATTATCCTTCTCCGTTGACGGGAGAAGAATAGCGAAGCTTGGCGGTTCGCCGCCTAGCGCAGCTTGGATGAGGGTGGTCGGCGCATCGCGTCCCAGGGCTGCGCGACGACCGCCCCCTCACCCTCCCACTCGCTTCGCGAGCGGGCCCCTCCCTCTCCCGCAAGGGGAGAGGGATTGTCAGGCTTGCCGTCCTAATCATCTTTCCGCTCCACCCGCACCAGCAGCGCGCCTTCGCTGACCTGCGCGCCTTCGCTGGCGTCGAGCGCCGCCACCACCCCGTCGAACGGCGCGGTCAGCGTGTGTTCCATCTTCATCGCCTCGAGCGTGACGAGCTTCTGCCCCTTGGCGACGCTCTCCCCCGCCACCACTGCCACCGCAATCACCCGCCCCGGCATCGGCGACAGGATCGCACCGTCGGCGGCAGCGCCGGCGGACGCCCCGGAGATGCTGGTCTTGACCGCTAGTGCTTCGCCGCGATCGAACACCACGATCCCGTCAGCCGTGGCTTCGCTGGACGTGAAACGATGCAGCCAGTCGTTCGGCAAGCCCACCGTCTCGGTTGCACTCTCGACAGCGAAGGTGACCTGCCGATGATCGGCCGCGTTCATCCGAAAGCCGAGGCACTGGCGCCATACGTCGCCCGGACGTTTGAAGCGGAGTTCTTCGGCAGGCGTTCCATATGTCGAGCCGATCGGATCGATCTCCCGAGCAACGAGCGCCACGGCAGCGTCCTCTCGCAACACGGCATAAACAGGCGACGGGTCGACGAGCATATCCTCATGCGTCGCGATGAACGCGGTCGTGACCGCTCCGTTGCGAAAGTCCTCGCTTGCAAGCGCCCGATAGAGAAAACCGGCATTGGTTCGGACCGGCCAAACCTCGACACCGGCACAATCGGCCGAGAGTTTTTCGATCGCCGATTCCCGATCCGCACCATGTTCGACGATCTTCGCGATCATTGGATCGTAATAAGGGCTGATGACGTCGCCATCGCCAACGCCCGTTTCGATACGATCGCCCGGCAGTACAAGATGATCGAGCCGTCCCGTCGATGGCAAAAACCCCTTCGCTGGGTCCTCCGCGTACAGCCGCGCTTGCATCGCCCAGCCGTTGATCGACAGTTCATCCTGCCGCTTCGGCAAGGGCTCGCCGCTCGCAACGCGGAGTTGCCACTCGACCAGATCCTGACCGGTGATTTCCTCGGTCACCGGGTGCTCGACCTGGAGCCGCGTGTTCATTTCCATGAACCAGATGCGGTCCGCCTTCAGCCCGTCGCTGGCGTCGGCGATGAACTCGATCGTGCCGGCGCCTTCGTAGTCGACCGCCTTCGCCGCGCGGACCGCCGCGGCGCACACCGCCTCGCGGGTCGCCTCGTCCATGCCGGGCGCGGGGGCTTCCTCGATCACCTTCTGGTGGCGGCGCTGGAGTGAGCAGTCGCGTTCGAACAGGTGGACGACGTTGCCGTGGGCATCGCCGAATACCTGTACCTCGATGTGGCGCGGCGACAGGATGTATTTCTCAATCAGGACGCGTTCGTCGCCGAACGAGCTCGCCGCCTCGCGCTGGCACGAGGCGAGCGCGTCGAGGAAGTCGCCTGACGCCTCGACCCGCCGCATGCCCTTGCCGCCACCGCCGGCGACCGCCTTGATGAGCACCGGATAGCCGATCGCGTCGGCCTCGGCCTTGAGATGTTCGGGGTCCTGATTTTCGCCGAGATAGCCGGGCGTGGTCGGCACGCCGGCGTCCTGCATCAGCTTCTTGGCGGCGTCCTTCAGCCCCATCGCGCGGATGCTGGCGGGCTTGGGGCCAACCCAGATCAGCCCGGCGTCGATCACGGCTTGCGCGAAATCAGCGTTTTCGGAGAGGAAGCCGTAGCCGGGATGGATCGCCTCGGCGCCGGTTTGCTGGGCCGCGGCGATGATCTTGTCACCGGCGAGATAGCTTTCGCGCGCCGGCGATGGGCCGATATGCACCGCCTCGTCGGCCTGACGGACGTGGAGCGCGTGCGCGTCGGCGTCCGAATAGACGGCGATGGTGCGGATGCCCATCCGGCGCGCGGTACGGATGACGCGGCAGGCGATCTCGCCGCGATTCGCGATCAAAAGCGAAGCGATCATCGGACGGCGCTTCGGAAGTTGAGGAAGTTGCCGACACGTCCCCCTTTGGTCGGCCCTACCGAAAATTCGAAACTCAGGAGGGAGGAAACGAAGGCGGAAAATGACGGTGACATTGATTTTTTCTCTAGCAAATTATCGACTTGTAGGAAAATTCATTCTGCGCCGCAGCCGGTGGTGCGCTGTGACCAGGTGATGTTGACGATCTTCCAGCCGTCCGCCTGCTTGACCAGATCGAAATGATCGGTGCCGCAGTGATGCGGCTTGCCGTTGAGATAGAAGACGTAGGGGCTCCAGACGAGCGCGACATGGCCGTCGCTCTCGATCGCGGGGTCGCTCAGGCGCTCCTCATAGGTGTCGTTGCTCGGCTTGATGCCGGCGAGGAATTGCGGCCAGGCGAGGTGCTCGGTCTTTGTCGTGCCATCGGCGTTCTCGATCACCACGGTCGCGCCGCCGTCGGCGACGAGCTGCGCCTGGATCGCGCCCGCGTCGTGCGCCGCGATGCCGGCGAGCGAGGCCTTGACCGGCGTCATCACGCCATCCATGTCGGCGGGCGCATAGGGGATCGGATTGGCCGGCGGCAGCTTGTCCGAAACCTTCGGCGGCGGGCCGTCCTGCGCCAGCGCGGGCGCGGCGAGCACCATAGCGCCGGCAAGAATCGCCTTGATCATCGTCGCTCTCTCCTTGGTATCGTTTCGCGCGAGACCATATCAGCGGCGCCCGAGGCGGCAAACCTGAAGAATGACGCCGCTGCGTGGTTGACAGAATCACCCACCTCGCTTAGGCGGACGGTCTTTCCCGGCGAGCTTCAGCTTGCGCGGGCACATGCATTTGGAAAGTGATGAGGGCCATGTTCGCTATCGTGCGCACAGGCGGCAAGCAGTATCGCGTCGCCGCCGGAGACAAGATCGTCGTCGAGAAGATCGGCGGAGAAGCCGGTGACAAGGTGACGCTGGGCGACGTGCTGCTCGCGGGCGACGGCGGCGACCTCAAGGCCGTCGAAGGCCTGACCGTCGGCGCCGAGATCGTCGCGCAGGCGAAGGGCGAGAAGGTCATCGTCTTCAAGAAGCGCCGTCGTCACAACTATCGTCGCCGCAACGGCCATCGCCAGCAGCACACGATCCTGAAGATCCTGAGCGTCGGCGAAGAGAAGAAGAAGGCCGCGCCGAAAAAGGCCGCCGCCAAGACCGACACCGCTGAAGGCGCCCCCGCGGCCGCCGAAGCCTGAGCACGAGGAGTTTAGACCATGGCACATAAAAAGGCAGGCGGTTCGTCGCGCAACGGTCGTGATTCGGCCGGTCGTCGTCTCGGCGTGAAGAAGTTCGGTGGCGAAGTCGCCATCCCGGGCAACATCCTCGTGCGCCAGCGCGGGACGAAATTCTATCCGGGCACCAATGTCGGCATCGGCAAGGACCACACCCTCTTCGCGCTCGTCGAGGGCCGCGTGCGATTCCATGAGGGCAAGCTTGGTCGCAAATTCTGCTCGGTCGAGCAAATTATGGCAGCGGCCGAATAACATCGGGTGACCATCCGGGTCGCCCACCAGGGCGATCCGGGTTTCAGACGAAACCGATAAAGGGAGACGGGTCGCCCCGGCTCCCTTTTTTGTTGCTCCCTCCCCCGCCCTGTCTCACGCGCGTCACGGTGACGCGTCATGGGGCAGCGCAAAAGCGTGAGGAGAGCGTATGATGTTTGCGCGCACCAAGAGACTGACCTTGCGGCCCGGCTGGCCCGAGGATGCCCGTGCCCTGTCCGAGGCGATCGGCCACGAGGCGGTGGCGATGCGGCTCGCCCGCGTGCCGTGGCCCTATGCGCTGGGCGATGCCGAAGCATTCCTGGCGCGCCCGCGCGGCGGCAGCGATCCGGCGTTCATGATCCTGCTTCATGAAGGTGCCGAGACACGGCTGATCGGCGGCATCGGCTTGCATGACGAGGCGGACGGCACGCGCCAGCTCGGCTACTGGCTGACCCCCGACGCCTGGGGCCGCGGCTACGCCACCGAGGCGGGGCGCGCGGTGATCGAGATGGCGCGCCATGCGCTGGGCTACAAGCGGCTCCACGCCTGGCATTTCGTCGACAACCCCGCCTCGGGGCGGGTGCTGACCAAGCTCGGCTTCCGGCCGACCGGCCGGATCGAACCCCGCCCCTCGCTGGCGCGCGGCGGGACGGCACCGGGCGTCGGCTACGCGCTCGATTTCGAGGGCGAGCAAACCACCGACGATCCGGTTCGTATGGCCGCGTGAGGTTGACGTAGCGTCACCTCACGCGGCAAGCCGCGCGCGAACCAGATAAAAGGGGTCGCGATGAAACGGATCGGTTTGGGCGTGCTCGGCGTGGTGCTCGCCGCGACGACGGTGGCGGCGATGTCGGCCGAGCATCGCCAGGGGTATCTCGCGGCGGGCGAGTTCGACGTGACACGCGTGCTGGAACCGGCGCCGCGCCCCGGTGACCCGCGCTACCAGACCGACCGCAAGATTTTCCGCAGCACCCGCAAGCTCCAGGGCACGCCGCGCTGGCAGATGGCGACGAGCGACGCCGACACCAGTGTCGCGGCGTTGATGCGCGATTATAGCTGCGCAGTCGGCGTGCAACTGACGCCGGACGATGCGCCGGCGCTGATCAACGTCGTCACCCGCGCCGGCGTCGACACCGGGCGCGAGACCGGGATCGCCAAGAATTTCTACCAGCGGCAGCGGCCGTTCGTGATCGACCATGGCGCAATCTGCCAGCCGGCGAGCGAGCTGTTCGACGAGAAAGCCGGGCGGATGAGCTACGACTATCCTTCGGGGCATACCACCTGGGGCTGGACCTGGGCGCTGGTGCTGAGCGCGATCGCGCCCGACCGTGCGCAACAGATCCTGCAGCGCGGCCGCGCTTATGGCGACAGCCGC
>JBQCHO010000039.1:0-2722 GCA_051954635.1 Sphingomonas sp. | reverse complement strand
TCGGCCGAGACGACGGGCTGATATTCGAGATGGAGTTCGCCGTTTTCCAGCGCCTGGCGAAGCGCGATTTCGAGTACGCGGCGTTCCTCGGCCTGGAGGTGCAGTTGAGGTTCGTAAAGGTTGAAATGGCCGCCGCCGCCGTCCTTCGATCGATAGAGCGCCAGATCGGCCGAGCGGATCAGCATTTCGGCCGTGCGGCCGTCGCGCGGGCCCTGGGCGACGCCGACGCTGGCGCCGATGTAAAGCGTGTGCTGATCGACCTCATAGGGTTCCGACAGCGATTCGATGATTTTCAGCGCGAGCTTTTCGACGCGGGCGAAGTCGCTGGCGTCGCGCACGACGACGGCAAACTCGTCGCCGCCCAGACGCCCGACCATCTCGTTGTCGCCGGCGAGGAAGCGCAGCCGTTCGGCGACGCGGCAGAGCAGGCGGTCGCCGATCTGGTGGCCGAGCGTGTCGTTGATCGCCTTGAAGCGATCGAGATCGATCATCATGAACGCGCAGCGGCCGGTCCATTTGTCGGCCTCGGCCATCGCACGGGCGAGCGTTTCGTTGATCAGCAGGCGGTTGGGCAGGCCGGTGAGCGTGTCGTAACGCGCCATGCGGCTGATCTTGTCGGCCGAGGCGCGTGCCTCTGTGACGTCGGAGCCAACGCCGCGAAAGCCGATGAACGTGCCCGATTCGTCGAAGCGCGGGCTCGCCGCCATTTCCCACCAGCGTTCGACGTCATTGACATAGACGGGCAGAAGAACGTCGCGAAATGCGTCGCGGTTCTTGAGCTTGTCGGCGAACTCGCGCAGGCCGGGGGAGAAATTGCCGCTTTCCCAGGTCGGGCCGGCGAGCAGCTCGAGGAAGCTCTTGCCGTTGACCGTCAACGGATCGAGGCCGACGGCGTGACAGAATTGGGGGGAAGCGCGGACGATGCGGCGAGCCGAATCGATTTCCCACAGCCAGTCGGAACCCTGCTCCTCGAAATCGCGCAGCAGCAGGCTGACGGTCTCGTCGCGTTCGTCGAGCGCGATTTCCTGCGCGCGGATGACGACGAGCTGGCGGCCGCGGGTGAAGCAGCCGATCATCAGCAGCGCGGTGAACAACAGCACCGCGCAGGCGAGCAGCGCCGAGGCGTTGAGATAGAGCATGCCGGCGACCGAGGCGCCGAGGATGCCGAGGAAGGAGAGCGTCGGCAGCGGCAGGCCGGCGAGACCGACCGCGCACGCCGTCATCAACAGAGACAGGATGATCCACAGGCTGAGCGCGGTGGTGGCGCTGTCGGCGATGCCGAAGACGAGCGGGACGACCGACCACAACAGGCCGAGCACGACGCCGTCGAGGCCGCTGCCGCGCACCTCGCCGACATCGGCGCTGTAGAGATCGCGATAGCGAGTCGCGAGACGCCGGACCGTGACGCCGATCGCGGCGATTGCGACGGCGCCGCCCCAACCGGCGAGCATCCACAAGGGGCGATGCGTCGCGAGCGTGCCGATCACCAAGGCGGCGCTGAGAAGGTGCGCGCCGAGCAGGAACAAGGCGAAATCGCGCCCGGCGTGAAGCTGCGCGGCGCGGATCGGCCCCCAGTCGGTCGAATCCGCCGGATCGTACAGCCCGAGGAACGCGCGCGTGTCGATGCGCGGCTGGGCGAACTGGGAGGTCTTGCGCGTCACCGCGCCGATCTACGCCGCCGCTGGTTAGCGGAAGGTTAGTGCCGCGACCGGTTCGGCGAAAAGAAATCGCCGGGGGGCAGGGGCTTAATCTGGATTAGGGTCCGTACTCAATTAGAACGAGGATCGTGATCGCCCATGGAAGCCCGCCGACTAGGAGCGCAGCGCAGACGCGTAGCCGAAGCTACGCGCAAACAAGCGACGACGTTCGGCGGGCTTCCATGGGCGACCGCTTTGCGGCGGGCCGAATAGGGCGCCAAGCGGCGTCGCGCGTCGGTCACGATGCTTCAGCATCGCTCCCTCCTTGCTCCTTGCCTGGCGCCCTATTCGGCTCCGTCACGACCTCGTTCTAATTGAGTACGGACCCTAGCGTCAGGCGGCGATCGCGTAGGGCTTGATCTCGCCGTTCAAATAGAGATTGCGCGCCTTGGCACGGCTCAATTTGCCCGAGCTGGTGCGCGGCAGCGTGCGCGGCGGCACGAGCTCGATCACGCAGTTCATGCCGGTAACCGCGCGCACGCGCTCGCGAATCTCGTCGCGCAGGCGGATGCGTTCGACATCGTCGGAGGTGCGGCACTGGACAAGCACCGCGGGGGTCTCCTCGCCACCCGGGGTGGTGATGGCGAAGGCGGCGATGTCGCCGGCCTTGAAGCCCGGGAGCTGCTCGACCGCCCATTCGATGTCCTGCGGCCAGTGGTTGCGGCCGTTGACGATGATCATGTCCTTGGCGCGGCCGACGATATAGACGTAGCCGTTCGACATATAACCCATGTCGCCGGTGTCGAGCCAACCGTCGGTCATGCACGCCGCAGTCGCGTCCTCGTCGCGGAAATAGCCGCTCATCACAGACGGGCCGGTGCACCACACCTTGCCGATCGCGCCGTCGGGAAGCGGGGTGCCGTCCTCCTCGCGGATCTCGACGGTCATGTCGCGAACCGGTTTGCCGCAATTGACGATCGCGCGGTAACGCTGCGGCCGATCCTCGCCGGCGGGGACGCCCGAAAGCTGGGTTTCCTCGACCAGCTCGACGCGGATGCCTTCGCCCGGGGGCATGATCGAGACGG
>JBQCHO010000038.1:0-4251 GCA_051954635.1 Sphingomonas sp. | reverse complement strand
CGAGACGACGGCGGTGACCGCGGCGGGCAAGCGGCTGGGCGACGTGCCGCTGTCGACCTGGAAGGACTGGCTGGCGTTCCGCTTCGTCAGCGATCATGCCAGCTTCCTGCCGCACGCCTTCGACCAGGCGCATTTCGATTTCTACTCGAAGACGCTGAACGACGTGCCCGAGCAGCGCGCGCGGTGGAAGCGCGGGATCGCGCTGCTCGACGGCAGTCTGGGCGAGGCGGTCGGCAAGCTCTACGTCGCAGAGCATTGGTCGCCTGAGACGCAGGCCAAGGCCGACGAACTGGTGAACGATGTCCGCGCCGCTTACGCCGACAAGATCAGCCACGCGGCGTGGATGGACGAGGCGACGCGCAAGGCGGCGCTGGTCAAGCTCGGCACCTTCGATCCGCGCATCGGGCATCCCAAGAAGTGGATCGATTATTCGGCGCTGCCGGTCAGCCGCACCGATCCGCTCGGCAACGACATGGCGAGCGACCGCTTCGAGTGGCAGCTCCAGCTCGCGCGCTTCCCGCATCCGGTTGATCGCGGGCTATGGGACATGACGCCGCAGACGGTGAACGCCTATTACGATCCGACGATGAACCAGATCACCGTGCCAGCGGCGATCCTGCAGCCGCCGTTTTTCGATCCCAACGCCGACCCTGCAGTCAATTACGCCGAAACTGGCGCGACGACGATCGGGCACGAGATGGGCCACGGCTTCGACGATCAGGGGCGGCAATATGACGCGCAAGGCCGGCTGCGCGACTGGTGGACCAAGGAAACGGCGGCGAAATACACCGTCAAGGCCGATCGGCTGGCCGACCAGTTCGACCAGTATGAGCCGATCCCCGGCGTCCACATCAAGGGCAAGCTGACGCTGGGCGAGAACCTCGCCGATCTCGGCGGGCTGGAGACGGCGTACGACGCGTATCGGCGCTACGTGTCGCGGCACGGCGAGCCGCCGGTGATCGGCGGCTATACCGGCGACCAGCGGTTCTTCATCGCTTATGCCGCGGCGTGGCAGGGCAAGATGCGGGAAGGGGCCGAGCGGCAGCAATTGCTGAGCAATCCGCACAGCCCGGACAAGTACCGCGTCGACGGGATCGTGCGGAATTTCGATCCCTGGTACAAGGCGTTCGACGTCAAGCCGGGGGACAAGATGTACCTGCCGCCCGAGCAGCGGGTGCATATCGGGCCGGTGTGACGGTATAGCGCCAACGGCGGCGAAGCCGCCGTCGGTCGGGTTCGGCTGGTGCCGACCCGCCGGCCGTGCATCGGGGATGCGCTGCGCGCATCGGCGCGGGCGTGGCCGCGCCTTCCCCGATGCACAAGAGGCCGGCCCCTTGCGGGACCGGCCTCCGCCCTCGATACGCGACCCGAGGGAACTGGTTAAAGGGTTAGCGGCAGTAGCCGGGGCGATCCGAACGATCGATCGCGCGGCCGGCGAGAGCACCGGCGCCGGCACCGAGCACCGTGCCGACGGTGCGGTCACCGTGGGTATCGATCGTGCGACCGAGCAGGCCGCCGGCGATCGCGCCGATGATCGTGCCGCCGGTGCCGTTGTCGCGGCAGCGGCGATCGTCGCGATAGCTGCGCTGATAATAACGGTCGCGGCCCCGATAGGCGGGGCGATAGTCCCGCTGATCGTAATGATGATGATAACGCTGCGCCTGGGCCGGCGCGGTCGGGACGATCGCGGCAGCACCCATCGTCAGGGCGGCGCCGACGAGCGAAAGATGCTTCAACATTGGTCGTCTCCTCGTCTGCCTGGGCGAAGCCGCGGAAAACCGCGGCATTGCCCGTCGATAAGAGCGTTATGGGCGATTCGCGTTGAGTGATCGCTGAATGCGCTCGTTATCCGCTGTTCAGCCAGCGGACGGGCTGGCGCGGGGCCGCCCGCACGCTATAGCCCCGCAGTGCGCCTATTGTTGTCGATCCTGCTCGTCCTGTTGCTGGTGCCCGGTTATGCGACAGTGCCGCCTGCGCCGCGGCTCGCCGCCAAGGGGCGGATGACGGTGCGGCCGGTGATGCTCGATACCCATAACCCGCAGCGCCGGCAGGTCGGACGGCTGACCTGGCTGGGTGGCGTCGCGCTGGCGAGCGACGATCCGGCGTTCGGCGGCTTTTCCTCGATGCGTATCGCGGGCGACCGCTTCACGCTGCTCAGCGACGGCGGTAATTTCATCGATTTCAACATGGACGCGCGCTGGCGCATCGGCGACCTTCATTTCGGCAACCTGCCGGACGGCCCCGGCACCGGCTGGCAGAAGGAGGATCGCGACAGCGAATCGATGACCAGCGATCCGGCGACCGGCCAGATCTGGGTCGGGTTCGAATATTACAACGCGATCTGGCGCTATTCGGCGGGCTTCAACCACGCCGAGGCGCGTGCGCGGCCTGTCGACATGGCGCGCTGGCCCAAGGCGACGGGACCAGAATCGATGATTCGGCTGCGCGATGGACATTTCGTCGTGTTCGCCGAGCGGGCGCATTGGCCGCATGATCATGCCCATGCGGCGCGCTGGTTCGACACCGACCCCACCACCAATCCCAGCAGCGGCTTCCGCTTCGATTATTTGCCGCCCAAGCATTACGACCCGAGCGACGCGGTCGAATTGCCGAACGGTGATCTGCTGGTGCTCAACCGGCGGTTTCAGCTCCCGTACGATTTCACCGCGATCCTCACCATCGTGCCGCGCGCGGGGATCGCGCCGGGCAAGACGGTGGCCGGGGTGCCGATCGCGACCTTCGCCGCGCCGTTGATCCACGACAACTTCGAAGCGCTGGCGGTGACGCGCGAGGGGGGCGACACGATCGTTTGGATCGCGTCCGACGACAATCAGTCGATCCTCGAACGCTCGCTGCTGCTCAAGTTCCGGCTCGATGCTCCGGAAACGCGAAAAGCGCCGCCTCAGCCATAGCCGGGGCAGCGCTTATCGCTTGTTCCAAGGGCTCGGCCGCGCCGAACCCTCAAAAGATCAGGCGGAGGCCAGCTTCTTGGCGACGTCGCGCTTCAGGCGACGGGCTTTCAAAGACAGCTTGTCATCGCTGGTCTTGACCAGCCAGTTGTCGAGGCCGCCGACATGCTCGACCGAGCGCAGGCCGTGGGTCGAGACGCGCAGCTTGACGCTGGTCTCGAGCGCTTCCGACATCAGCGTGACGTTCTGCAGGTTGGGCAGGAACGTGCGCTTGGTCTTGTTGTTGGCGTGGGAAACATTGTGACCCACCTGACGGCCCTTGCCGGTCAGCTCGCAAATGCGCGACATCGCTTGAAATCCTGAATTCGGGTTTATCCGGAAAGTGGGCGCACCTAACGGCATCGGCGCCGCGGGTCAACCGATTCTGGATTGTGTGGCGCGGATACCGGATTCGGCACTGCCGAATCCGGTATCATGCAACCCGCCTCCGAATCGGACGTTATTACGGCAACGAAAAGATTGGGAGATCGTCATGCGCACCTTGCTCGCCCTGCTCGGCATCGTCGTCGTCGTCGTCGTGGTGTTGATGGCGTTCGGCTTCATCAACATCGATCAGACCCGCCAGGCGCAATTGCCGCAGGTCTCGGTACAGGGCGGCCAGGCGCCCAAGTTCCAGGCGGATGTCGGCTCGGTCGATGTCGGCACCGAGAACAAGACGGTGCAGGTGCCGACCGTGCAGGTCAACAAGCCCGCCCCGACCCCGCCGGCGCAATGAGCGCGTCGCCGGGCACGATCGTGGCGGCGGTGCTGCTGCCGCCGCTCGGCGCGTTCCTCGCCGCCGGGCCTGGACGCGATTTCGTCATCGTTTGCGTGCTGACGATGCTGGCGTTCGTGCCGGGGATGATCTTCGCGCTATGGCTCGCGCTGCGCCCGGCGCCGGCGCTCGCCTGACGCCGCCAAAGCGGGCATAGGGCGGCGATGCCGCCGATTACCGCCCCCATGCGCGTCGCGCTCGACGCCGCCCGCGATGCTGCCGCGATCGGCGAAGTGCCCGTCGGCGCGGTGATCGTGCGGAATGGCGAGATCGTCGCGGTCGCCGCCAACGCGCCGCGCCGGCTCGCCGATCCGACCGCGCACGCCGAAATGCGGGCGATTCGCGCGGCGGCCGAGGCGCTCGGCCGCGACCGGCTCGAGGATTGCGACCTGTGGGTGACGCTCGAGCCGTGCGCGATGTGCGCGGGCGCGATTGCCCATGCCCGCATCGCCCGGCTCTATTACGGCGCGAGCGACCCCAAGGGCGGCGCGGTCGAGCACGGCCCAAGGTTCTTCACCCAGCCGACCT
>JBQCHO010000037.1:0-3852 GCA_051954635.1 Sphingomonas sp. | reverse complement strand
CGACGAGATCGAGCAGGTCGAGCAACCGGGGCTCGGCGCGACCATCGAAGAAGGAGCGCGCGCGCAGCTCGCGCAGCAACGCGGCGCCGAGCAGGAAAGCCACGCCGACCGCGGCGAGATGGCCATGGGCAGCGCCGTCGCCCTCGTCGAGTCGGTTCGGGTTGACCAGCGCATGGGCGTGGGGAAGGGCGGCCGCGCATTTGTGATGGTCGAAGACGAACACGTCGACGCCAGCCTCGCGCGCCATGTCGAGCGCCTCGAATGCCTGGGCGCCGCAATCGACGGTGACGATCAATTGCGCGCCGCCGCTCGCGATCCTCACCAATGCCTCCCCCGACGGGCCATAGCCTTCCATCAGGCGGTCGGGGATATAGGCTTGGGGGCGCAGCCCGAGGTCGCGCAGCAAGCGGATCATCAGCGCGGCCGAGGTCGCGCCGTCGACGTCATAGTCGCCGAACACGGTGACTTGCTCGCCCGCCACGACCGCGTCCGCCAGGCGACGCGCCGCCTTGTCCATATCGTTGAAAATCGACGGATCGGGCATGAAGCCGCGGATGCTGGGGGTGCGGTTCGCTTCGATCGCTTCGCGCGCGACGCCGCGCGCGAGCAGCAATTGCGTCACCAGGTCGTCGGGACGGAAGCCGGGATCGCGTGCGTCGGCCGACAGCGCGCGCCACCGCCACGGCTGGCCAAGGAACGATCGGGTGATGCCGGCGACGGTCTCCATCGCCACCGATTAACCGTGACGGATAGCCTATCGCAATGGGGAAGGCGCGTCGCTATGGCGCCCGGAAACTGGGAACGCGGGTGGTCGGAGGATTGCGATCCAGTTTCCAGCCCGAAAGCGTCCAGATCATCGGCCGGCGACAGCCGGCGCACTCGCCGACATAGCGCCCGTCCTCGGCGCGCGAACTGGCGGGGTCACGATGGTGCATCCCCATCGCGCAACCCAATGTTTGCCACAACATGACATTGCTACCTTATGCCGCTCGATCAGCGAACGGCCCGAACCCGACGTGGTTCCGCACTGCAGCAAAACGGTACGGCGCTTCGTGCCGGAAAAGGTGCGACTGGTCGCCGGTCGTGGCCGCATTGCGTCAGGGAGCGCTCGTCACCTTGTCGGCGATCAGCGTTTCGATCGCCAGCGCGGCATCGCGCGCGCCATGCTCTGCTGCGACAACGGCGCCGATCCGCTTCGCCTCGGCGAGATAGGGTCGCTCGGGATCGAGCAGTTCGGCGATCCGGGGCGCCGCGCGTTCGGCGGTGAAGCGACGGGCCCTGAGCACGCTGCCCAGGCGCATCTTGCGGATGCGTTCCGCATTGTCGGACTGATCCCCCATGTGCGGCACGACTAGCTGCGGCTTGCCCGCGCGCAACGCCTGGCCGACGGTGCCGATGCCGCCGTGATGAATGATCGCCGACGCATGTCCGAACAAGGCCGAATGCGGCGCGTAATCGCGCACCAATATCTGATCGTCCGACCGGAGCGAGCTGCCAGGTCCGGTCAATAGCACGGCGCGCTGGCCGAGGCGCCGTGCCGTCGCCGCCGCCTCGGCGTAGAAATTGCCCGGGGCATGCACCGCGAACGACCCGAGCGTGAAGACCAGTGGCGGTGGCCCGGCGGCCAGGAACGCGGCGAGCTCGGCATCCGGCTGCTCGGCGGCGCCGCTTTCGCTGTCGAACATCGGGAAGCCGACGATCGCGGTGTCCGCGGGCGCATCCTTGGGCAGCGGACCGAACACCGGCGAATAGCACCCCAGCACGAGCGAGGTCTGTTCGCCGATCTCGAACAGGCAGGGATCGGTGGTCGGTGCCAGGCCGTGGCTGGCGCGCATGCGATCGATCGCCGGCGTGTAGCGGCGGCGTACCATCTTTCGAATCAGCGAGAAGGCGAGGCGGTTCCAACCTACTCCGATCGACGTTTTGGGATTGCCTTTGATCATCCAGAAATCGGGGGTGTGGGGCGGGCGATGGACCGACAGTAGCGCCATCGGCTGCAGGATCACCGACACCAACGGGATGTCGTTCATTTCGGCGACGGTGGGACTGCCGAACACGAACAGCGAGGCCACCAGCAGATCGGCGTCGGCCGATACCCGGGCGAGCGCCTCGGTGCTCGAATCGAGCCAGGGCAGCACGACTTCCTCGAGCATGTAGACCTGGTTCGACATGGCGCGCTTGACCGCCGCGGCCTCGGCCAGACCCATGCGCTCGCGGATCGTGTCGAAGCTGGGGAGAATGGCCACCGCGTCGAGCCCGGCGGCGCGCACCTTGGTCAGATGATCTTCGGACACCGCCATAAGCGGCCGATGGCCGCGCCGCTTGAGCGCCTGGCCGATCGCGATGAACGGATGCAGGTCGCCAAGCGTCCCCACCGTGGCGAGGACGATTTTCGCTCCCCCCGAGCGCTCGTCGGATCGGGTTGCGTCCTGCTGCATGTGGTGCCGGCCTTAGACCTATCGGAGACGATCGCAAGGGTGGAGAATGGCGCGCTATTCGCGCCGAATGGCCCGTTACCTCAATAGATGGTCCAATTATTCTCCCGGAACCACTTGGTGATGACGTATTTCACGCCCTTCACCACCGGCATCCCTTCGTGCAGCGTCATCGTGTTGGGGCTGCCGTCGGGATTCATGTTGTTCCAGGCGAGCAGCAAGCCACGGCGCGGCGCGACGCGCAAACCGGCCTGCGGAAACCAGGTGGCGCCGCCTTCCTCGACATTGTTGAGATAGATCATCGCGGTCCAGGTGCGTTGTCCGCCGCTGCGCTTCATATCTTCCCAATATTTCTGATTTTCATGAAAGAAGTCGTGATGCGCGCGAAATTGCTGGCCGGGCGCGTACCGTTGACCCTGGATCGTCTCGCCCTTGGCCGGGGGGATGCCGAGAAGGTCGGCGATCGAAGTGTCGATGGGCGCAACATCAGCGGAATAGCGGTCCATGTCGCAGCTTTCGCTGGTCCGGAAGCCATAATCCTCGCGGTCGGACAGGATGGTGGACGGTCGACGATTGCCATCGATGATCCGGATCAGCCGGTCGCACTTTGCGGGATCGAGAAAGTCGAGATGGTAATAGGCCTGGGCCGCACCGACCATCGCTTCCTGAACGCGCGGGTGGGCGGCGAGCCGAGCGGCCACCTCCTTGCCGATGCGGGCGCGTTCCTTCGACGGGCCGCCTGGCATATTCTTTTTCTTGCCGAACATGGGGCGGTTTTTTCGCGTCCCCGACAAAAAAGGCAAGGGCCCGGGAATTGCTTCCCGGGCCCCCACCTCGCGCGACGACGATTTTACCAGAAGATGTCGTGGACCACGTCGACGACTTCGCCGGTATAGATGTCGACCAGGAGCGCGTCGTTGTAATAGCGCACCCAGCGATACGGCCCGTACACGTCCGGCAGGCGGTAATCGTACGGATCGTCGATCCAATAGCTCTGGTCGAAGAGCATCGAGTCGATGATCGCGCCGACTCCGAAGCTGCGATAGCCGTAGCTCCAGCCATAAGGCGCGTAATAGCGCGGCAGGCGATAGGCGTTGCGATTGTACGACCGATAATGCTGCCAGTCGTAACGATTGTCGTTGCGCCAGCTGCGGTTCCAGTTGCCGCCGCGATCGTTGCCGCGCCAGCGATCGTCACGCCGGCGGTTGTCGTTCCAATTGCGGCCGTCGTTGCGGTTGCCCTGCCAGCGGTCGCCGCCGTTATTGTCGCGCCAACCGCGATTGTCGGTTGTGCCGCCACGGTTACGCCAGTCGCGGTTGCCATCGCGTTGAACGTCGACCTGGGGGCCCGGGGCTACCGCACCGCCATTTCCGCCGCGGAAACCGCGCCAGCCGCCATTATTGACGCCGCCGTTCCA
>JBQCHO010000036.1:0-7088 GCA_051954635.1 Sphingomonas sp. | reverse complement strand
GACAGCACCCGCCGCCCGTCATGCTCGACGGTGAACGCGATGTCGCCGCGCGCCATCGCCAGACGCTTCACCACGTCAAGGCAAGCGCCATATTCGGCGCGCGGGGTGCGCAGGAACTTACGCCGCGCCGGCACCCGCTCGAACAGCCGCTCGACGCGCACCCGCGTCCCCGGCGGCAGCGCTGCCGGCCCCTCGCTTTCGAGGCGACCGTTATCAACCACCCGACTCCACCCGTCGGCACCGCGCACCCGGCTTTCGAGTGTCAGCCGCGCGACGCTGGCGATCGACGGCAGCGCCTCACCGCGAAAGCCCAGCGTCGTCACCTCCTCGATCGCGTCGGTCGGCAGCTTCGACGTGGCATGTCGTTCCAGCGCCAACGCCATTTCGTCGGGCGTCATCCCGCAGCCGTCGTCGGTCACCTCGACCAGTTCGGTGCCGCCCGCCGCCAGCCGCACGACGATCCGTGCCGCGCCTGCGTCGATTGCGTTCTCGACGAGCTCCTTCAACGCACTGGCGGGTCTTTCGACCACTTCACCGGCAGCGATACGATTGACGAGCTGTTCGGGCAGGCGGCGTATTGACATGAATGCCGCTCTAGCCCAAGCGGCGGCATCCCGCGACCCGCATCTGAACGGCATCCCAGCGTGGATTTCCAGGCTCGGGGCGTGGCCGGGATATTGTGTGCGAACCGCCGCGTGTCGGCCGCGCGGCAAGGACGGATTGATCGATGCTCTTCTCGCGTTTCTTCAAATTGATGTCCCATGACATGGCGATCGACCTCGGCACCGCCAACACGGTGGTTTACGTGCGCGGCCGGGGAGTCGTGCTCAACGAACCGTCGGTGGTCGCGATCGAGACGCTGAACGGCGTCCAGAAGGTCAAGGCGGTCGGTGACGACGCCAAGCTGATGATGGGCAAGACGCCGGGCACGATCGAAGCGATCCGCCCGCTTCGCGACGGCGTCATCGCCGACATCGACGTCGCCGAGCAGATGATCAAATACTTCATCCAGAAGGTCCACGGCCAGAGCCGCCTGAAGCGCTGGCCACAGATCGTGATCTGCGTGCCCTCGGGCTCGACCAAGGTCGAACGCCGCGCGATCCGCGACGCCGCGCAGAACGCCGGCGCCTCGCAGGTCTGGCTGATCGAGGAACCGATGGCCGCCGCGATCGGCGCCGACATGCCCGTCACCGAGCCGATCGGCTCGATGGTCGTCGACATCGGCGGCGGCACCACCGAGGTCGCCGTGCTGTCGCTGCGCGGCCTCGCCTATACGACCAGCGTCCGCGTCGGCGGCGACAAGATGGACGAGGCGATCGTCAGCTACGTCCGCCGCAACCACAATCTGTTGATCGGCGAAGCCACGGCCGAGCGGATCAAGCAGGAAGTGGGCGTCGCCAAGGCGCCCGATGACGGCATCGGCCAGACCATCCACATCAAGGGCCGCGACCTCGTCAACGGCGTGCCCAAGGAAATCCAGATCAACCAGGGCCAGATTGCGGAAGCGCTTAGCGAGCCCGTCGGCACGATTGTCGAGGGCGTCCGCATCGCGCTCGAAAACACCGCGCCCGAACTGGCCGCCGACATCGTCGATCAAGGCATCGTCCTGACCGGCGGCGGCGCGCTGCTCGCGGGGCTCGACGAGGTGCTGCGCGACGAGACCGGTCTTCCCGTCACCGTCGCCGAGGAACCGCTGACCTGCGTTGCGCTCGGCACGGGCCGCGCGCTCGAAGACCCGACGTTCCGCGGCGTCCTGATGACCGGCTGAGGAGACTGGGGGGATGGCGCCGCCAAAGAATCGGCGCCCCGGATTTTCGCGACGGGCGCAATATGGTCTGTTTTTCGGGTACGTCGTCGCCGCACTGGCAGCGGTTGTGGGCGTGGCGCTGCTCGCCTTGTCGACAATCAATCCGCCAGCCTTTGCGGCGCTCAGGAGCGGCGTCGCCGAACTGACCGCGCCGATTTCCGCGGGCACGTCGAGCGTCGTCAACGGCATTGGCTCGGTCCCGGGCGCGATCGGTGACTATTTCGGGGTGAAGAGCGAGAATGCGCGGCTGCGCAAGCAGCTTGCCGCGCAGCACGAACTGCTGATGCGCGCCCGAATGCTGGGACAGGAAAACGGCCGCCTCAAGCGCCTTCTCGCTTTGCGCGATCGATCGACCGGCGCGGTCGCGGCGGCACGGCTGATCAGTTCGTCGGCAACGAGCACGCGCCGGTTCGCCCTGCTCAACGCCGGTCGGTTCCAGGGTGTACTGCCGGGGATGCCGGTCAGCGGGCCGCACGGGGTGATCGGTCGCGTCCTAGAAACCGGACCGGACACGGCGCGCGTGTTGCTGTCGACCGATCCCGAGAGCGCGATCCCCGTCCGCCGCACGCGCGACGGCGTCCCGGCAATCGCCAACGGGCGCGGCGACACCCTGCTCGAGATTCATCCGGTCAGCCTGGTCGACAAGCCATTCAAGGTCGGCGACGTCCTGCTCAGCTCGGGCACCGGCGGACTCTACCCGCCCAATATTCCGGTTGCCCGGGTCGTGCGGCTTAGCCGCGATGGCGCCCTTGCGGTGCCGTTCGAGCAGCCCGACACGCTCGATTACGCCATCGTCCAGCACGCCTTCTTCGCACCGCCGCCCGCGCCGGACCCGGCACCCGCGCCGTGAACGAGCCGCCGCCCGAACGTTTCGCGCGCACCGCGCCGCGCTGGCAGCGGATCGGTGTGCCGATCGCCACCGTGCTGCTCGGCTCGCTTCTCACCATCGTGCCGGTGATCACGCTCAATCCCGCGCTGCCGCCGTTCGGGCTGATGGTGCTCCTCGCCTGGCGCCTGCTGCGGCCGGAAGTCTTCCCGGTCTGGGCAGCCGCGCCGTTCGGGTTCTTCGACGATCTCGTCAGCGGCCAACCGCTGGGGAGCGCGGTGTTCCTCTGGACGGTCAGTTTCTTTGCGATCGAGATTTTCGATACACGGTTGATCTGGCGCGATTTCTGGCAGGATTGGCTGATCGCCGCGCTCGCCCTCGCCTTTTGCCTGATCGGTGGCCGATTGATTGCCTCGCCGATCGCGGCGCATGTCGATACAATGCTGCTCGTGCAGATTCTGTTGTCGGTGTCGCTGTTTCCCCTGATCGCCCGGTTGGTCGCCTGGCTCGATCGGAAGCGCGGGCGCGCATGAAGCGGCCGACCCGCATCGTTACCGAAGCCGCGCAGACCTACAGCTTTTCCCGCCGCGCAGTCTTTCTCGGCGGCGCGCAGGCGGCGGTGGGCGCGGTGCTTGCCGGGCGCATGGCGTGGCTGTCGATCGCCGAGAACCAGCATTACGAGCTGCTTTCTGAAAGCAATCGCGTCAACCTGACGATGATCCCCCCGCGCCGCGGCTGGATTATCGATCGCTACGGCCGGCCGATCGCCAACAACCGCACCGATTTCCGCGTCGACATCATCCCCGACCAATTGCAGGACAAGGACCGCGTCCTCGGCCAGCTACAGTCGATGCTGCTACTCTCCGACGAGACGATGGAGCGCATCCGCGCCGACCTCAAACAGGCGGCGGGCTTCCAGCCCGTCGAGGTCGCCGAGAAGCTCGATTACGAGCAGTTCGCCCGCGTCTTCGTTCACTGGCCCGAATTGCCCGGCGTCGCGCCGACCCAGGGCTATGCGCGCAACTATCCGGCCGGCGCCGCGGTCGCGCACCTGACCGGCTATGTCGGCACTGCGTCGGCCGAGCAATATCAGAAAACGAAGAACCCCCTGCTGATCACGCCCGGCTTCAAGATCGGCAAGGATGGTCTTGAAAAGACGCTCGAAGCGCGGCTCCAGGGCAAGCCCGGTGCCAAGCGCAATGAGGTCACCGCGCGCGGCAAGGTCGTCCGCCAGCTCGCTACGCGCCCCGACGTGCCCGGCGAAAATGTCCGCCTCGCGATCGATGTCGGCCTGCAGGAATACGCCGCCCGCCGGCTCGGCACCAATTCGGGCTCGGCGGTGGTGCTAGACTGCCTGACCGGGGACGTGCTCGCGATGTGCTCGATGCCGGCCTACGACCCCAACAGCTTTTCCGACGGCATCAGCCACCTCGAGTGGGACATGTTGTCGGCGAACGACCACGTTCCGTTGATGAACAAGGTCCTGCAAGGGCTCTATCCGCCGGGTTCGACCGTCAAGCCGATGAACTCGCTTGCGCTGCAGCGGATCGGGGTCACGCCGCAGGATACCGTCGTCTGCACCGGCGCGACGCGCGTCGGCAACCGGCTGTTCCACTGTTGGAAGCGCGGCGGCCACGGGCCGATCTCGATGCGCCGCGCAGTCGCCCAGAGCTGCGACATCTATTTCTACGAAATGGCGCGCCGCGCGGGGTATGACGCGATCGCGCCAGTCGCGCGCGAGCTCGGCCTGGGTCAGGAATTCGACATTCCCTTTACCAGCCAGCGCTACGGCACCGTCCCGGACCCGGCCTGGAAACTGAAGAAATATCATCACCCGTGGACAGTCGCCGACACGATGAACGCGTCGATCGGCCAAGGCTATGTGCTGGTCAATCCGCTCCAGCTCGCGGTGATGGCCGGCCGCATCGCCTCGGGCCGGAGCATCGTTCCTCGCATCGTGATGGACCACCGTCACGGGGTCGCGCCGCTCCTGTCCAATATCGATCAGCAGCACGTCGCGGTGGTTCGCGATGCAATGTACGCGGTCGTCAACGATGGCGGTACGGGTGCTCGCGCCCGCCTCAACATCCCGGGAATCAGCCTCGCGGCAAAGACTGGCACGGCGCAGGTCCGGACGATCACGATGGCCGATCGCGCCGCCGGTCGCACGGGCAATGCCGGGGTGCCGTTCAAGCTGCGCGAACATGCGCTTCTGATTTGCTTCGCGCCGGCTGAGAACCCGCGCTATGCCGCGTCGATCGTGCTCGAACATAACGGCCATTTGATTGGCAATCTCGACGGCCCCGCCATCGGGCGCGACATCATGACCTACCTGTTCGACCGCGATCGTGCGATCAAGGCGCTCGCCGAGGTCGAACCGACCTGGGGTGGCGACATTCGCACCCGCATGGCCGAACAGGAGCTCGCCTGGCGCGCCGCACACCAGATACCGGAACTGCTCACGACCAAGACCGACGCCGGTGCCACGACGACTGCCGCCGCCGTCGAAAAGGCAACCGCTGCCAGCGCCGCCGCTGCCGAAGCCGTCGCCAATTCCGCCGCCCCAGGCACGCCGGCCGAGGGCGGCTCGCTGGAGGACGGCGATTGACCCGCCCCGATTTCATCCCCGCGCCGCTCGCGCAGATCCCGTGGCGGATCATTCTCACGATCCTCGCGATCGGCGCCTTCGGCCTCGTGGTGCTCTATTCGGCGGCGGGCGGCCATCTCAAGCCCTGGGCGCTGTCGCAGGGCATCCGCTTCTTCGTCTTCCTCGCCGGCGCGATCATCCTGTCGCGCGTGCCCGAATCGTGGTGGCGGATCGGCGCGCTACCTGCTTATGGCATCCTCATCGTCATGCTGATCCTCGTCGAGCTGATCGGCGCGGTGCGCGGCGGCGGACAGCGCTGGCTCGGTGCCGGCCCCTTCCAGCTCCAGCCGTCCGAATTCATGAAACCGGTGATCGTGCTCGCGGTGGCGATGATCTACGATCGCATGCCGCCAGCCGAGACGCGCCGCTTCATTGCCGTCTGGCTGCCGGCGGTGATGATCCTGTTCCCCGCCGCGCTGATCGCGCACCAGCCCGATCTCGGCACCGCGCTGATGGTCGTGTTCAGCGGCGTCGTCGTGATGTTCCTCGCCGGGGTGCCGCTGCGCCTGTTCGTTGGCGGCCTGCTCGGCGCCGCGATCGCCGCGCCGCTCGCAGTCAATTTCGTGCTCCACGGCTATCAGCGCGATCGCATCATGATCTTCCTCGATCCCGATCGCGATCCGCTCGGGCTTGGCTATCACATCAGCCAATCGAAGATCGCGATCGGCTCAGGCGGCATTCTCGGCAAGGGCTTCCTCAACGGCACGCAAAGCCATCTCGATTACCTCCCCGAAGGCCATACCGATTTCGTGTTCGCGACGATGGCCGAAGAATGGGGGCTGATCGGCGGCGTGCTCCTCATCATCGCCTTCTTCTCGGTCATCCTGTGGGGCATTCGCGTTGCGCTGAATGCGCCGACCCGCTTCGGCCGCCTCGCCGCCGCCGGGCTCGCCTCGACGCTGTTCTTCTACGTCGCGATCAACCTCGGGATGGTGATGGGGCTGGCTCCCGTCGTCGGCATCCCGCTGCCGCTGGTCAGCTTCGGCGGTTCGGCGCAGATGACGGTCCTGATCTGCCTCGGCATCCTGATGTCGATCGACCGCCAGACGCGCATCAAGCCAAGGTTTTGACCGGCTTCGGCACCGGCCCGCTCCCCACCCGACCACCCAATGCGAATACCCTGTGGGTGGCCGGGTGGGGGAACGGGCCGGTGCGGTGCAGTTCGGCATCGCCGAACCAAAAAAGGGGTTTGCATCTTCCAAAAGCGGTGCTAACGCGCGCCCTCCAATCGACGGACGGCCTTCACGGCCCCGCCATTTCGATCGGTATGGACGCATAGCTCAGTTGGTAGAGCAGCTGACTCTTAATCAGCGGGTCCTTGGTTCGAGCCCAAGTGCGTCCACCACCGCCTTCACCGGTATCGCGATGATCCACCCCGTTTCCAGCGACCGCGCATGAAGGGGATCATCCTCTCCGCCGGCAACGGCACACGATTGCTGCCGCTCACCGAGCAGATGCCCAAATGCCTGGTCGATGTCGGCGGCCGCGCGATTCTCGATCACCAGCTCGATGCGCTCGCCGCGGCCGGCGTCGCCGAAGCGATCGTCGTCGTCGGCTATCGCGGCAGCCAGGTGGTCGATCACGTCGCGAGCAATCCGCCCCCGCTCCCAGTCTCGCTCGTCGTCAATCCGTTCTGGGCGGTATCGAGCAGCATCGGCAGCGTCTGGGCGGCGCGCGCGCACCTCGCCGGTCCGTTCTGCCTGATGAACGGCGACACCGTGTTCGCCGCGCCGATCATTGCCGGCGCGCTCGCCGCGTCGCGCGACGGCGTGGGGCTGCTCGTCCAGCCAATCGCCGCGCCCGAGCTC
>JBQCHO010000035.1:0-3563 GCA_051954635.1 Sphingomonas sp. | reverse complement strand
CCTCCGAGCAACAGGGCCATTGCGACCCCATAGGCGTAGCGCACCTTTCCGGACTCCTTCGAGATCATGGATACTCCATCAATTGGCGTGTTACGCAAGGCGGTAATGTCCCCGGTGGCTGAACGCGAATTGAACGCGCTGGTTCACCGGTCAGTGACCGTGCCCCGCGAATTGTTGAAGATAGTCGTCATTGGGTGACAAAACGACCGTCGTCGGCGCCGCCGGCTTGTTGTCGGAATCGCCGATGAACGTCGTCTTGTAGCTCTGCATGGCGCGGTAGAAGTCGTAGAATTGCGGGTCCTTGCCGAAGCTTGCGGCATAGGTCTTGGCAGCGTCGGCGTCCGCCTGCGCCTGGATGATCTGGGCCTGCTTCATGCCTTGCGCGCGGATCGAGCGTGCTTCCTGCTGCCGGGCCGTCCGCATGCTTTCGAACGCCGCCTGCAACGGCGCGCCGTCGGGCAGGTCGGTCTTCTTGATGCGAACATCGACAACCTGGACGCCGAACTTCGCGGCCTGGATGTTGAGGTTCGTCCGGACGTCGTTCATCACGCCCTGGCGCTCGGGCGACAGGAGCGCGGCGAACGTCTGCCGGCCGAGCTCGTTACGGACCTCCGACCGAAGGATCGTCTGCAGCTGGCTCTTCAGATTATCCTCGGTCGTCGAGCGGATGTACATGAGCAGCGGATCGACGATGCGGTAGCGCGCGAACGCGTCGACCATCAGACGCCGCTGATCGGTCGAGAGCACCGGTTGCGGCTGCATGTCGACGGCAAGCACGCGCTTGTCGATCCACACCAGCTCCTCGAACGGATAGGGCAGGCGCCAGGAAATGCCGGCGCCGGCCGTGCCGATCGGGTGACCCTGCTCATAGCGATTGAGGATCCGGACGGGCTTGCCGAAGCGGACGACGACGGCCTGCTTTGTTTCCGGAACGATCGGGAAACAGCCGAGAATGATCAGCAGCACGGCGACGAGGATGACGGACGACCACATCGGCCGCTCGCGGATGAAGCGGATCATTGGCCGTTCGCCTTAGGTTGGGAGCGCTGGACCTGCGGCAGCGGCAGGTAGGTCGTCACGCCCGGCGTATCGACGACGGTCTTGTCGACCTTCGAGAGGACCTGCTCCATGGTCTCGTAATACATACGGCGGCGCGTGACGTCGGGCGCGAGCTTGTACTGCGCGTAAACCTTGTCGAACGCAGTCGCTTCGCCCTGCGCCTTGGCGGTGATCTGAAGCGCGTAAGCATTCGCCTGGTTGACGTAGGACTTGGCGTCCTGCTGCGCCGCGGTCACTTCCTTGAACGCGTCATTGACCTCGTCGGGCGGATCGGCCTGCTGGATGGCCACGCCCTGGATCTCGATACCGGAGCGATAGCCGTCGAGGATTCGCTGCATCGTTTCGGCGACGCTGGTCTCGATCTCGCTGCGCTTGTCGCCCATGGCATCCTGCAAGGTGACCTGGCTGATGACCGCGCGCATTGCGCTTTCGGCCACCTGATTGATGCTGTCGTCCGGATTTGAGAGCTGGAACAGATAGAGCTCCGGCGTGCGAACGTTCCAGCGCACCGAATAAGCGATGTCGATCAGGTTCTGGTCGCCGGTCAGCATCAGGTCTTCGCTGGTCTGCGATCCGAGTTCGGCGGTGCGGATGCTTTCGACGTCGATCTTCTTCACCCGGTCGATCGGGGATGGCAAAGTGATGCCGACACCGGGGCCAAGGGTCGAGCTGTAGCGGCCGAACCGCGTGACGACGCCGCGCTGACCGGGGGCGATCGAATGCATCGACGTCAGCACCAGCCACAGGCACAGGACCGCAAGCACGGCCCACAGAACGATCGAACGGTCGTTGCCGCCTGGAAGGCCGCCTCCGAAGCGAGCGCGGCCGCGGCGCATCAGCTCTTCGAAGGACGCTCCGCCGCCTGGACCGCGGATCGGCGAGCGGCGCTTCCGCGGCGCCCCGCCCCACGGACCCGGGTTTTCATCGTCACTGGGCGGCGTCGGTTCCTGGGGGCCGTTCGAGCTGCCGCTCGATCCCCAGGGTCCCTTGTTGTCGGCGAAAAGGCCGCGCAGGCGAGCGCCCGGGCCGGAAAGGATGGTCATGAAGCGAGTGTATAGGGAGGGCGCTGCACGAAAAACAGTGGCAAGCGTACGCCGCGCTCCTATCTCGCGCGAATGGATCAACCGGAAACTCTTGACGCGCTTCCTCACGACGAACGCATTCGCTCGCGACGCCTGAAGGACGGCGTCGCAATTCTCATCGTGGATGCAAGCGGACTGTCCGACGCGGATGCGCGAGCGCTGGAGCAGGAACTGAAGTCCGCAGTGCTGGCGCAGCCCGGCGTTAGCGAAGCCCGGATCGCGATGACCGCCGCGCAGGCTAAGCGGACTTTGATCGCCGTCGGAAGCGGCAAGGGCGGGGTCGGCAAGTCGACCGTTGCCGCCAACCTCGCGGTGGCAATTGCCCGCACGGGCCGCAAGGTCGGGCTGGTCGACGCCGACGTTTACGGCCCGTCGCAGCCAACGCTCCTCGGCAGCAGCGAACGGCCGACTGCGGCCGACGAGCAGCTGATCCCGGTCGAAGCGCACGGGCTCCGCTTCCTGTCGCTCGGGCACTTGGTGTCCCCAGGGCATGCGCTTGCCTGGCGCGGACCGATGGCGACGGGCGCCCTCGCGAAGCTGGTGGAAGCGGACTGGGGCGACACGGAAGTGTTAGTCGTCGACCTGCCTCCAGGCACCGGCGACGTGCAGTTGTCGCTGATCCAGAAATCGCGACCGGACGGGGCCGTGGTCGTCTCCACGCCGCAGGACCTGTCACTGATCGATGCGCGCCGCGCCGTCGACCTGTTCAACAAGATGAGCGTGCCTGTGCTCGGCCTGATCGAGAATATGGCGACCTACACCTGCCCGCATTGCGGCGAGGCCTCCCATCCGTTCGGAAGCGGCGGCGCGGAGGCGGCGGCGGATGAGTTGGGCATCCCGTTCCTTGGGCGGTTGCCCTTGTCGCTGGCGATCCGGGAAGCGTCGGACGCGGGATCGCCCCCGGCGGCGTCCGACGGTCCCGAGGCTCAGGCATTCGCCGACCTGGCGGCGAAACTCTTGGCCGCCGTCGGGCATTGAACGGTCATGCCGCTGACCCGCGATGAAGATATTGGCGAGCTGTTAAGCAGCGCCCGCAATATCGCGATGGTGGGCGCGTCCGACCGGCCGAACCGCGCGTCCTATGGCGTCATGCAATTCCTGCAGGACCACGGCTACCGCGTGTTCCCGGTGAACCCGCAGATCCCGGGTGAACGAATCCATGGCGAGTTTGTGTGGACCGAGCTCGCGCAGATCGGCGAGCCGATCGACATCGTCGACATCTTCCGCCGCCCGGAGGCCGCCGGCGAGGCGGTCGACGCGGCGATCTTCGTCGGCGCCAAGGCGGTCTGGATGCAGCTTGGCGTGATCAACGAGGAGGCCGCTGCCAAGGCGGAAGCAGCCGGCCTCGAAGTCGTGATGGATCATTGCCCGAAGATCGAGATCCCGCGGCTCGGAGTCCCGCGGATCACTGCCGAGGCCTAG
>JBQCHO010000034.1:0-31748 GCA_051954635.1 Sphingomonas sp. | reverse complement strand
GTCCTCGGCAATCACGCGGGTCTCGATCGGCTGGCGGCCCGGCGGCATCTCGTCGAGCCGGCTCTGGTCCATCTCACCATATTGCGCGAGCGTCAGCGTGCGCGGGATCGGCGTCGCGGTCATCGCCAGCAGGTGCGGCGGGCGCTCGGCCTTTTGCGTGAGGAGCATCCGTTGCGCGACGCCGAAGCGATGCTGTTCGTCGACCACGACGAGGCCGAGTTCCTTGTAGGTCACCGCTTGCTGGAAGATCGCGTGCGTGCCGATCAGGATGTGGATCGAGCCATCGGCTAGCCCCATCAGCGTCGCCTCGCGGGTGCGCCCCTTGTCGCGGCCGGTAAGGATCGCGAGGTTGATCGGCAGCCCGGCGAGCAACCGCTGCAGCGTCTCGAAATGTTGCCGCGCGAGGATTTCGGTCGGCGCGAGAAACGCCGCCTGCGCCCCCGCCTCTACTGCGATCAGCATCGCCATTGCAGCGACGAGCGTCTTGCCCGCGCCGACATCACCCTGCAGCAGCCGCAGCATCGGCTGCGCCTGCGCCATGTCGCCCTCGATCTCGGCGATGCTGCGCGTCTGCGCGCCGGTCGGCGCATAGGGCAGATCGAGCATGTCGCGCAGCCGCCCATCGCCCTGGAGCGGCCAGCCGCGCCGGCTGCGCGAGGCGGCGCGCACCAGCATCAGCGCGAGCTGATTGGCGAACACCTCGTCATAAGCGAGCCGCTGGCGCGCGATCACGTCGGACGGATCGGCATGGATGCGCGCCAGCGCCTGGCGCCATGACGGCCATAGGTGGCGTGCCTTGAGGCCAGGCTCGACCCATTCGGGCAGATCGGGCGCGCGCTCGATCGCCTGCGCGGCGAGCTGCCCCATCCGCCGCGCGGTCAGGCCTTCGGACAGCGGATAGATCGCCTCGCGCTCGGGTTGATCCGCCGCCTCCTCGGGCGGCAGGACGTAATCGGGGTGAACGATCTGGAGTTCCTGGCCATATTGCTCGAGCCGCCCCGACACGCGGCGCGGCTCGCCCAGCGGCAGCAGCTTCTTCACCCAGCCGGACGAGCCGCCGAAATAGACCAGGCTGACATAATTGCCGAGCGCGTCGGTCGCCCGCACGCGGGTCGGACCGCGGCCGGCGCTGGTGCGGGTATCGACCGGGGTCAGCGTGATCGCGATCGTGCGGCCGACATCGGCCTGCATCAGCTCGTCGCGGGCCACGCGATCGATGAAGCCGGTCGGCAGGTGGAATGCCGCATCGACGACGCGCGCGATGCCGAGCCGCTCCAGCGGCTTGGCGAGCTGCGGGCCGATGCCCTTGAGCGCCGTGATCTCGGCGAACAGCGGATTGAGGATTTCGGGCCGCATGACTATCTGGGTTCAACTCCACACCCGTTCGGGCTGAGCTTGTCGAAGCCCCGTCCTTCTCTTCCGCCGACGTAACGGAAAGGACGGCCCTTCGACAAGCTCAGGGCGAACGGAGCTTTACCGTTGCCGACAGCCTTCCAAAAGGCCGCCGGCCAATCGCCTATGGGACGACGTGATGGACCGAGACACAAGGATGAAACGCCTGCGCTTCCGCGCGTGGCACCGCGGCACCAGAGAGGCCGATCTGCTGATCGGCGGCTTCTTCGACGCGCATTCGGCGGGTTGGTCGGATGAGCAGGCCGATTGGTTCGAAACGCTGCTCGAAGAACAGGATGTCGACATCATGGGCTGGGCGATCGGCTCGATTACGGTGCCGGAGCAATGGAACGGCCCCATGATGACGCAGTTGAAGGCGATGGGCTACGTGCCGGTGGCCGAATAACACTCCGTCACCCCGGATTTATTCCGAGGGCCCAACTCTCCGCTTACCCTCACCTTTCGGCTTACGCGGCACGTTGGATGCCGGAACAAGTCCGGCATGACGAGAAACAGATGCCCGATCTCTCCAAAATCCTAGCTGCCAAACAACCGCTGACGCTATCGGGTGTGCCCGCGGGCTTCCTGCCGTGGCTGCTCGCCGATCTCGCCCGCGCCGCCGACAAGCGCGCGGTGTTCATCGCCGCGGACGAAGCCGAGATGCGCGCCGTCGCCGCGACCGCCGCCTATTTCGCGCCCGAGCTCGACGTGTTCAGTTACCCGGCATGGGACTGTCTCCCCTACGACCGCGCCTCGCCGACGCTCCGCGTCATGGCCGAGCGCCTCGCGGCGCTCCACAAGCTGCAGCAACCGGCCAAGGCGCCGCAACTGATGGTGACGACCGCCAACGCCGTCACCCAGCGCACGCTCACCCCGTTCCGCATCCGCCAGCTCGTCGCGCGCCTTGCCCCCGGTGAGCGGATCGGGCGCGACAAGCTCGCGCTGCTGCTCCAGGCCAACGGCTATCACCGCGTCGAGAGCGTCGCCGACTCGGGTGAGTTCGCCGTGCGCGGCGGGTTGGTCGATCTGTTCCCCTCGGGCGAGGAGCAAGCGCTGCGGCTCGATTTCTTCGGCGACGAAATCGAGAGCGTCCGCACCTTTGATCCCGCCGACCAGCGCACCACCGGCCGCGTCGACGGCTTCACCCTCTTACCCGCTTCCGAAGCGTTGCTCGACGAGGAATCGATCAAGCGTTTCCGCAGCCGCTATCGCGAAACCTTCGGCGCCACCGCGACCGGCGATCCGCTCTATCAGGCGATCTCCGATGGCCGCCGCCTTGCCGGCATGGAGCATTGGCTGCCGCTATTCGAGGAGAAGCTGGCGACGCTGTTCGACCATCTCGACGCCGACACGGTGATCGTCCGCGATTCGGGCGTCCCCGGCGCCGACGAGGCGCGCTTCGAGGCGATCGCCGACTACCACGCCAACCGCGTCCGCGCGCAATCGAGCGACCCCGGCAGCTATCGCCCGCTCCCCGCCGCGTCGCTTTACCTCACGCCGGAGGAAATGGCCGAGCGCGACAGGGCCGCGCACGCGCACCTCGTCACCCCGTTCCACGAGCCCGAAAGCGCCACCGTGCTCGACTTCGCCGTCGACGGCGCGCGAGATTTCGCCCCCGAACGGGCGAGCGGCGCCAACATCTACGAAGCCGTCGTCAAGCATGTCGAGCGACTGCGGCGACAGGACAAGAAGGTCGTCCTTGCCAGCTATTCGGTCGGCGCGCGCGAGCGGCTGTCCGGCCTGCTCGCCGATCACGGATTGACCGCAGCGCGCCAGGCCGACGACTGGCAGCACGCGCTCGGCGCCGCGCAGACGCACATTGCCCTCGTCGTCCTGCCGCTCGATCACGGCTTCACGACGCCTGACGTCGCGCTGCTCACTGAGCAAGACATGCTCGGCGACCGCCTCGTGCGCCGCGCCAAGCGCCGCAAGTCGGCCGACGCCTTCCTCGCCGAACTTGCCGCGCTGACCCCGGGCGACCTCGTCGTCCATGTCGATCACGGCATCGGCCGCTATGACGGGCTGACGTCGATTCCTGTGGGTCAGGCGCCGCACGATTGCGTCGCGCTCGAATATGCCGGCGGCGACAAGCTCTACGTGCCGGTCGAAAATCTCGAGGTGCTGAGCCGCTACGGCTCGAGCGAGGACGGCGCGTCGCTCGATCGCCTTGGCGGCGAGGCGTGGCAGCGGCGCAAAAGCCGGATGAAGGAGCGCATCCGCGAGATTGCCGGCGAGTTGATCGCCGTCGCCGCCGAGCGCGCGCTGCGCCAGGGCGACGTCGCCGAGCCCGACGCGCAAGGGTATGCCGCCTTCGTCGATCGCTTCCCCTTCGCCGAGACCGACGACCAGGAACGCGCGATCGGCGACTCGCTCGACGATCTGGCGGCGGGAAAGCCGATGGACCGGCTGATCGTCGGCGATGTCGGCTTCGGCAAGACCGAGGTCGCGCTGCGCGCTGCGTTCGTCGCGGCGATGGCCGGGATGCAGGTCGCGGTGGTGTGCCCGACGACCCTGCTCGCGCGCCAGCATTTCCAGAACTTTACCGCGCGTTTCGAAGGATTCCCGATTCGCATCGGCGCGCTCTCGCGTCTAGTTTCGGCCAACCACGCCAAATCGACCCGCGAGGGCCTCGCCGACGGCACGATCGACATCGTCGTCGGCACCCACGCGGTGCTCGCTAAGTCGGTCGAGTTCAAGCGGCTCGGCCTCGTCATCGTCGACGAGGAGCAGCGTTTCGGCGTCACCCACAAGGAGCGGCTGAAGGCGCTCAAGAACGACGTCCATGTCCTCACCCTCACCGCGACGCCGATCCCGCGCACGCTGCAGATGGCGATGTCGGGCCTGCGCGAGCTCTCGGTGATGCAGACCCCACCGGTCGACCGCCTCGCGGTGCGGACCTATGTGATGCCGTGGGACCCGGTGGTGATCCGCGAGGCGCTGCTGCGCGAACATTATCGCGGCGGGCAGAGCTTCATCGTCACCCCGCGCATCGCCGACCTGCCCGACATCGAGGAATTCCTGCGCGAGGAGGTGCCCGAGGTGCGCTACGTCGTCGCACACGGCCAGATGGCGCCGAGCGAAGTCGAGGAGCGCATGTCGGCCTTCTACGACAAGCGCTACGAGGTGCTCGTCTCGACCACGATCGTCGAAAGCGGGCTCGATATTCCCAGCGCCAACACGATGATCATCAACCGCGCCGATCGCTTCGGCATGGCGCAGCTCTACCAGCTCCGCGGCCGCGTCGGCCGCGCGAAGACACGCGCCTACGCCTATCTCACCACCCCGCCCGATCGCATCATGACCGACACCGCCGAAAAGCGATTGAAGGTGCTGAGCGATCTCGACAGCCTAGGCGCCGGTTTCCAGCTCGCCAGCCACGATCTCGACATTCGCGGCGCCGGCAATCTGCTCGGCGACGAGCAATCGGGGCACATCAAAGAGGTCGGCTACGAGCTCTACCAGTCGATGCTCGAAGAGGCGATCCTCGAGGCCAAGGCGGGCGGTGCGCTGCAGCGCCCGCGCGATTTCTCGCCGCAAATCACGGTCGACGCGCCGATCCTGATCCCCGACGATTACGTCCCCGATCTCGATCTGCGCATGGGGCTCTATCGCCGCCTGAACGAGGTCGACGACAAGGCCGGCATCGAGGCCTTCGCCGCAGAGTTGATCGACCGCTTCGGCAAGCTCCCCGATCCGACCGAAAACCTTATCCGCCTGATGGAGATCAAGCTGAACGCCAAAAAGGCGTGCATCGCCAAGATCGAACTCGGCCCCCGCGGCGCGCTCGTGTCGTTCCACGACGACAAGCCGCCCAATATTGAGGGCCTGCTCGGCTATGTCGCGCGGCTCGACGGCGTCGCCAAGCTGCGTCCCGACAGCAAACTCGTGATCACGCGCGCCTGGAACGATCCCAAGAGCCGCCTCAACGGCGCGCTGCAATTGTCGAAGGGCTTGGCCAAGGCGATGGCCTGAACGTCACGAACTGTGGTCGGCGATGATCTTCCAACCGGCCGGCCCCTTTTCGAACACAAGGCTGGTCGGTCCGGTCCAGGCCTTGGTTCGTGTCCCCGCCGGCGAAACGGTGTAGCGCGCGATCAGCAGCGCGTGGGTCGCATCGATAAGCCGGAAATCGAGCGGCTGGAACGAAAGCGTGCCGCGTTCCGCATCCTTTGGCCCGCCAAAATAGTCGCGGTAATGCGAGGCGATATCGGCGCGGCCGTGGGCGAGGCCGGTTCCGGTGACGTAGGTCGTCGTCGGCGCGTCGGCATAGACGGCCATGAAGCGAGCGAGATCGCCGGCGTTCCATCCCGCCGCGCTGTCGGCCATTGCGGCCATCACGGCTTGCTGCGCCTGCTCGATCGGCGTTGCGGCCGTCGCCGGTGCCGTCCACACAATTGTCGCCATCACCGCCGCTCGCATCATCGCCGTTCTCCTTCGACCAACGCCGTCAGCGCCTCGCTGCGCAATGGCTCGGCGCACAGGAAACCCTGGTAGTAATTGCACCCTTCCTTAGCGAGCAGATCGAGCTGCTCGGGAGTCTCCACCCCCTCCGCGATCACCGCGAGACCGAGCGAGCGCGCCATTTCGATCACCCCGCGCACGACCACGCGGTCTCTCGGCGTTCCTTCAATATCCTGCGCCAAGCGCTTGTCTATCTTGAGATAATCGAGCGGCAGCGCCTTCAGATACGCCAAGCTCGAATAGCCCGTGCCGAAGTCGTCGATCGCGACACGACACCCCGCCCCGCGCAGTGTTGCGAGCAATGTCGCGGCCGCGCCGAGATCGTCGATCAGGCCCGATTCGGTGATCTCGACCGTGAGGCGCGAGCGCGGGAAGCCGCTCGAATCGATGCGATCGAGGAACAGGTCGGCGAACCCTGGGCGGGCGATGTCGGCGGCGGTGAGGTTGATCGACAGGCGCAGCGCGGAAAGCTCTTGCCGCCAGTGAAATGCTTCCTTCAACGCCTTGTATTGAATGCGATCCGACAGCGCGATGGCGAGGTCGGCGCGTTCGGCGGCGGCGAACAGCGTTTCCGCGCCGAGCACGCCGAGCCGACCATGGTCCCAACGCGCCAGCGCCTCGACCCCGACGATGCGACCACTGGCGATGGCGACCTGTGGTTGGAAGAAAACCTCGATTTCGTCGCGATCGAGGGCGTGGCGAAGGTCGATGGCGAGCTTTTCGATCGGAACTTCGTGCGGCTCTTCGCCGCCCGAGCGGCGGATCGTGACGCTGTCCGACGCGCGCGCCTCGGCGAGCGCTTCGCTGGCGCGGCGCAGCGTCGCGTTCGAGGTGTCGCCGGGCGTGGCGACGGCGATCCCGATCCGCGCGCCGACGATCGCCGGAGTTTCCGCAACGGCAAAAGGCCGCGCGAGCTCAGCGGCGATGCGCTCGGCGACGAGGCCGGCGCGACCGTCGGGATCGCGCGCGGCGATGAGGAATTCGGCGCCGGTCATCCGCGCGACGACGGGGGTGCCGGGAAACAGATCGGCGGCGACATGTTCGATGCGGTCGCGCGCGGCGATCAGCAGGCCGTCGCCGGCGGCATGGCCGTAGGTCGCGTTGACAAGATCGAAGCGGGTGAGCGCGACGAGCAGCACCGCAACCGGCGCCGCGCCGTCGGTCAGTGCGCGATCGAGCCAGCGGCGCGCGGCGGCCGGCGACAAAGCGCCACCGGTCGCGGCGGCGCGCGGCACGTCGCGCAGCGCGCCGATCCGCTTGGCGTGGCGCGCGGCGAAGCGCAGCGCCTGGACGGTCTCGGCTTCCCCGGCGGGGTCGAGCAGGAAATGCGTCGCACCCGCCTCGAACAGGGCGGCGAGCGTGCCCGTATCGTCGCGGCGGAGATGGACGATCAGCGCGGCACCTGTTGTCGCCACCGCCTCGCCGAGCGCGCGAGTCGCGGCAATGCCCGCGTCGACATCCTCGCGCGCGTCGATCAGCGCAACCGCGGCGCCACTGGCGAGAAACCGGCGCTCGGCATCGTCGGCGCCTTCGGCCGCGACCACGCGCCAGCCCCCGCTCGCGGCAAGCGCGGCGAGCCCGTTCGCCGCTCCCACGCTGAGCAGGAACAGCGGTGCCGTCGTCTCGGTGCGTCCGGCTTCGATCTCGCTCACGCCCCCTCCTGCCTGCGACCGCGCCCCGCGCCGCCGCCACTCGCAAACTCGCACCCACTCCTATCGCGGCGCGGGCAATCCGCAAACGGGCTTGTTTGGGGTCGAGCAAGCGCTTAGCTCCGTAAGTGATGGCCAGCGTCCCCGCCCTGATCGACCAGCACGGCCGCCGGATCACCTATCTGCGCATCTCGGTGACCGATCGCTGCGACCTGCGGTGCCGATACTGTATGGCCGAGCACATGACCTTCCTGCCGCGCGACCGGCTTCTCAGCCTCGAGGAGATCGCGACGATCGCCGATCGGTTCGTCGCGCGCGGGGTGCGCAAGATCCGGCTGACCGGCGGCGAACCGCTGGTGCGGCGCGGGATCGACGAACTGGCGGTGCGGCTCGGGCGGCATCTCGGCGACGGGCTCGATGAGCTGACGATGACGACCAACGCAAATCGTTTGGGCGAGCATGCAGCCGCGCTGGTTGTCGCAGGGATGCGGCGGATCAACGTCAGCCTCGACAGCCGCGATCCCGATACGTTTCGCCACATCACGCGGCACGGCGATGTCGCGCGGGTGATCGACAACATTATCGCGGCGCGCGACGCGGGGTTGGCGATCAAGATCAACATGGTGGCACTGAAAGGCCTCAACGAAGACGAGATCCCGCCGATGCTCGGCTGGTGCGTCGACCATGGCTTCGACCTGACGCTGATCGAGACGATGTCGCTGGGCGCGATCGACGAAGACCGTGCGGATCGTTTCCTGCCGCTGACCGGCGTGCTCGATCGGCTGCATGGGCGCTTCGATCTGGTGCGCGAGATCGATCGGACGACGGGCGGCCCCGCCCGCTATTGGCGGGTCGGCGGAAGTAGGACGCGGCTTGGCCTCATCTCGCCGCTCACCGCCAATTTCTGCGACGGCTGCAACCGCGTGCGGCTGACGACCGAAGGCCATTTGTACATGTGCCTGGGCCATGAGGACCGCGTCGATTTGAAAGCGGCGCTGCGTGAAGGCGGGAGTGCTGCAGTCGATGCGGCGATCGACAGCGCGATGGCCCACAAGCCGCGACGTCATGACTTCACCATCGCCGCGGGCGCCGCCCCGGCGGTCGAGCGCCACATGAGCGTCACCGGCGGATGAACGGCACGCGCCGCGCTCTGCTCGCCTCGCCGACGCCGCAGGCGCAAGCGGCAGCGGCGATGCTGCGCGAGCGCTACGAATGGGTGCCGATCAGCGATGCGGACACGGTCGTCGCCCTGGGCGGCGACGGGTTCATGCTGCAGACGCTCCACGCCCAGCTCGATCGTCGCACGCCGGTCGTGCCGGTGTTCGGGATGAACCTCGGCACCGTCGGCTTCCTGATGAACGAATGGCGCGAAGGCGGCCTCGAAGCCAGGCTGGCGGCGACCAGGCCGTTCAAGGTCACCCCGCTTAGCATGACGGCGACGACGGTATCGGGCGACACCCACGTTATCCCGGCGATCAACGAGATTTCGTTCCTGCGCGAGACCCGGCAGACCGCGAAGCTGGAACTCACGCTCAACGAGCGCGTGGTGATGCCCGAACTCGCCTGCGACGGCATCCTCGTGGCGACGCCTGCGGGATCGACCGCCTATAACCTCTCGGCGCAGGGCCCGATCCTGCCGCTCGCCTCGTCGATGCTGGCGATCACGCCGATCAGCCCGTTCCGGCCGCGGCGCTGGCGCGGCGCGATCGTGCCCGATTCGGCGCGCATCACGATCCGCGTGCTCGACGCCGACAAGCGTCCGGTCAGCGTCGTCGCCGATCAGCGCGAGGTGCGCGAGGTTTGCGAGGTGGCGATCGCGATCGATCGCGCGCGCGACCTGACGCTGCTGTTCGATCCCGAACACGCGCTCGACGATCGCATCACGATGGAGCAATTCATCGCGTGACGGGGTTGCATCCTCAAATCGAGGCGGTATAGACCCGCCCTCGGCAACGTTCCCTGATAGCTCAGCGGTAGAGCTCTCGACTGTTAATCGAGCGGCCGTAGGTTCGAATCCTACTCAGGGAGCCAGCCGTTTTCCTCGACAATTCGGCGGTTTGGCGCGATCAATCGGCGATCGCGAAGTGCGTGGCGCGCTGCGCAACGTCGACGCCTTCGAGTCGAACCGTGACGGCATTGCCCGGCACCAGCCCCGTGCCTTCGACGCGCACCACCACGGGTAATTTACCGAGCTGGACCTGCCCGCTCTTGCCGTTCGAATCGACCACCGTCGCATCGAAGCGCTCGCCGACGCGATCGGCCAGCATCACCGCTTCGGCAAGGTCGATCACGGCATGCTCGATCTGTCCGGCGCGGCCGTCGGCATGCGCCATCACCGCTGGCAGCTTGTCGAACGCTGCGGTCACCGCGTCGGGTACCGCCTCGCCATTGGCGATGGCGACCGCGGCGCGCACGACATAGCGGTCGGCGAGCCGGCGCAGCGGCGCCGTGGCGTGGGCGTAAGTCGCCGCCATCGCCGCGTGCCATGGCGTCATGCCCTCGCGATACCGGGCGTAGGAAGCGCCGTGCCCGGCGCGCCTGATTTCAAGCATGAAGGCGGCCTGCACCGGATCGGCCGCGTTCAGCGATTTCGAGAATTGCTCGAGGCTTTCCTCGGCTGGCCAATCGAGCCCGAAGCCGCGCGCAGTATTGCGCAATCGCGCGATCGCACCCCGATCGGGCGCGGCCATCACGCGAAACAGCCCGGTATGGTGCGCCTGTAGAGCATCGGCGACCGCGAGGTTGGTGGCGAGCGACAAGGCCGCGTTGCGATCCTCCGAGACTAGGCGCGGGCGGAAGGCGAGATGGAGTCGGCCATCGTCGCCGCGCGCGACCTCCTGTTCGGGCGGATCGACGCGAGCCGCGCCGCGGGCATTCTCCGCCGCCTCGATCCGGAGAGCGAGCTCGGCGAAACCCGGCGGCAATTGCTCCGACGTTACGTCTTCATAGGCGAGCTTGGCGACCGAGCGGATGATGCCGCGTTCGGCGCCGTCGAGCCGCACGGCGCCATCGGGCGCGACACGAACCGCGAAGATCACCGCCGGACGTTCGACATCGGGAAGCAGGCTCGCCGCGCCTTCGCTGAGCAGCGGCGGATAGAGCGTCGCCTTGCCATCGGGCAGATAGAGCGTCTCGCCGCGCTTCCACGCCTCGACGTCGATCGGGTCGCCGTCGGCGACGAACCAGGCGACGTCGGCGATCGCATAATGCAGGATCAGGTCGTTGCCGTCTCGATCGATCGCGAACGCCTGATCGAGATCGGTCGAGCTCGCCGGGTCGAGCGTGACGAACGGAACCGAGATGCGATCGGTATGCCCGCTGAGCGGACGGCGCGCGGCCTCGGTCGCGGCGGCGATCACCTCGGGCGGGAAATCGGGCTCTACCTCGAAGTCGGCGCGGATCGCGGCAAGCCCCGTCGCCAGCGCGCGGTCGGCATCGATGATCGTCTTCATCGTGCCGTCATGCCCCGGGATGCGCCATGAAGGAAGGCCGCCCGGGGCGAGGGCGTCATTCGACCGTCACCGATTTGGCGAGATTGCGCGGCTGATCGACGTCGGTGCCCTTGGCGACCGCGACGTGATATGCGAGCAACTGCACCGGGATGGCATAGACCAATGGCGCGATCAGCGGGTGGACGACGGGCATCTCGATCGTTGCGATCGTCCCCTCGCCGGCCTGGGCGATGCCGTGCTTGTCGGAAATGAGGACGACTTGCGCACCGCGTGCCTGCGCTTCCTGCATGTTGGACACGGTCTTGTCGAACAGCGGACCCGACGGCGCGATGACGATTAACGGCACGGCATCGTCGATCAGCGCAATCGGGCCGTGCTTCATTTCACCTGACGCATAACCTTCGGCATGGATGTAGCTGATTTCCTTCAGTTTCAAAGCGCCCTCGAGCGCCATTGGATAATCGGGGCCGCGGCCGAGATAGAGAACGTCGCGCGCTTGGGCGATGCGCGGCGCCATTGCCTCGATCTCCTCGTCATGCGCCAGCGCCTCGCCCATCGCGCCGGGCACTTCGGCCATATGGCGGACGATTTCCTGCTCCGCGTCGGGTGCGAGACAGCCCTGGGCGCGGGCGAGGTTAACCGCGAGCGCGGCCATCACCGCAAGCTGGCAGGTGAACGCCTTGGTCGAGGCGACACCGATCTCGGGGCCGGCGTGGGTCGGCAGCAGCAGGTCGACCTCGCGCGCCATCGAGCTGGTCGGCACGTTGATGATCCCCGCCGTGGTGACCCCGGCGTCCTTCATGTGGCGAAGTGCGGCGAGCGTGTCGGCGGTCTCGCCCGATTGCGAGATGACGATGCCGAGCGTGTTCGGCAGTAGAACGGGATCGCGATAGCGGAACTCGCTGGCGACATCTACTTCGACCGGCAGGCGCGCGAACTGCTCGATCCAGTATTTGCCGATCATGCCGACATAGCTCGCGGTGCCGCAGGCGACGATCGCGACGCGCTCGATCTGGCCGAGGTCGAACTCCATGTCGGGCAGCGCGACCTGTCCCTCGAGCGGGCGGAGATAGCTGCGCAGCGTCTGCGCCACGACCACCGGCTGCTCGTAAATCTCCTTCTGCATGAAGTGCCGATGATTGCCCTTGTCGATCAGCTGGCCCGACGCGCCCGACTGGACGATCGGGCGCTCGACGGGGTTGTTCTCGCGGTCATAGATCTCGACTGCATCGCGGCGGACGGCGACCCAATCACCCTCTTCGAGATACGAAATGCGCTGGGTGAGCGGTGCGAGTGCCAGCGCGTCCGAGCCGAGATAGTTCTCGCCCTCGCCATAGCCGACGGTAAGCGGCGCGCCGAGCCGCGCCCCGATGATCACGTCGGGTTCGCTCAGCACCATCACCGCGAGCGCGAATGCGCCGTGAAGGCGCGGCAGCACCACCGCGACCGCTTCGCGCGCCGGCACGCCCTTTTCGACCTCACGCGCGATCAGATGCGCGACGACTTCGGTGTCGGTCTGGCTGGCGAAGGTGCGGCCTGCGGCGATGAGCTCGTCGCGCAACGGCTTGAAATTCTCGATGATGCCGTTGTGCACGATGACGACGTCGCCGACGATATGCGGGTGCGCATTGTCGACGGTCGGCGCGCCATGCGTCGCCCAGCGCGTATGCGCGATCCCGATCTTGCCGGCGAGCGGGTCTTTCGCCAGTTCGGCGGCGAGGTTCTTGAGCTTGCCCTGCGCGCGGCGGCGATCGAATTCGCCGTCATGGATCGTGCAGATGCCTGCTGAATCATAGCCGCGATATTCGAGCCGCTTGAGCCCGTCGAGCAGCCGATCCGCGACCTCTTCCTTGCCAATGATGCCAACAATACCGCACATCTATTTGGAACCTTTGCTTTTCTTTGCGATCATCGAATCGCGAAATCGTTTCGCCCAGCCGGGCCTTGCTTCCTGGCCGCCCCGTGCGAGCGCCAGCGCGTCGTCCTCGACATCGCGCGTCACCACGCTGCCTGCCCCGACGATCGCGCCGGCGCCGATGCTCACCGGCGCGACCAGCGCGCTGTTCGAGCCGATGAACGCGCCTGCGCCGATCTTCGTCTGATACTTGAAATATCCGTCATAATTGCAGGTAATCGTGCCGGCGCCGATATTGGCGCCCGCCCCGACCTCGGCGTCGCCGAGATAGGTCAGATGGTTGGCCTTGGCGCCGGCGCCAAGAGTCGCCTTCTTCATTTCGACGAAATTGCCGACCCGCGATCCAGCCCCGAGTACGGCGCCGGGGCGCAGGCGGGCATAGGGACCGACCGACGCCTTCGCGCCGATCGTCGCGCCCTCGACATGGCTGAAGGCGTGGATCACCGCGCCGTCGCTGATACGGACGCCGGGACCGAACACGACATTGGGCTCGATCGTCACGTCGCGGCCGAGCACGGTATCCCAGGCAAACCACACCGTTTCGGGGGCGACCAGCGAGACACCATCGGTCATCGCCTGATCGCGCCGCTTCGCCTGCCAGCGCGCCTCGACCACGGCGAGCTCGGCGCGGCTGTTCACGCCTGCTACTTCATCGGCGTGCGTCTCGATCACCGCGGCGGCGCGGCCATCGGCGGCGGCGAGCATGACGATGTCGGGGAGGTAATATTCGCCCGCGGCGTTATCGTTGCCGACACGCGCGAGTAGCGCGAACAGGTCACGCGCGCGAACCGCCATGAGCCCCGAGTTGCACAAGGTTTCGTCGCGTTCTTCGAGACTTGCATCCTTGAACTCGACCATTTTGATAATGCGGCCATCGGGATCGGCGATCACACGGCCGTAAGTGCCCGGATCAGCCGGGCGGAAACCGAGCACCACCGCGGCGGGCGCATCGTCGGCGTGGAGCCGATCGACCATCCGCCGCATCGTCGCCGAGGACACCAGCGGTACGTCGCCGTACAGGACAAGCACGTCGCCCTCGAAACCGGCCAGCGCGGCTTCGGCCTGGCGGACGGCATGGCCGGTGCCAAGCTGTTCGTGCTGCGGCACCGTCGCGATGCCGAGCGGGGCGATCGCGGCCTCGACCTGCTCGCCGGCAGCGCCGGTGACGACGATGGTGTGTTCGGGCGCGAGGGCTGAAACGCTATCGATCAGGTGAAGCAGCATGGCGCGCCCGGCGATCGGGTGAAGCACCTTGTGCAGATCGGATTTCATTCGCGTGCCCTTGCCCGCGGCAAGGACGATCGCGGCGACGGCTTGGGTCATCCAATACTCCTTGGCGCCCGCCCCTGCCACGATTGGCTTGTCAACGCCATAGCCGCGCTGGCAGGGGCGGTGTCATGCCCGATTTTCGTTATGATCTGATCGGTTTCGACCTTGATGGCACGCTGGTCGATTCGAGCAAGGACCTTGCCGCGGCGGTCAACCACATCCTCGCGACGCTCGACCATGCGCCGCTGTCGGTGGCGCACGTCCGCCGCAACATCGGGGGCGGCGGGCGGCGCATGCTCGCGCGGAGCCTGGCGGATGCGGGTGCGGTCGAGCCCGATGACTTCGACACGCTCTATCGGGCGATGCTGGCTTATTATGCCGAGCATATCGCCGATGCGACTCGCCCCTATCCGGGCGTGACCGAAGCGCTCGACCTATTGGCGGCTGAGGGCGCGAGGCTTGCGGTGGTGACCAACAAGGCCGGATGGCTGGCGACAAAGCTGCTCGACGCGCTCGAACTAAGCGCCCGATTCACCTGCGTAATCGGCGGCGACGATGTGGCGAAGGGCAAGCCGGCACCCGATCCGATCCTCGAAATGCTCCGGCGAACCGGCGCTCGACGTGCGGCGTTCGTCGGTGATTCGGAGTTCGACGTCGCGGCCGCGCATGCCGCAGAGCTCCCCTGCGTCGCCGTGAGCTTCGGCTTTCCCGGCAAGCCGGTCGAAGAACTCGGCGCCGATGCGGTGATCGACGATTTCGCAGCCTTGCCCGATGTGCTGCGGCGGCTGGCTCAAACTGGCCGGTAGCCCTTGCACCACTTGGTCCACAAATGCCGCGCGAGCATCGCTGGCGGCATTCGGAGCCAGTGCGAGCGGAGATAGAAGGCCAGCCGCGTCCCGCGGCGCGTCGGCCGTCCCCAGCCGTCGCGGGCGAGCAGTCGGCGGCGGAACAGCGAATCCAAGCGCTCTTCATCCAAGCTGACCCGGATGGGCGAACGATAGCCCGTAACGGGTGTTCCATATACCTGGTGAGCCAGTCGAAGAGCCCGCCGGACGCAATCCCACAAGCCATGGGTCCAGGCTCGTTCAAAGACACTCAAGCAAAAATCCCTGTCTCGCTCGGAGAATTGCCGCAGCAGCCGGTCGATATCCCACAGGTTTCGCATCCCGCCCGCCAGGTCGCCATCGGCGAACAGATGCGCCGCCGCGTGGCAGATCATGTCCTCGGGCGAGAGGACGCGGAAGCCGTTGTCGAGCACCACGCTGTCGGCGATCATCGCGGCGGCGTTGGGGGTAATCCGCGCTGTGAGCGGCAGGATCGTGTGGTGGACGTCGATCATGCGATCGCGTTCGCGATGGATTAGCGGCGGCAGCTCGTGCATCCAACGGCGGTAATAGGCATCGTCATACGGGTCGGGCTTGATCCATTCCCAGCCGGCGGCAAGCAGCGCGCCCTCGACCGCGTCGAGCTCGGCGCGCGACACGAGGATATCGAGATCGCCGATCGACCGCCCCTCGCCCGCCATCAGATCGGCGGCGACATAAGCGGTGCCCTTGAGCAGCACGATCGGCAAGTCCAGACCGGCAAGCGCGCGGCGCGCCGCTTCGGCTTCCCACAAGGCGGCGCGGCGCTGATCGGCAGCCGATGCGCGCGCATCGGCGAGGATGCGCGCTGCCGACGCCGGCATGTCGGCGCCCTCGAGCCGGTGCGCGAGCGTGGCGATCAGTTGCTCGGCGCGCGCCATCGCGATCAGCGCAGTCCAGTCTGCGGCGTCAAGCGACGCGGTGCTGGCCGGATCGCGCAGCGCGTCGGCAAGGAGGCGCGCGTCGCGGCTCACAACGCGTCCCACAGCGCTTCGACCTGGGCAATGCCCGCCTCCGTGTCGGGATAGTCAATCGCGCGCGCCGGCACGTCCTGAACCAAACGCGTCATCGCCTCGAACCCGCGCTCGCCAAGCGCGACGTAGTTGGTCGAGGCTTGGGTGAGGCGCACGAATACCTCGCTCGGCCGCAGACCGCGCTCGGCGGCCTCGAACCCGAAGCGCGGAAACAGCAGCAACGCCGGGCGCGCGGGCTCGGCCATCCGCTCGATCGCTGCCGCATCGGGGACAAGGTGGTGAATATCGCCTTTTGGCGTGCCCGCGAGCAGCGGCCCGAAGCGGCCAGCCGGCACGGCGGCGCGAACCACATCGATCGCCGCATTCTTGAGGCTGACGAGCCGCGGAAAGGCGTGGATCAGCCCGGTCGCGGGATCGACCAGCGCAAACTCGTCGCCCATCAGCCGCCAGCCGCGCGCGCCAAGCAACGCCGCGAGCGTCGACTTGCCTGCGCCCGACAGCCCCGTCATCAGCAGCGCCCGCCCGTCGCGCTCGACAGTCGAGGCGTGGAGCAACAGATAGCGGCGCTGGCCGAGCGCCATTTGCAGGTTCATCGCCATCTCGGCGGCAAGCAGGCCTTGCGACAAGGGCAGCGGCGCGGCGTCGGGCAGGACGAAATCGCCGCCGAGCGTCACCGCGGGCCTGAGCCAGCGCCGCCACGGTCGCGCGGCGAACAGCCGGACGGTGAAGTCGGGAATGCCGTCCTCGGGCACGGGATAGCTCGCATAGAGCCGTTCGAGTTCGGCGATCGGCGCGCGCCAGTCCGATCCGACACGAAAGCCGACCGGCCCGATGCGGACCTCGAAAACGTGCCTCACGCCGCCTCGACCAGACCGGTCGCGACGAGCTCGCCGAGCCGCGCGTCGAGCGCTTCGGCGCTGGCGTCGCCGAGATCGAACCGCTCGTTCAGGCGCCCGAACAGCACGTCGCGGCTGAGGGCCCCCTCTCCCAACAGTTCGAGAATTTCGGGCGCGGGCGCGGTGACGAGATGCGTCAGCCCCGATGGACGATGGAAAATCAGCGTGAACTCGTCGAGCGGAACGATGCGAAGGTCTTCGGCGGCCGCCGCCCGATAGCGCCGCTCGGCCACCGACGGCTCAGCCGCGCGGCATCTGCAGCGAGGCGAAGCAGGTGAAGCCGCTAGTGCCCGATTGCAGGCGGCGGATGTATTTCACATAAGCCTGGTTCTGCTCATAGGTCGTGCCGGGCAGTTGTCCCCCGGCAAGCGCGTTCTTGACGTCCTCGCCCTTGAACGCGAGCGACGCGGGCGGAAATGCGCCGTCGGTGCCCGCGGGCACCACCGATCCGTCGGCTGCGATATAGCTGCCGGCACGGCCTGCATCGGGCACCGGAATTGCGCAATTGATGACGGACGCCTGGGTTTGCGCCAGCGCCGGGCGAATCGAGATCACCGCCGATGCGCCGACTGCGCCGAGCATCAACGCGCGACGCCGGGTCGTGCCCTGCCCGCCTTCGGCCGGTTGATCGCTATCCTGATCGCTCATTGCGGCATCATCCTGTCGCCATTGCCCTTTCATATTCGTAAAGCAGGAGCAAGATCGCGTCGAGCCGCCCGCTCGGCACCGTCACGGGATCGGACCAGAATGACACAGATTACGCCGGCACGATTGGGATTGGCGCTCCTCATGGTCGCGGGCGTCGCCGCGCTTGCAGGGTGGTTCGACGGGGGCGCCGCTGCGGGGGGCGCGCTCGTCGCCGGGATCGCGGCGGTCGCGGCACTTCTGCTCGGGCGCCGCATCGAGGCGCCGATATATGCCGAACCGGCCCCTGCCCCTGTCGTCGCCAGCACCACCGCGCCGGTGATTGAGGCGATCGCCGAGCCGGTGCTGATGGTCTCGGGCAACCGCGTGATCGAGGCCAATGCCCCGGCCCGCGCGCTCCTCGGCGAGCATATCCTCGGCGAGGACGTGCGACTGGCGATCCGCCACCCCGCCGCCGCCGAACGGCTCGCCGATCCGGGTGGCGATGCCGATGACGAAGGCGTTTCGCTGATCGGCCTCGGCGTGCGCGACCAGCGCTGGGAAATGCGCGTCTCGCCGCTCGAAAGCGACCGCCGCATTATCCAGCTGATCGACCGCACCGGCAGCTATGCCGCCGAGCGGATGCGGGTCGATTTCGTCGCTTCGGCCAGCCACGAGCTCAAGACCCCCCTCGCCTCGATTCTCGGCTATATCGAGACGCTCGCCGAGCCCGAGGCGGGCGGCGATGCCCGGCTGCGCGACCGTTTCCTGACGGTGATGGCCGGCGAAGCCGCACGGATGCGCCACCTCGTCGATGACCTGCTGTCGCTGTCGCGCATCGAGGCGGAGAAATATGCGCAGCCCAATGCGACGGTCGATCTCGCCGATCTCGCCCGCACCGTTGTCAGGGAGCTGACCAACGGCGATAGCGCGCGCGGCGCCGACATCGCGCTCGACCTGGACGACGATTTGGCGCGCGTCACCGGTGATCGCGCGCAACTGTCGCAGATGCTCCACAACGTCATCGGCAACGCGATGAAATATGGCCGCGCAGGCACGCCGGTCGCGGTCTCGATCCGCAGCCCGAGGGCGGGCGCGGTCAAGATCGTCGTGATCGACCAGGGCGAAGGCGTCGCGCCCGAACACGTCCCCCGGCTCACCGAGCGCTTCTATCGCGTCGATCCGGGCCGCAGTCGCGCGCTCGGCGGCACCGGGCTGGGGCTCGCGATCGTCAAGCACATCGTCGAGCGCCACCGCGGCCGGCTCGACCTCACCAGCGTTCGCGGCATGGGCACCACCGTCACCATCATCCTGCCGATCGCGAGCGACGAAGCGACGTTGTCACATTTGTCATCAAACCGTCACGAGTCCTTGTCATCGGCGGAATTGGCGGAGGCGGCGATGGTGCCGCGCGACGCCGACCCGGCCGATCCCGATATCGGCGAATTGAGAGGGCTAATCGCCGAAATGGGCGGACTTGCCGAAGCCGCGCTCGATGCCTCGGTCAACGCGCTGGTCGCCCGCGACCTGCTCGCCGCGCGGCGCGTGATCGCCGGCGATCCGCGCATCGACGCGCTTGAAAGCCAAGTCGAACGGCTCGCGGTCCGGCTGATCGCGACGCGCTCGCCGACCGGCGGCGATCTGCGCGAGGCGGTCGCCGCGCTCAAGATCGCCGCGGTGGTCGAGCGCATCGGCGACTACGCCAAGAACATCGCCAAGCGCGTCGCGGCAATCGATGACGGCGGCGCGATCGAGCCGATCGCGATGCTGCCGGCGATGGCGCGGATGGCCGGCGCGCTCGTCCACGACGTGCTCGACGCGTTCGCCGCGCGCGACGCGGCAAGCGCGATCGACATCGCCGAGCGCGACCGCGCGATCGACGATTTCTACGACGCGCTGTTCCGCGTGCTCGTCACCTACATGATCGAGAATCCCGAGCGGATCGGCCAGGTCGCGCACCTGCTGTTCATCGCCAAGAATCTCGAACGCGTCGGCGATCACGCAACCAACGTCGCCGAGATGGTCCATTACGCCGCGACCGGCGCACACATGCCCGAGCGCGAACGCGGCGCTTCGCCGATCCCGGCGATCTGACGGAGGAAAGAGATGACTCGCGCCCGCCTGTTGCTCGTCGAGGACGACGCCGCGCTCGCCGAACTGCTCAGCTATCATTTCGAGCGCGAGGATTTCGAGGTGCGCCACACGCCCGACGGCGAGGAAGCGTTGCTGATGGCGCGCGAGGCGGCACCCGATATCGTCCTGCTCGACTGGATGATCGAGAGCCTGTCCGGGATCGAAGTGTGCCGCCGCCTGCGCCGCATGCCCGAGACTGCCAATGTGCCGATCATCATGCTCACCGCGCGCGGCGAGGAGGAGGATCGCATCCGCGGGCTCGACACCGGGGCGGACGATTATGTCACCAAGCCGTTCTCGCCGCGCGAGCTGGTGGCTCGTGTCGCGGCGGTGCTGCGCCGCGTGCGGCCGGGGCTGGCGGGCGAGACGCTCAGCTATGGCGATCTCGAGATGGACACCGTCGGCCACAAGGTTCGGCGCGGCGGCGAGGTGCTGCAATTGGGGCCGACCGAGTTCCGACTGCTCAAGCACTTCCTCGAGCATCCCGGCTGGGTGTTTTCGCGTGAACGCCTGCTTGATGCGGTGTGGGGCCATGACGCCGAGATCGAGGCGCGCACCGTCGACGTCCACATCCGCCGGCTGCGCAAGGCGATCAATCATGGCGGCCGCGAGGATATCATTCGCACCGTGCGATCGGCCGGTTATTCGCTCGATTCGGGGGCGTGACCGCGACGAGCCGTCAAAAGGCGTAGGTGAAATTAGGAATCGGGTGCGCAACGATCCTTGAAGCCGTGCGTTCTCCACCCCGCGCGCAACCAGCACGGGTCGCGCCAGCAATAAGATGCTCAAGGAGAATGGCATGAAGCTCATCCTTTTGGCTGCCGCCGCCGCGATCGCGGTCCCGGCCGTCGCACAGACGACCACCGACACGCAGACCGACACCACGGCGACCGCGCCCGACGCGACGCAGGACACGACGACTGATACGACGACGGCTGCGCCGGATCAGTCGATGTCGACCGATCAGTCGATGTCGACGACCACGTCGACCTCGACGATGGCCGCGCCCGACGCCTCTGCGGCGGAACAGGCCGGCGGCTACGCGCCGACGGCTCCTGCGATGTCGCAGCCCGCCACGCCGGGCGCGACCGTGACGTTCCAGCCCTCGGCCTCGCCCGAGCAGGCGTTCCCCCCGCCTGCCCCGCTTGCGCATTATCCGATCTGCAAGCGCGGCCAGACCGACAAGTGCATGGAGCCGGGTGGCGGCCGCAAGTAAGCGGCGACCAATCGGCCAGAATGGGCGCGGGCGGCTACGGCCGGTCCCGCGCCTTTTCGTATGCGGATCGATCGGCTAGAGGGTGACGCGAACGTCAACCAGCATCGAGAGGACCCGCCCCATGACCATCCGCTTCGACGACCGCGTCGCCATCGTCACCGGCGCCGGCGGCGGGCTCGGCCGCGCCTATGCGATCGAACTGGCGAATCGCGGCGCGAAAGTGGTGGTCAACGATCTCGGCGGCGCGCGCGACGGCACCGGGCATTCGGACGCCGCGCTGAGGGTCGTCGAGGAGATCGAAGCCGCGGGCGGCGAGGCGATGTCGAACGGCGGTAGCGTCACCGAATATGAGCAGATGGTCGAGATGGTCGCCAAGGCCAAGGAACGCTGGGGCGGCGTCCATATCCTGATCAACAATGCAGGTGTGCTGCGCGACAAGAGCTTCGCCAAGATGGAGCCGGCCGATTTCGATTTCGTCGTCAAGGTCCACCTGATCGGCTCGGCCAATTGCACCAAGGCGGTGTGGGAAACGATGCGCGACCAGGCTTACGGCCGCGTGCTGATGACCGCCTCGTCGACGGGGCTCTACGGCAATTTCGGCCAGGCAAATTATGGCGCCGCCAAGCTCGGCCTCGCCGGGTTTGCCAAGACGCTCCATCTCGAAGGCGCGAAATACAATATCCGCGTCAACACGCTGGCACCGACCGCGGGCACGCGGATGACCGAGGACCTGTTTCCCGAGGAAGCGTTCAAGGCGTTCTCGCCCGACAAGGTCGCGCCGGCCGCGCTGTTCCTGGTATCCGAGGACGCGCCATCCAATGCAATCGTCGGCGCCGGCGCGGGCGTATTCCAGTCGGCCTATGTCACGCTGACGCCGGGCGTCGCGCTGAAGGGTGATAACTGCACCCCCGAAGGCGTCGCCGCACACTGGTCCGCGATCACCGATCGCAGCGGCGAGATCGTGCCGCAATCGGGCGCCGAGCAGGCCATGCTGATCATGAAGACGCTGCAGGCGGGCTGAATTTCGATTGCATGCTTCGGCACCAAGTCGAAGTACCTCGCCCACCTCCTACGTCCCGTCGGTTTGGGGGGACACCGAGCGGCGAAAAAATGTCCCCCATCGATCTCGATGATAAAGATCGCCGCTTTTTGGAGAATCGTCTCGCCACTTTCATCGTTAGATTCAGCGTGAAGGATTAACCATGCGGGCTTAACACTGAAATTAGATGAGAAGTTGGGGGCAGGTCATGGCCGAAACGATCGCGCGGCAAAAGCGACGCGAGGTATACAATCGGCTGCAAAGCATTGCGATGCCGATCGTGACGAGCTGGCTGATCCTACTGGCATCGTTCGTCAATTTCCTGCGTTACAACAATTACCCGTTGCTGCGACCGGAAATCGCGCTGATCGCGACCGCTATGCTGGCCCTGGCGGGCGGCATCGGCCTGCTACATCGATCGCAACGCCCGCTCGGCCAAGCCATTCTCGACGCGTTGCTGGTATTCCTGATCGTAAATCAGAACGGTGGCGAACTGATCTATTCCGCGGTCGCTGCAGCTGTCGCGGGCGGCGCGACCCTTCATCGGCGACGCAGCATCCTGCCGCTGCTCGGCTTCGCTGCTGCTGTCGCGCTCGCCGCGGGGCTGATCGGCATCGGCCAGCAGCATGGCGCCAATGCGGAACGAGGCGAACATCTTCCGGCGCAATCCGGCACATCAAGACCGGCCCTGCTTCACATCCTGCTTGACGAACATCTTGGCGTCGAGGGTTTCGCGCATAATGGTGCGGACGGAAAGGCGGTCAAACGCCAGTTGAAGGGATTCTATCTCTCGCACGGCTTTAGATTGTTCGGGCGTGCCTATGCCGAGCAATTCCGCACGGTGAACTCGATCCCGCAGATTCTCAACTTCGGCGATGTCCTCAAGCCGGATGCGGTACCGTTCGATGGCGAAGCGCTGAACCGCGACGCTTATTTCGATGCGTTGTCAGCTCAAGGCTACAAGATCGACGTCTATCAGGCCGACTATTTGGATTATTGCGGCAACCATGCCGTCTCGCACTGTCTCACATACGATTTTTCGGGGCTGAACGCGCTGGATGGCTCATCGCTGTCAACGATGGACCGTGCGATCATCATTATGAGTCGCTTTTCGCTGTTGTCGAGCGTCGCGATCGGCCTCGAAGGCCTCTACATCGACACCGGCCGAGCCCTCGATAAAAGAGGGATCGCCTTACCTGAGCTCGGACTGTTGACCGGGGGGCGGACGACGCCGCTGAGCGCGGTCGGCGCGTTCGATCGGCTGATCGAGGATCTTCGCCACGCGGAACCGGGGGATGCCTATTTCGCGCACATACTTTTGCCGCACGATCCCTATGAGCTCGACGCCGACTGTACGCCACGCCCGATGGCGTCTTGGCAATTGCATGATCCTCAGCCTGACGTCACGAAGCGGCAGGCGGCGTACGACGCCCAAGTGCGCTGCGCGCTAAGCAAAGTCGACGCGGCATATGCCGCGCTGTCACGATCGAGTGCCGGGCGGAATTTCATCATGATCGTCCATGGCGATCATGGATCGCGCATTACGAAAATCGATCCCACCATCGAGAATTTGGGGAAATTCGATAGCGAGGATTTAATCGCCGGATTTTCGACGCTGTTCGCCATTCGCGCTCCCGGCATCACGCCGGGCTACGACGATCGGGTTGTCGCTGTACCATATCTGCTGAAGAACCTTGCTCAATCGAAATTCACGATCATCCCCCGGCAATCGAAGCCACCACAAGTCATCCTCAACGATAGCGGATGGATCCCGCGACGCCGCGTAGCTTTGCCCATGTCATGGTGAATAAAGCTGCGAATCTGGACCGCAGACACGAACTATTAACCAGAAGCTGCGAGCTATGGCCTCTCCAAACAGGGGGTGGATGACCATGAAGGACCGTTACATCCTGGCCGGGCTCGGGCTGCTGCTCGTGTCTCTCGCCTCGCCGGCATATGCCTATCTCGACGGCGCGACGGGCAGCATGCTGCTTCAGGCGATGATCGGTGGTTTCGCCACGGCAATGGTCATCGGGCGATCATATATCGCCAAGGCCAAAACGATCTTCTCGCGGTCGAACAAGAAAATCGACGCGCAAAGCGAAGATTGATGAACGCGCTGGTCGATGCGGGATCGTTCCGCGACCCCGCTGGCCGCGTATTCGTGGCCGGCGAGCGAGTGTTCCGCACGGTTATGCCCCAAGCGGCAATGGACTATGAACGTTTCCGCGATGATGGGCTGATGAACGCGCTGATCGACCGAGGTCTGCTCGTCGGCGCGCGCGAAGTGCAGCCGGAACCGCTTGGCGAGTTTGCGCGGGGCAGCGCCTATTTGATCGAACACCCGCGCGTGCCATTTGTCAGCTATCCATACGAATGGAGCTTCTCGCTCCACAAGCGCGCGGCGCTGCATCATCTCGACGTGCAACTCGAAGCGCTGGATGCCGGCTTCGCGCTGGTCGATGCGACCGCCTACAATATCCAGTTCGACGGCACCCGGCCGGTGTTCATCGACCATCTGTCGTTCCGCGCCTATCGTGACGGCGAAATCTGGCGCGGGCATCGCCAGTTCTGCATGCAGTTCCTCAACCCGCTGCTGATGACCGCCAGGCTGGGCATTCCGGCGAACGCCTGGTTCCGCGGCAGCCTGGAGGGGATCGCTCCCGAGGAACTCGCGCCCTTGCTATCGTGGCGCGACAATCTGTCGTGGACGGTGCTGACTCACGTCACCGCGCAGGCGGCGTTGCAGAAGCGATCGGTGCGCGCCGGCGTGCCGAACGGCGAGGCCAAGAACCATGGCCTGTCGCGCACCGCGTTCCACGGCATTCTCGAAGGCCTGCGCCGCTATATCGCCAAGCTCGAGCCGCAAGGCGGCCCGACGGTGTGGGGCGATTACGCCGATGCCAACAGCTATGGCGACCCCGAGGCAGCGGCCAAAAGGCGCTTCGTCGGCGAGATGGTCGATGCGGTGAAGCCCGGCCTGATGTTCGATATCGGCTGCAATTCGGGCGATTATTCGCAGGTCGCGCTCGATGCCGGCGCGAGCCGCGTGATCGGCTTCGATTTCGATCACGGCGCGCTCGAACGCGCTTTCCACCGCTTCGACGGCGAGGATCGTGTGCTGCCGCTATGGCTCGACGCTGCCAATCCGAGCCCCGCGCAAGGCTGGGGCCAGCGCGAGCGCAAGGGCCTCGCCGAACGCGCCAAGGCCGATGCGCTGGTCGCGCTGGCATTCGTCCATCATATCGCGATCGGGCGCAACGTGCCGATGGACATGATGCTCGATTGGCTGCTGGCGATGGCGCCGGTGGGCGTGATCGAATTTCCGCCAAAAAGCGACCCGATGGTGCAATGCCTGCTGTCGCAGCGCGAGGACATTTTCCCCGATTATGACGAGGCCGCGTTTCTGACGCTGATCGGAAACCGGGCGCGGATCGTGCGCAGCGAACATCTCAGCGAGAACGGCCGGCTGCTGGTGTGGTACGACCGCACTAACTGAGGTCGGCCAACAGCCACGTTCTGAGCGCCGAGGCGAGGTTTGGCGGATCGTCGGCGAGAATGCGCAGCGCGTCGACCTCAGCGATCAGGGCGTTGAGCGGGAGGGCGTGGGCGGCGGTCGCTTGTTCCAACGCACGCCAGAAGAGGGGTTCGAGGCTGATCGAGGTTTCGTGCCCGGCGATCGTCACCGAGCGCTTGATCGGGCCGGTGAAGCCGCCGGGCGGCGGGGTGATCGGACCGCGCGTCACTCGCGGTCGAACAAGGCGGCGAGCTGTTCGATGATCGTGCCGCCGAGTTGTTCGGCGTCCATGATCGTCACGGCGCGGCTGTAATAGCGCGTCACGTCGTGGCCGATGCCGATCGCGATCAGCTCGACCGGCGAGCGGCTCTCGACCCATGCTATTACTTGGCGAAGGTGCTTTTCGAGATAGCTGCCCGAATTGACGCTGAGCGTCGAATCGTCGACCGGCGCGCCGTCGGAAATGACCATCAGGATCTTGCGGTCTTCATGGCGCGCGATCAGCCGCTGGTGCGCCCAGAGCAGCGCCTCGCCGTCGATATTCTCCTTGAGCAACCCCTCTCGCATCATCAAGCCGAGGCTACTGCGGGCGCGGCGCCAGGGGGCGTCGGCTTCCTTGTAGACGATGTGGCGGATGTCGTTGAGGCGGCCGGGATGCGGCGGCCGGCCTTGCGCGAGCCATGCCTCGCGGCTCTGCCCGCCCTTCCACGCGCGGGTGGTAAAGCCGAGAATCTCGGTCTTGACACCGCAGCGTTCGAGCGTGCGCGCGAGGATGTCGGCGGATATCGCCGCGATCGAGATCGGGCGGCCGCGCATCGAGCCCGAATTGTCGATCAGGAGCGTGACGACGGTGTCGCGAAATTCGGTGTCGCGCTCGATCTTGTAAGAGAGCGAGTGCGTGGGGTTGACGACGACGCGGGCGAGGCGTGCGGCATCGAGCAGGCCTTCCTCCTGATCGAAATCCCACGAGCGCGATTGCTGCGCCATCAGGCGGCGCTGGAGGCGGTTGGCGAGCTTCGAGACCGCTGATTGCAGGTGGACGAGCTGCTGATCGAGATAGGAGCGCAGGCGGACGAGTTCGTCGGCGTCGCACAGGTCGGACGCGCTGACCACTTCGTCGAACCGGGTGGTCCAGGCCTTGTAGTCGAAGCTCGGCGCGAGATCGGAGAACGGGCGGTTGGGGCGGACCGGGAGCATGCCCTCGTCGCCGTCGTCACCGGGCTCGCCCTCGGCGTCGTCCATGCTGTTCTCGTCGAGCTCGCCTTCGCCTTCGCTGTCGTCGTCCTGCTGCTGCTCGCCGCGCGCCTCGACCTCGCCTTCGCCCTGCTGGCCGGGATCGTCGCCTTCGTTGCCTTCGTCGGACTCCTGGTCTTCCTGGCCCTCGTCGTCGCTGCCGCCGTCGTCGTCCTGCTCGGGGAGGACCTCGCCGTCGGTGAGCTCAAGATCGCGCAGCAGCTTCTTCGAGAGGTCGGCGAACGCGGCCTGGTCGTCGATCGCGAGGCCGAGGGCGTCGAGATCGCCGCCGACCTTTTCCTCGAGCCAGTCGGAGACCAGCGCCATGCCCATCGCCGCGGCGGCGGGCGGGGCGCGGCCGGTGATCCGCTCGCGGACCATCAGCCCGAGCGCGGTCGACAGCGGCACCTCGTCCCTGCTGCGCGCGCGGGTGATCGGGTCCGAGCGCAGGCGCATGGCGAGCGCGGTATCGAGATTGTCCGAAATCCCGCGATAGCCACGCGAGCCGAGCGCCTCGACGCGGGCATTCTCGACCGCGTCATAGACGGCGCGGGCGACCGCCTCGGTCGGCGCGCCGCGCTGGTGAACGGCGGCGTCGTGGAGCCGCAGGCGCAGTGCGAACTGATCGGCGAACCCGCGCGCCTCGGCGACCTGATCGGCGGGAAGCTGGCGCGCCGGCATCGGCACCTTGACGTGCTTGCCGGTCTGCGAGGGCGCGTCGGCGGTGAAGGCGAGCTCGAGCTCGCTCTCCTCCGACAGCGCCCGCGCGGCGCCGCCGAGCACGTTCTTGAAGCGATCGAGGGGTGTTTCGGCGGTCACTTACGCCTCCAGCGCGCGGGCGGCGGCGGCGCGGAGCGGCGGAAGGCTCTTGTGGATCAGGATGTAGATCTGCTCGAGATCGACAACGTCATATTCGTGCCGCAGCAGGTTGCCGAGCCCGCGCACCCGCTCGGTGGGTATCTCCGGCGCGATTACCCCCATGCGATCCGGTCCGATCTTGACCACAGCTTCGCTGATCCGACTGAGGCAGCGTTCGGTCGCATCGACGACGATGCGCTCGGCCGCGAAGGCCTCGAAAGAGCGGCCATCGAGATAACGGTCGATGGCATCGATATTGTCGATGATATCCTGAAGACGGTCCTGTTCGCGTTCAGAAGACAAGGACGCGATCCCGATCAATGCGCTGCTGGAAGCGCGGCTTGCGAGTCGGCTCGGTGACAAGATCGACCGATTTGCCGAGAAGCTCGGCGATCACGTCGCGGACATCGAGAAACTCAAACACGCCCATCTGCTGTCGGGCGGACGCGCCGAAACGCACCGCAAGATCGACATCCGACCACTCGGTTTCTTCGCCGCGCGCGACCGATCCGAACAGCGACAACTGTTCGATGCCGAGCGACTTCAACTCGGTCTCATGCGCGCGCAGGCGCTCAAGGGCTTCGGCGCGGGTCATGCCGTCAATCTATCAGCCTCACGCTTTGCCGACCACGCTTTCGGGCAGGTCCTTGCCGAATACGCGCTGGTAATATTCGGCGACGAGCGGGCGTTCGGCCTCGTCGCATTTGTTGAGGAAGGAGAGGCGGAAGGCGAAGCCGACGTCGCCGAAGATCAGCGCGTTCTGCGCCCAGGTGATCACCGTGCGCGGGCTCATCACCGTCGAGATGTCGCCATTGACGAAGCCCTTGCGCGTCAGGTCCGCCACGCGGACCATGTCCTCGACGGTCTTCTTGCCCTCGGGTTTGTCGTATTCGCCCGATTTGGCGAGGACGATCTGCGCCTCGGTCGCTGCGGGCAGATAGTTGAGGGTGACGACGATGTTCCAGCGATCCATCTGGCCCTGATTGATCTGCTGAGTGCCGTGATAGAGCCCGCTGGTATCGCCGAGGCCGACCGTGTTGGCGGTGGCGAACAGGCGGAAATAGGGGTTGGGGCGGATCACGCGGTTCTGATCGAGCAGCGTCAGCTTGCCCTCGGTTTCGAGCACGCGCTGGATGACGAACATCACGTCGGGGCGGCCGGCGTCGTATTCGTCGAACACCAAGGCGGTCGGCGTCTGCAGTGCCCAGGGCAGCAGGCCTTCGCGGAACTCGGTGACCTGCTGGCCGTCGCGTAGCACGATCGCGTCGCGGCCGACGAGGTCGATGCGGCTGATATGCGCGTCCAAGTTGATGCGAATGCATGGCCAGTTGAGCCGCGCGGCAACTTGCTCGATGTGCGTCGACTTGCCGGTGCCGTGATAGCCCTGCACCATCACGCGGCGATTGTGCGCGAAGCCGGCGGCGATCGCCAGCGTGGTGTCGGGATCGAACACATAGGCCGGATCGAGATCGGGCACGCGCTCGTCGGCCTCGCTGAAGGCCGGGCATTCCATGTCCGAATCGATGCCGAACGCATCGCGCACCTTGACCATCTTGTCGGGCGCGTCGAGCACCGTGGTCTCGCGGCTGTCGGGCTGGGTGTTGGGGATATCGCTCATGCTCGGGCCTTCTTGTTCCCCGGATGGAAAATAGGGCGGCCAGCCTTAGGACGAGCCGATGCGTCGCTCAACCGCCGAATGGCGATGTGGGTTGCCGCCAATGTAACCCGAGCGAGCGCGGCTTCAATCGTTGTCGAAGGCGGGCAGCGCGAAACAGTCGACGAAAGCCTGGCCGCGAGCAAGGTCTCCGGTGACGGTCACTAGGCCATCGGCCTGCGTCTCGTCGAGCGGTCGGGGGCCATAGAAGACGCTGGCGAGTTGAGAGGGCTGGCCGTCGAAGATTACGTCGGCGCCGGCGGGATCGGCGCGGCGGATGTCGAGCGCGCCGTCGACGATCGCCGCGCGGAACGGCTCGCCGCCGATGCGGAAGCCGAGGTCGATCGACAGGTCGCGGGCGCGGGTGCGGTCGATCATCGTCTTCAGCGACAGCATGAAGGCGGTGTTGCTGAGCGGCAGCGTGACGTCGTGCGCGGGCGAGCCGGCGGCCCAGCGGCTGAGGGCGAAGATCGCGTCCTCCGAGGCCATGCCCCAGCGCGTCAGCTCGTAAACCTGCGCGTTGGCAGGCGAGGGCAATTGGCGGCGGCGGACGATCCCGGCCTGTTCGAGCCCCTCCAGACGCTGGGTCAGCACATTGGCGCTCAAACCGACCAGCCCGCCGCGCAGCTCGCCGAAGCGGCGCGGCCCGAGCAGCAATTCGCGCATTATAAGGAGCGTCCAGCGCTCGCCGACCAGGTCCATCGCCAGCGCGGTGCCGCAGGCATCCTGATACCAGCGCCGCGCCTTGGGTAAATTCGATTTGGTTATTTTTTCTAACTCCATAGTTGCTTTTAATAACTGAAACGGGCATCACCGTCAAATCCCGAGTCGCCGAGAAGAGCGAAAACAGGAGAGTAACCATGAGCGACACCGCCACCCTGCCCCCCGACGCCGCGCTCAAGCCGGCGCGCGCCATGGCCGAGGCGCTGCCGACGCGCTGGCCGGGCGAGAGCGATGCCTATCGCCGCGCGCGCACCGATCTGCTCGCCAAGGAGATCGAGCTGCGCCGCCAGATCCAGCGCGTTGCCGAACAGCGCCGCGCGCTGCCGCCGGGGCCGGTTGCCAAGGACTATCGCTTCCTCGATGCCGAGGGGAACGAACTCGGCCTGATCGACCTGTTCGGGCGGCACGACACGCTGTTCACCTATTTCTGGATGTTCGGCCCCGAGCGCGAGCGGCCGTGCCCGATGTGCACCTCGTTCGTCGGCTCGCTCGACGTGCCCGCGCCCGACATCGAGCAGCGTATCGCGCTGGCGATCATCGGCCGCTCGCCGGTCGCGCGACAGCTTGAGTTCGCCCGCGAGCGGGGTTGGGAGCACCTCAATTTCTACCAGATCGTCGGCGACGACATGGTCGAGGATTACCGCTTTCTGGTCGATGGCGACGAATGGGCGAGCGTGCTCGTCTGGCGGCGCGACGGCGATGCCGTGCGGCTGTTCTGGGCGGCCGAGGGCGGCATGGAGACCGCCGATCCCGGCTTCGATCCGCATCTCGCCCCCGATCCGACACCCTTGTGGAACGTGCTCGACTGGACTCCCGGCGGGCGCGACAAGAATTGGTATCCCAAGCTCGATTATTGAGGAGACACCCAATGGCCAAGATGATCTTCATCAACCTGCCCGTCGCCGACGTTGCCAGGTCGACCGCCTTCTATGAAGCGATCGGATTCGAAAAGAACGCGCAGTTCAGCAACGAACAGGCTTCATCGATGGTGTGGTCCGACACGATCTACGTGATGCTGCTCGCCCGACCGTTCTACGCGACGTTCACGCCCAAGGAGATCGGCGACGCGCACAAGACGAGCGCCGCATTGTTCGCGCTGTCGTTCGACAGCCGCGCCGAGGTCGATGCGATTACAGAGGCGGCGATCGCCGCCGGGGGCAAGGAAGCGCATCCGCCCCAGGATGAAGGCTTCATGTACAGCCGAGCATTCGAGGATTTCGACGGCCACGGCTTCGGGCCGTTCTGGATGGATATGGCCGCTGCCAACGCCGCCGATGCGGCTGGCGAATTGCATCAGCCGATCGCCGATTGAGCGACAGCGATGCGCGACGCCCGCAGCACGCTGATCGGCATCGTCGCCTTCACGCTGACGGCGCTGGCGATCCTCGCCCAGGCCGCGCTTGCCGGCACCGCGCCGTTCGCCTGAGTCGGCATAGACAGGAGCCCGCCCCGTGACGATCACGATCACCGCATTCGAACGGTCGCCCGACGGCGGCATGGGGCTGGCGCGCGACACCCGCGTGCGCTGGGCGCTCGAGGAAGTTGGCCAGCCCTATGACGTCCGCCCCGTCTCGTTCGCCGCAATGAAGGCGCCAGCGCACCTCGCGCGGCATCCGTTCGGGCAGATTCCGACCTTCGAGGAAGACGACCTGACGCTGTTCGAGACGGGCGCGATCGTCTTCCATATTGCGTCGAGTTACCCCGGCCTGCTGCCAGAGGACGCCGATGCCAGGGCGCGCGCGATCACCTGGATGTTCGCGGCGGTGAATACTGTCGAGCCGCCGATCCTCGACATCGTCATCGCCAAGTTCGCCGAGGGCGACAAGCCGTGGCGCGACGAGCGGATGGCGCTGAACTCGGCCGAGCTCGAGGATCTCGGC
>JBQCHO010000033.1:0-10388 GCA_051954635.1 Sphingomonas sp. | reverse complement strand
CCTTGTCGGCGGCATCGGCGGCGGCAAGCGCGTGATCGGGGGTTTCGACCAGGAAGGCGTTGAGCTGCTTGGCGGCGGCCACGTTGGCGACGAACGCCTCGGCCACCTCGCGCGCGGAGAAAGTGCCCTTGCGCACGCCGTCACGGATGGCGGCGACGCCGAGATCGGTAAGCTCGGTCATTATTCGATCACCTTCGGCACCGCGAAGAAGCCGTGTTCGGCCTGCGGCGCGTTGCTCAGCACCGCGTCGCGCACGCCGCCGTCGGTGACGACATCGTCGCGCAGGCGCAGATGGTTGGGGATCACCGCGGTCATCGGCGCGACGTCGCGCGTGTCGACCTCACCCAATTGCTCGATCCAGCCCAGGATGTTGCCGAGCTCGGGCGCGAGCCGGCCGGCTTCCTCTTCGGTGATCGCGATGCGCGCAAGGCTCGCGATCCGCTTCACGGTTGCAGTGTCTACGGACATAAAGGCGCGGCTAGCACCGTGCGACGCGGCAAGGCAATGGCCTTCACGATTGCGTTCGATACAACCATCATGCACGAGAAACCGATCGCCCGCGCGAACGTTTATGTTGCATTGCACAATGGAGCCGCCATCTTGGCCCGCAAGTTCCTCTATCTGGTCGCCGCCATCGTCATGCTCACCGTTGCCGCCGCCTTCGCCTATCGCCTGTTCGGGGCCCAGCTGATCCGCCAGGCAATGGTGCCCTCGGCGAGCTTTGAGGACGCGCCAGCCCTCGCCGGCAACGCCTATGACGATCGTCAGATGTGGCTCGCGCGGCCAGATATCGCGAACAATCCGGCATTGTGGACCCCGAAAGGCTATACCCCGACCGCGCACCCCCAGGCGGCGGTGTTCTTCATCCACCCGACCTCGTACCTCAACCGTGCCCACTGGAACGCGCCGCTCGACGATGCCGAGGCCAATGCCCGCGCGGCACTGTTCCTGCGCGGCCAGGCGAGCGCCTTCAACGGCGTGGCGGCGATCTGGGCGCCGCGCTACCGCCAAGCGACGTTCGGCGCCTTCCTGACCGACAGCAAGGCCGCGCTCGACGCCCGCGCGCTCGCCTATCGCGACGTCCTGGCCGCGTTCGATGCCTTCCTCAAGCAGATCGGCCCGAACCAGCCGATCATCCTCGCCGGCCACAGCCAGGGCGCGTTGCACCTGACGCAGCTGCTCCACGATCGCATCGCCGGCACCCCGCTCGCCAAGCGGATCGTCGCGGCCTATGTGGTCGGCTGGCCGGTTTCGAAGACCGCCGACCTGCCTGCGCTCGGCCTGCCCGAATGCACTGCGGCGGACCAGGCCGGCTGTATCCTTTCGTGGCAAACCTTCGCCGAGCCCGCCGACCCCTCGCTGATCTTCGACGCATTCGATGCGACCACCGGCTTTACCGGCGCGCCGCGCAAGGCGACCGAACTCGTCTGCACCAATCCGTTGACCGGTACGCCTGACGCAACCGCGCCGAAAAGTGCCAACGAGGGCACGCTCTATCCCGCCGCCGACCTGCGCACCGCGACGATCGCTGGGGGTCGCGTGTCGGCGAAATGCGAGGGGCGCGGCATCCTGTCGATCGGGTCGCCGCCCGACCTAGTGGGAAATTATGTACTCCCCGGAAATAATTACCACGTATTCGACTATTCGTTGTTCTGGGCAAATATCCGCGCAGACGCCGCACGCCGCCTGCAAGCATTCGAATCGAGGTGACGTGCGCTTTTAGACTGCGCATGACCTGAGAAACCCTCACCTCGTCTCTCCAGTGCCACGGCGCGACGGGTTTTGGATTGACCTTCTCGTGCCAATCACGAGGTCTGTCGCACAAATCTCGTTTCCATGTGCAGGAGAGACCATATGACCCGTTTCGGTACCCTCGCCGCGCTGATGGCGGCTTCGACCCTCGCCGGCACCGCCGCGATCGCGCAGAACGCGCCCGCTGCAACCGCCAACACGACCGCGAGCGCCGCTGCCCCGACCGCCAGTGCCGCGTCGTACACCGACGCCGACGTCAACGAGTTCGCGACCGCGGCGATCGCGGTTCAGAAAATTCAGGGCGATGCCAGCGTAGCCGCGACCGACAAGCAGAAGCAGATGGCCTCGGCCGTCACCTCGTCGGGCCTTACGCCGGAGAAGTTCAACGCGATCGCGACCGCTTCGCAGTCCGATCCCGCGCTGATGAAGCGCATCCAGACCGCGGCCTCGGCCAAGATGGAGGCGTCCGCCCCAAGCCCGAAGCCCTCGGCCGGATCTGTTGCCGGTTCGGCGAGCTCCACCGGCAACTGAGATCGTCACGATCACCAAGGGGCGCCCGGCCAAACGCGGCCGGGCGCCTTTTTTGTTGTCCGCGGCCGCGCTAAGCGCGCGGGGATGATCACGACCGACCGCCTCGCCTATCGCGACTCGCTGCCCGAGGGCGGGCGGTTGATCGGGCTCGATGTCGGCACCAAGACGATCGGCGTCGCGCTGTGCGATGCCGGGTGGCATTTCGCCAGCCCGGCCGAGCTGATCCGTCGCACCAAGTTCCAGAAGGACAAGGCCGCGATCGCGGCGGTGATCGCACCGCAGGCGGTGAAGGGCGTCGTTATCGGCCTGCCGCTCAATCTCGACGGTAGCGAGAGCCCGCGCAGCCAATCGAGCCGGGCGTTCGCGCGCAATGTCGAGGACTGGGGGCTGCCGATCCTGCTATGGGACGAGCGCTGGTCGACCCAGGCGGTGACGCGGACGCTGATCGAGCAGGACGCCAGCCGCGCAAAACGCGCCGAGCTGGTCGACAAGATGGCCGCCGCTTACATTCTGCAAGGCGCGATCGACGCGCTGATGGCGGGCTAATCCGCGGTCGTCGGATCGATCACCGCGCGCACTTCAGCAATGCTATTGGCGGGAAAGCCTGCGGTTTCGGCGTGCTGGCGGATCAGCTTCTCGTCGGGCGCGCGGTAGAGGCAGTATATCTTGTCGTCGGTTACGTAGCTGTGGACCCATTGAATGTCCGGGCCCAAGTCTCGAAGCACGCTGCATGATTGCTGCGAGGCGCCTTTGAGGTCGGCGGGCCCGAGCTTGCCCGCGCCCGGCATTTCGCGCTCGACGACGAATTGCGGCATTGGTCCTCTCCTGATCGGGCAGGAAAGAGTGCGCTCGTTCGCCGGCAATTTCTATCACGGTTGCGACACGGAAATGCTGCGTTGCACAATTTTTACTTGATCGACTCGGCCGGCTGCTTAAATTCGCGATCATGGAAGCCAGCCGCATCGTCCTCGAAGCCATCGCCACCCGAAAGTGCCTAGAAGGCGTCTATAACCGCCAGGCGGTCCGGCTCGCCCCGCATATCCTCTACACCAAGCATGACGAGCTCTATGTCGATGCCGTGACGCTCGAGCGCGACGGCCAGCCGCCGCGTGAGTTGAAGGTCGGCTCGTTCAAGCTGACCGGAATCCACGATCCCAAGGTCGGCGAGCATCCGTTCGACCCGCAGCCGGTGTTCGATCCCAAGGAAGAACGCTACGAGGGTGTGACGCTGTTCGCGGTCTGACCTTGCGCGGTATCGTCGCGAGCGCTACGCGACGCCTTTAATGTCAGCTTCCGATCATCGCCCCGCCGCCCAGATCACGGGCGGCGCCGTTTTCCCGCACCGGCACCTGACCGGCATCGGCGGGTTGCAGCCGCACGAGATCATGTTCCTGCTCGACGAAGCGGAGCAGTGGATTGACTGGAACCGCCGCCATGCCAAGAGCCAGCACCCGCTCGACGGGCTGACGCAGATCAATGCGTTCTTCGAGAATTCGACGCGCACACTATTGTCGTTCGAGATCGCGGGCAAGCGGCTCGGCGCCGACGTCGTCAACATGCACGCGGCGCAGAGTTCGGTGAAGAAGGGCGAGACGCTGATCGACACCGCGATGACGCTCAATGCGATGCGCGCCGACGTGATCGTGATTCGCCACATGGCCTCCGGCGCGGTGCAGCTGATCGCCGACAAGGTCGATTGCGCGGTGCTCAACGCCGGCGACGGCGCGCACGAGCATCCGACGCAGGCGCTGCTCGACGCGCTGACCATCCGGCGCCGGCGCGGATCGATCGCCGGCCAGCGCGTGGTGATCTGCGGCGACCTGCTCCACAGCCGCGTCGCGCGCTCGAACATCCTCGCGCTCACCGCGCTTGCCGCCGAGGTCCGCGTCTGCGCCCCCTCCACGCTGATGCCCGAGGCGATCGAGCGGATGGGCGTCACGCCGTTCGTCGATTTCGACAAGGCCCTGAACGGCGCCGATGTCGTGATGATGCTGCGCCTGCAGAACGAGCGGATGAACGGCGGCTTCATCCCCTCGACCCGCGAATATCACCTCCGCTACGGCCTCACCCCCGAACGGCTCGCGCGTGCCAAGCCCGACGCGCTCGTCATGCACCCCGGCCCGATGAACCGCGGCGTCGAAATCACCTCGAGCGTCGCCGACCATCCTGAGCGCTCGGCGATCACCGAACAGGTCGAAATGGGCGTCGCGGTGCGCATGGCGTGTCTGGACGTACTAACGCGGCGCGCGCGCGGCGTGGAGGGCTGGGCATGAGCCGTCCCCTCGCCTTTCTGAACGCCGAGCTGGTCTGCCCTGAGGCCGGCGTCACCACCGGCGATCTGCTGGTCAAGGATGGTGCAGTCGTCGCGACGGGCAGCTTCGAAATGCCGTCGGATGTTGAGGCGATCGATTGCAAGGGCAGGATGCTCGCCCCCGCGATCGTCGATCTCGGCGTGTTCGCGGTCGATCTCGACGCCTTCCACGCCGGCGGCATCGTCCGGGTCGGGCTGATGCCCGATCAGTCGCCGGTGCTCGACGATCCCGGCATCGTCCAGCGCGCGGCGCTGATCGGCAAGCCCAAACTGTGGATCCACCCGCTCGCCGCCGCGACCAAGGGGCTGGCGGGCACCGACCTCGCCGAAATGGCGATCAACCGGGGCGCCGGGGCCAAGGCGGTCGCTACGGGGCGGCGCTGGATCGCCGACTCGAACGTGATGCGCAAGGTGCTCGCTTATGCGCGCGACCTCGACCTCGCCGTCGTCGCGCACGCCGAAGATGCGGGCCTGACCGCCAACGCCGTCGCGACAGCCGGCGAGACGGCGACGCGCCTCGGGCTCTCGGCCGCGCCGTCGCTCGCCGAGCCGCTGGCGATCGCGCGCGACCTGATGCTCGCCGAGGAAACCGGCGCGCGCCTCCATTTCCGTCAGGTGACCACCGCGCAGGGTTTCGACCTGATCCGCGCCGCAAAGCGCCGCGGCGTGCGCGTCACCTGCGGCATCACGCCGGCGCATCTGCTCTTGAGCGATATCGCAATGAGCGATTTCCGCACCTTCGCGCACCTTTCGCCGCCGTTGCGTTCGGAGGACGACCGCAAGGCCGCGCTCGCCGCGCTCGCCGACGGCACGATCGACGTCCTCTCGTCGGGCCATGACCCGCGCGGGCCCGAGGAAAAGCGGCTGCCCTTCGCCGATTCGTCACCGGGCGCGGCCAATGCCGAGTTGCTGCTGGCGCTTGCGCTTGGCTTCGTGCGCGACGAGCGGCTGCCGATCGAGCGGCTGATGGCGTTGCTATCGGCCAATCCGGCGCGAGTGATGGGGATCGAGGCCGGGACGCTGGCCCCCGGCGCGCCGGCCGATTTGATGCTCGTCGATCGCGACGCGCCGTGGCAGATCGATGCCGACGCGATGCGCGCCAAGGCCGGGAACACGCCGTTCGACGGCCTGCCGGTTCAGGGCAAGGTGCTGCGGTTGTTCAAGGGCGGCGCGGCGCTGGTTTGACGCGGAGCCGGCTAAAATCGTCATTGCGAGCGTAGCGAAGCAATCCAGCGCTGCTCTTCGTCCCCTGGATTGCTTCGTCGCTACGCTCCTCGCAATGACGAAGGCACGCGATCAGCGCGAGGCGAGTTCGACGCCCTTCTTCATCCACTGCGCGACGGCGTCGCCGCCATCGGCACGGATGAAGCACTGGCCGCCACGGGCGCGATACTGGTTGCACAACCGGCGCGCATCGGCCTTGGCGAAGCCGCCGACCGACAGCCGGTAGTAATTCGCACCGCTCTGATTGAACGGCATGCCCTGCGGCGTCTGCTTGGCGAGCAGCGGCAAGCGACGTTGAGCGCGGGCCCAGCCATCGCGCGCTACCGCGGCGCTGTCGAAAGCGCCGAGCTGGACATAATAATTACCCGCGTCGAGCGTGAGCGCTGCGGGCTTTGCAGCGGCCTGCTCGGCGACCACCGCACGAACCGCCTGTTGAAACACCGGTTGGGCCGGGAGCTGCTGGACGACTTCGTGGCGCGGCGCGAAGACCACCGACGCCGTCTGGACGGGCTTCGCGGTCGGCGCGGCCTCGGCCACGACCGGCTGCGATGCCACGACAGGTTGCGGCGCGGCTACGGGCGCCGGCGCCGCTTCGGGCGCGGGCTCTGCGGCGGCGAGCGCGATCGGCGCCGCGGGCGCGTTCAGCGCCAGCGCGATCGGCTGGCCGGGATCCTGGCTCGGCGTCACGCCAAGCAGCGCGGCGACTTGGTCCGACGCGCGGCGCGGCTGGGCGAGCTGCGCCCATTGACCGAGCCGCTTGTCGACGTCCGCCGGCGACAGATCCATCGCGACGATCACACGCGCATCGCGCCAATCGCCGGCCAACGCGAGCGCCAGCGCAAGGTTCTGCCGTGTCTTCGAATCGGCACCCGGCTCGCGCGCGGCCGGGTAAAGCACCTGCACCGCGCCCTTGGGATCGCCGGCCAGCGCCAGCGCGAGGCCGCGGTCCGCCGCCGGGATCGACCCGGCGTGGTCGTTCAGCGTCGCGCGCGCCGCGGCCCAATCGCCCTCGGCGGTCTCGGCGAGCGCGAGGTTGAGCGCGGCGCGGGCATTCTTGGGATCGAGCGACAGCGTATCGACGAACGCCTGATGCGCCGAGGCGAAGCGCCCCGCCTGCATATAGCTCTGCCCGAGGAGCACGCGGTAATCCGCATCGCGCGGCTGCAGCGCGACCGCTGCCTCGGCGAACTCGACCGCCTTGTCGCCCTTCTTCCTGGCCAACGCGTTGCCTGCCTTGCCGGCGAGGTCGGCAGCCTGCGAGGCGGCCTTGTCGCCGTCGCGCGCGCTTGCCGAGGCGAGATGCGCGTCGTGCGTACAGCCGACCATCGTACCGCCGAGCAGCAGCGCGGACATCGTGAACGAAAGGGCGAGACGGCGGTTCATCGGATCATTCCCCCCGGAATTTCTTGGATTTTGCCGGTAGCGATTGCGCCAGCGCGTCGACCTCGGGCAGCGTGGCGAGGAAGGCGTCGAGCGCCTCGGTGACGAGCAACTGCGCCGAACGATCGCAAATCGCGGTGGCAAGGCGCAGGCGCAGATGGCGATCGGCGTCGAGCCGCAGCGTGAAGGCCGACTTGGCCTTGGTCTGCTTGGCGCGCACGGTGCGGCCGATGCGACCCAGCGCGGCCTCCGACATGGCAGGCTTGATCACTGCCTTCGCCGGCTTGGCACGAGGTGCTTCGATTTCCGCCTTCAGCGCCTCGCGCTGGCGCAACACCGGCGGTTCCTCGATCGGCGCCGGCGCGGGTTCGGTGACGGCGCGAACCGGCTCGTCGATCGGCGCGTCATAGCCGCCCATATCGTTCCAGCCGAGATCGTCCATCTGCCCGGCGGGGTTGCCGAAGCCGGAGAAACCCTGCGGCCGCATTGCCGGGCGCGCCTGGCCCTTGCGTGCGAGCAGGCTCGACGACAGCGACGCCTGCGCTTTGGGCTGACCCATCATCGACATGTCAGCTCACCACCCGGCGGCCGAAGCCGCTCATCGGACGGGGCGCGACATAGCCCGGGGTCGCGGCGGGTGCGGCGAACACGGTGCGGCGGAAATTCTTTTCGAGGCGGTCGGAGATATAGCCCCACAGCGCCTCGACCTCCTGAGCCGATTTGCACTTGGGATCGAGCTCCATCACCGTGCGGCCATCGATCATCGATCCGGCAAAGTCGGTGCGGTGATGGATGGTGACGGGAGCGACGGTGCCGTGCTGCGACAGCGCGACCGCGGCTTCGGAGGTGATCCGGGCCTTGGGCGTCGCGCCGTTGACGACGAAGATCAGCGGCTTGCCGGCGCGGTCGCACAGATCAACCGTCGCGCCGACCGCGCGAAGATCGTGCGGGCTCGGGCGCGTCGGGATGACGACGAGCTCGGCGACGGCGATCACGCTCTGGATCGCCATCGTGATGGCGGGCGGCGTATCGATCACCGCGAGGCGGAAGCCCTGCTGGCGCAGCACCTCCAGGTCGGCGGCGAGCCGCGCGACGGTGGTCTGCGCGTAGGCGGGAAACTCGCTCTCGCGCTCGTTCCACCAGTCCGACAGCGAGCCTTGCGGATCGATGTCGATCAGGACGACGGGCCCCTGCCCCGCCAGCTGCGCCTGTACGGCGAGGTGACCGGACAAGGTGGTCTTGCCCGAGCCGCCCTTCTGTGATGCCATCGCGAGAACGCGCATCTCTTCCCCTGAAAAACCGGTTGCTCCGAGGGTGGAGTGCCACGCACAGGTCAAGAACTGGTTAATTTCCGAAGGGCAATGCCGAGGCGCGGTGCGATACGCCTTCGGGGGCGGCGCTATGAACCGCCGCCCCCGGCAGCCAGCAGCGGGGGGAAACCCGGGCAAAGAGAGCTGCTGGCCCCTCCCTCCCGAATAGATGTCGTCTGCCTGTCGGCGAACGACGTCACGTCTTCAGCCATTCGGTTCGTCGCAGGTGTGACTCGGCTTGGCCTACTCGTTGCGCAACTGTGCCACGTTGGGACAGCGGTCGACGTTCGCGATTCCACCGCCGCGGCCAGCGGGGCGGGTTCTGGAAGCGAACACAGGCCTTTGCATCGCGCTCGTCTCACGGCATGATCGTGCCGTGACGGGTATTCGGGGAATGGCGCGATGACGGTGAGTGGACGTTCGATGGTCGGGGCGGCGCTGCTCGCGGGGGCGCTGACGGGCACGGCATGGGCGCAATCGAACGCGGTCAAGGCCGGGGTCGATGCCTATCAGCGTGGCGACTTCAAGTCGGCGATCGCCGACTGGCAGGGCCCCGCCGCGAAGGGCGACGCCGACGCCGAGTTCAATCTCGGCCAGGCCTATCGGCTCGGCAAGGGCGTGCCGGTCGACCTGACCAAGGCCGAGGATTGGTATCGCAAGGCGGCCGAGCAAGGGCACTTCCAGGCCGAGGACAATTACGGCCGCACGCTGTTCCAGCGCGGCCAGCGCGCGCAGGCGGCGCCGTGGCTCGAAAAATCCGCTTCGCGCGGCGATCCGCGCGGGCAACTGATCCTCGGCACGATGCTGTTCAACGGCGACGGCGGGCTGCAGAAGGATTGGCCGCGCGCTTATGCGCTGATGACCCGCGCTTCGAACGCCGGCCTGCCGCAAGCCAGCCAGACGCTCGCCGACATGGACAAATACATCCCCGAAGCGCAGCGTAAACAGGGCCTCGCTCTCGCACGGCAATATCAGGCCGACGCACAGCAGACCCATCTCCCGCCCGAGGTGACCGCGGGCTCATCGATCAGGACGACCCCGCTGCCGCCCTCCCAGGTCGCCACAACCGCGCCGCGCGCCAAACCCACACCGAGCGCCCCGCCGCCCAAGCCTACCCCGCAACCCGCCGCGAAACCCTCGACCGGCGCATGGCGCGTCCAACTCGGCGCATTCAGCACCGAAGCGCGCGCCAGGAGCCAATGGCAGACGCTCGGCCCCAAGGTCGCGGCGTTGCGCGGCGCCCAGCCCTATTACGTGAAGGCCGGCGCGATCGTCCGCCTCCAAGCCGGCGGCTTCGCCTCGAGCGCCGACGCCAACCACGCCTGCGCCGACGTCAAACGCGCCGGCGGGCAGTGCCTGCCGGTGGCGCCGTAGCGGCACAGAGCACGGCGGCAACAGCCTCGATTTCGGCGTGAAGTGGAGAAAGTGGAGAGCGTGGCGGCGTTTTTGCGGCTCATGCGCCGGGAACGCGCCCGTGAAGCGGCCTGTTCGCCGCATCCACGCGACAGTCATGCGACACGGGCGCGCCGGATGCGGGCCAACGCGCGACGGCAATGCGACGATGGCGCACGGCGAGGCGACGGGTTTGTGATCGCGTTTATACATCTTTCAAAGAGCTGCCGCCTGAGGGGCGTGCGACGGTGTCTCAGACAATTTCCAACATTGGAAGGGCTGACCGCTCTCGTTCCATTAGCGGACATTCCGAGGGCCGGGGATGACTGCGGGTTACGTGCCTGTTAGGTGAGACCGCTAATGGCGATCGTAAGTCGGTCAGCCTTCAGGAGAGTATGCGTGCTTTTTCACACCATGGTCGGATCGAACGACATTGAACGATCCAAGCGCTTCTACGACACGGTGCTCGGCACCTTGGGTGCAGGGGA
>JBQCHO010000032.1:0-3705 GCA_051954635.1 Sphingomonas sp. | reverse complement strand
TCGCGCGGTGCTTGACCATCTCCTCGACTTTCTTCTTGCCCATCGCGCGGCGCAGCAGGTCGGCGCCGCCGAGCGTGTAGCCGCCGACGATCTGCGCCATCTGCATCACCTGCTCCTGGTAGACCATGATGCCGTAGGTCTCTTTCAGGATCGGCTCGACGCGGGGGTCGGGATACTCGACTTCCTCGCGGCCGTGCTTGCGCGCGATGAAGCTGGGGATCAGGTCCATCGGGCCGGGGCGGTACAGCGCCACCAGCGCGATGATGTCCTCGAAGCGGTCCGGTTTCGCATCCTTCAGCATGCGCTGCATGCCGGAGGATTCGAGCTGGAACACGGCGACCGTCTGCGCCTTCTTCAGCAGCTCGTACGGCGCCGGGTCGTCCAGCGGCAACGCGGAGATGTCCAGCGCCGCCTCGCCGGTTTTCGCGCGGCGCGCGTTGATCGCTTTCACCGCCCAGTCGATGATGGTCAGCGTGCGCAGGCCGAGGAAGTCGAACTTCACCAGACCGACCGCCTCGACATCGTCCTTGTCGTACTGGGTGACCACGCCGCCGCCGCCGGCTTCGCAGTACAGCGGGGAGAAATCGGTGAGCGGGGTCGGCGCGATCACCACGCCGCCGGCGTGCTTGCCGGCGTTGCGCGTGAGGTTTTCCAGGCTCAGCGCCAGGTCGATCAGCGCGTGGGCGTCCTCGTCCTGCGCGTAGGCGTCGCAGAATTCGCGCACGACACGATCGGTCTCCTTCTTCGACTTCTCCGACAGCCCCAGCGCATCGGACAGGGTCAGGTCGAGCGGCCGCGGCGGGATCATCTTGGCCAGCTTGTCGACCTGGCCGTAACCCATGCCGAGCACGCGGCCGGAATCGCGCAGCACCGCCTTGGCCGCCATCGAGCCGTAGGTGATGATCTGGCTGACCTTGTCGCGACCGTACTTGCGCGCGACGTAGTCGATCACCTCGTCGCGGCGGTCCATGCAGAAGTCGATGTCGAAGTCCGGCATCGACACGCGCTCGGGATTAAGGAAGCGCTCGAACAGCAGGCCGAAGCGGATCGGATCGAGGTCGGTGATGGTCAGCGAGTAAGCCACCAGCGAGCCGGCGCCGGAGCCGCGCCCCGGCCCCACCGGAATGCCCTGCGCCTTGGCCCACTTGATGAAGTCGGACACGATGAGAAAGTAGCCGGAATATTTCATCCGGGTGATGACATCGAGTTCGAAGCTCAAGCGCTTCTGATAGTCCTCCTCGGTCGCGCCTTGCGTCAGGCCATGCAGCGCCAGCCGCCGCGCGAGGCCTTCCTCCGCCTGCTTGCGCAATTCGGCGGCCTCCTCGCGCTCGGCCTCCTCGCCGCTGGTGTTGGGATCGACGGTGAAGTGCGGCAGCAACGGTTTTCGCGTGCGCGGCCGATAGGCACAACGCGCGGCGATCTCGACCGTCGATGCGAGAGCTTCCGGCAGATCGGCGAACAGCACCGCCATCTCGGCGCGGGTCTTGAAGCGATGATCCGGCGTCAGTTGATCGCGATCCGCTTCCGCGATCAGTTTACCGGCGGCAATGCAAAGCAGCGCGTCGTGCGCTTCGTAGTCGTCGGCGGACGCAAAATACGGTTCATTGGTCGCGACCAGCGGCAGGCCCTTGGCGTAAGCGAGATCGATCAAGGCCGGCTCGGCGCGGCGCTCGCGCTCAGCACCGTGGCGTTGCAGCTCGATATAGAAGCGATCGCCAAACAGCGCGACGAGTTGATCGCAACGCGACGCTGCCAGCGCGGCCTGATCGGCGGTGACAGCCAACGAGATCGGCCCGTCCGGTCCGCCACTCAATGCGATCAGCCCGTCGGTCTCGCCTTGCAGCCAGTCGAGCTTGATATGCGGCGCCTGATGCGTCGGGGTCTCCAAGAAGGCGCGCGAGTTGAGCCGCATCAGGCTGCGATAGCCGGCCTCGCGCGCCGCCAGCAGCACGATCCGCGACGGCCCCGGCACAAGACCGCTGCGCGCGTTGGGGTCCTGATCGCCAAAATCCACCGCCAGCGCGAGGCCCGCGATGGGCTGGATGCCGTAGCCGGCAAGTTTGTCGGAGAATTCCAGCGCGCCGAACAGATTGTCGGTGTCGGTGAGCGCCAGCGCCGGCTGATGGTCGGCCTTCGCCAGTTCGGCCAGCTTCTGCACCTTCATCGCGCCGCGCAGCAGCGAATAGGCGGAGTGAACGTGGAGATGGACGAAACCGGGATTGGCCGGCGGCAGATCGGACGTGCGCATGAACAACAACTGGCTTGATTGATGAGCGGCCGGCTCGCAAGCCGACTCGGACATCCCATGGTGCGACGGGCCAACCGCGCCTGTCCATTCCGAACCGGCGCATCGCGGCCGTTTTCAAACGGTGTCCCTGCTTTCCCCAGCCCGGATAAGGTGTCACCGAAAACATAGGCAGCAAGACCGGATTAACCATCGAGGCCAAATCGAGCGTTCGTGAGCCGCGCGGTTGCGCCACAACCACCCGGCGATTTCTCCGTCATGCTATCCGTCCGCCCGCTTCGCTTGCCTTTGTGGTACTTAGGAACCACTACAACCATAACGAGAAATTAAGGCCGGGCTGTTACGTATCTCGACCATACATAGTGACCCGCCCGACAAGAACACTCGCAGGGACTGAAATGCTCGAGGGATTGTACAAGATCGAATTCGAAACGCCGCGCCGGAAAGCCGTCGGAATCATCTTCGCACGCGATGGAAAACTCCACGGCGGCAGTTCCTCGTTCGCCTACGTCGGATCCTATGAGCAGGACGGTCACAAGATCAGTGGCGTGGTGGTCGCGCGGCAGCACACCCACGATCCGGATCATCCGCCAGTTTTCGGTCTCAACGAGGTGAAGATCGATTTCCGTGGCGTCGAGAAGAACAGCTTTGCGTCGGTGGAAGGCACCGCCGCCGAAGCACCATCGGTCGAGTTCAAGGCGTTTCTGACCCGCCTCAGCGACTGACCAAATCCGATGGCCCTCACGTCCGCTTCAAGCAGACAAAGGCTGCATGGCATCAAATCAGATGTGGGATTCCTGCCGCTGGCAGGAGTGGAGAGGCTCGAACTCCCAACCCCCGGTTTTGGAGACCGGTGCTCTACCAATTGAGCTACACTCCTAGCTGGCGCCCTCTATAAGCACTTTGCTGCGGCGAGGAAAGAGCCAAAAGACGCATCCGTGCAACGGTTTTCACCGTGAGCGAATGAAGCTGTTGATGGCGGCAACCGCTCCGCCGTCCTGCCGATAGAAACCGTGCGCCCCCATCGGGCCGCAGACGCGGGGAACCTCCGGTCCCTGCACGTTGACCCAACGCACCGATGCGCGGCCACCGCTCCACGCGGCGAACTCGCTGGCAAATTCGGGCAGCGTGAATTTGCAGGTATCGTACTTGTTGTGAATGAGCAGCGTGCGCGGCAGCAGCCCTGGCGACCCCAGCCGTGCCTGCGCCTCGCGATACATGCCCGACACAATGACGAGTCCGTTGACCTTCGCCCCCGCTGCCAGCGCGGCGGCGACATCGATCGCGCCACGACTCATGCCGACCAGCACGACCTTGCGTCCCTTGGCGGCTTCGGCTTGCGAGATCGATGCCGCCTCGCTGGACGATGTGGTGACGATCGTGGAGACGCCCTTGCCTCCGATGCGGTCCTTGTTGCGCACGAGAAAATCGTTCTGCACCGCGCCGGCCGATCCCGGCAT
>JBQCHO010000031.1:0-20067 GCA_051954635.1 Sphingomonas sp. | reverse complement strand
ACTCCGCCCCCCCCCTCCTTTTCTCCTCCGTCCCCCACCCTTTTCTCTCCTCTGTGGCCCCTGCTTCCCCGCCCCCCCCCCCCCCCCCCCCCCCGCCGCGCGCCGCCCCCCCCCCCCCCCCCCACGCCACGAGCGCTACCGCCGCCGACTCCCCCACCCCCCACCCCTCCCCTGAAGGGGAGGGGAGCATAGAAGTCTTCTCCACCCGCCCCGACACGATCTTCGGCGCCAGCTTCGTCGCGGTCGCCGCCGATCACCCGATCGCGCAGGCGCACGCCGCCGACAATGTCGAGGCGCTGGCGTTCATCGACAAATGCAAGCAGGGCGGCACCACCGCCGCCGAGATCGAGACGCAGGAAAAGCTCGGCTACGACACCGGCCTGAAGGCGATCCACCCGCTCGATTCCAGCATCGAGCTGCCTGTCTACATCGCCAATTTCGTGCTGATGGATTACGGTTCGGGCGCCGTCATGGGCGTCCCCGCGCACGACCAGCGCGACTTGGATTTCGCGCGCAAATACGGCCTGCCGGTCCCCCGCGTCGTCGCCGAGGGAGACAACACCGATGCAGTGTTCGACGGCGACGAAGCCTATACCGGCCCCGGCGCGCTGGTGAATTCGGCATTCCTCGACGGCATGCCGGTCGAGGAAGCCAAGCGCGCCGTCATCGCCCGCGCCGAGGCCGAAGGCTGGGGCAAAGGCTCGACCGTCTATCGCCTGCGCGACTGGGGGGTGAGCCGCCAGCGTTACTGGGGCACGCCGATCCCGATCGTCCATTGCGAGACCTGCGGCCCGGTCGCGGTGCCCAAGGATCAGTTGCCGGTGAAACTGCCCGAGGATGTCACCTTCGACGTCCCCGGCAATCCGCTCGATCGCCATCCGACCTGGAAGCATGTCGTTTGCCCGAGCTGCGGCAAGCCCGCGCGGCGCGAGACCGACACGCTCGACACCTTCGTCGATTCGTCCTGGTATTTCATTCGCTTCGCCAGCCAGCCCGACGACAAGCCGTTCGACAAGGCGACCGCCGAAAAATGGCTGCCGGTCGGCCAGTATATCGGCGGCGTCGAGCATGCGATCCTGCATCTGCTCTATGCCCGCTTCTGGACACGCGCGCTCAAGCATATCGGTATGCTCGATATCGACGAGCCGTTCGCCGGCCTGTTCACCCAGGGCATGGTGACGCATGAGACCTACAAATCCTCGGATGGCCGCTGGCTCGGCCCGGCCGAGGTCGAGAATGGCATCGAGACTGCGACCGGCCAGCCGATCGAAATCGGCCGCATCGAGAAGATGTCGAAATCGAAGAAGAACACCGTCGATCCCGAGCCGATCGTCGATCAATACGGCGCCGACGCGGTGCGCTGGTTCATGCTGTCGGATTCGCCGCCCGAGCGCGACTTGCCTTGGAGCGAGGCGGGCATCGAGGGCTCGTGGCGCTTCGTGCAGCGGTTGTGGCGTTTGTTCGACGGGCTGGAGGACGGCGAAGGCGAGGACAAGCCGCTCGACCGCAAGCTTCACCAGACGATCGCCGGCATCGCCGAGGATATCGAGGCGCTGTCGTTCAACAAGGCGGTCGCCAAGCTCTACGAACTCGTCGCCGCGATCGAAAAGGCCGGTCCGTCAGCCTCGCGCGCCAACGCGACGCGCGTGCTGATGCGCCTCGTCGCACCCATGGTGCCACACGTCGCCGAGGAAGCCTGGGCCGCCGCCGGCCATGACGGCCTCGTCGCCGATGCCGCCTGGCCCGAGGTCGATCCGGCGCTGCTCGTCGAGGACGAAGTGACGATCGCGATCCAGGTCAACGGCAAGCTGCGCGACACGCTGACGCTCCCCAAGGGCACAGATCGCGCCGCGACCGAAGCCGCCGCGCTCGCCAGCGACAAGGTCGTCCGCCTGCTCGACGGCAAGCCACCCAAGAAGGTGATCGTCGTGCCCGACCGCCTGGTCAACCTCGTCGCATGAAGCGGCTCGCCGCCCTCGCGCCGCTGGCGTTGCTGCTCGCCGGATGCGGGCTGCACCCGATGTATGCCGGCGGCACGTCCGGGCCGGTCGCGCAGACGCTCGCCGGTGTCGAGGTCGCGCCGATCGAGGGCAAGGCGGGCTGGCTGGTCGGCAATGCGCTGCGCGACAAATTGTCGGCGATGGGCAACGCCCAGCCGCGCTACCGCCTCGACGTCAAGCTGGACGACGAGATCAGCGGCCTCGGCGTCAACCGCCAGGACGTCACGACGCGCGAGCGCCGGTCCTTGCGCGCGCGCTTCCAATTGGTCGACCTCGCCAAGGGCACGGTGCTGCTCGACGCCACCGCGGGCTCCGACGCCGGCATCGACGTCGTCGGTTCCGAATATGCCACCATCGCCGCCGAGAACAGCGCGCTCGAAAACCTCTCGGGCATCGTCGCCGACCGGATCGTCGCCCGCCTCGCGCTCTACGCGCACCGCACCAAGGCGCCATGAAGGCCAACGCCAACCAGATTCGCGCGGCGCTAGACTCCGCCAACCCCGACATCCGCCTCTATCTGCTCCACGGCCCCGACGAGGCCGGGGCGGCCGATCTCGCCTTGCGCCTCGCCCGCGCGATGGGGCCCGAGGCCGAGCGCGTCGATCTCGACGGCAGCGCGCTACGCAGCGATCCCGCGCGCCTCGCAGACGAAGCCGCCTCGCTGTCGCTGTTCGGCGGCAAGCGCTTCATCCGCGTCGGTGCGGTCGGCGAGGAGAGCCTGCCCGCGCTGACGACGCTGCTCGAAGCCGAAACCGCGGGCAATCCGGTCGTCGCGATCGCCCCCACCGTCAAATCGACCGCCAAGATCGTCAAGCTCGCGCAGGGCTCGGCCCGCGCGATGGCGCTCGCCTGTTACGTCCCCGACGGCGCCGATGCCGAGCGTATCGCGGTGCAGATCGCGCGCGAGCACGGCCTGCGCCCGGTCGGCGGCGCGGCGCGACGCTTGGCCGAGGCCTCGGGCGGCGACCGCGCGATCATGGCGCGCGAAGTGGAGAAGCTCGCGCTCTATCTCGACGCCGCGCCCGATCGCCCCGCCGAGCTCGACGACGGCGCGATCGACGCGGTCGGCGCCGATCTCGGCGAGGCCGAGATGAACGAGGCGATCGAGGCGGCGATCGACGGCCGCGTCGCCCATCTCGGCCCCGAACTCGCGCGTCTGGAACAGGCCGGCACCTCGGCGATTCCGGTGCTTCGCGGCCTCGTCCGCCGCCTGATGGCGCTCGCCGAAATGCGCGCCGATGTCGATGCCGGCGCGTCGGTCGGCGAGGTGATCGAGCGCCACCGTGTGTTCTTCAAGGAAAAGGCCGCGACGACGCGCGCGCTGCGCGTCTGGACCGCCGCCGCGCTCGACAACGCGATCGATCGGGCCCGAAAGGCAGAGCGTAACATGATGTCCGCCGACAGCGCGGGCCAAATCCTCGCCGACGACGCCTTCGTCACGATCGCCCGCATCGCCGCCCGAGCGCGCTGACCTACCAGCCGCCGCCGAGCGCAGTGTAGAGCGCGATCGTCGCGCTCGCCTGCGCGGTTTCGGCGACGAGCAGATCGTCGCGCTCGTCATGGAGCTGCTGCTCGGCGTCCAGCAGAATGAACAGGTCGGTGACCCCGATATCGTATTGCCCGCGCGTCAGCGTCGCGTTGCGCTCGGCGGCGGAAACGGCATCACGGTCGATCTTCACCCAGTCGGCGGTCGTAGTGCTCGCCGACAGCGCGTTCTGCACGTCCTCCATCGCGGTCAGGATCGCCGCGCGATAGGCCGCAAGCGCCTCGTCGGTCGCTGCCCGCCTGCCCGCGACCGCGGCGCGCGCCCGACCGCCGTCGAACAGCGTATGCGTAATGCCGCCAATCAGCGACGAAACCAGCGAATCGGCCAGCCCCGGCAGCGAAAATGCGCTCGCGCTCAGCACCCCGCCGAGCGAGAGATGCGGATAGAGCTGCGCCTTGGCGACGCCGACCTCGCTCGCCGCGGCGAGGAGGCGCTGTTCTGCCGCCATCACGTCGGGACGCCGTCGCAGCAGATCGGCAGGCACGCCGAGCGACGGTGCCGCGGCGTCGGGAATCGTCACCGGCCCGTCGAGCAGGGTGCCGAGCGCACCCGGCGGCACATCGATTAGCACGGCGATGCGATTGGCCGCCTGATTTCGCGCATCGGTCAATTGCGGGACCAGCGCCGAAACCTGGAGCAACAGCAGCCGCGCCTGCTGGACGTCGGACTCGACCGCGATCCCGCTCGCCGCGCGATGCTCGATCACGTCGAGCAATTCACGTTGTGCCGACAGCGCTTCCTGCGCATTGGCGATCCGCGCGGTCAGCCCGCGATAGGTCACGTAATTCGCCGCGACCTCGGCGACCGCGGCACGCTGGACGCTGGCGAGGTCGTATCCTGCCGCGGCAAGCTGCGCCTTGGCCGCGCCATGCGCGCTGGCGAGCCCGCCGAACAGATCGGGGTCCCAGCCGAGATCGACTTCGCCGTCGAGGTGGGTGCGCGGGCCGGCAAAAGCGGCGGGCCTCGTCACCGTCCGCGAGGCATCGAGCGACACGCCGAGCGTCGGCAGTCTCGCGGCGGCAGCTTCGCGGTCGCCCGCCCGCGCCTCGGCAACCCGCGCGGCGGCCTGGGCAATGTCCTGGTTCGCCGCCAGCGTGCGCTCAGCGAGCGTCACCAGCGTCGGATCGCCGAAGCGCGTCCACCAATGGGCGAGGTCGGTATCGGTCGGTGATGATGCGCCATAGGTCGCGGGCAAACGCTGCGCCTCGGCGATCGGAATGTGGTCGAGCGAGGGCCGCGGTGCACCGCAAGCAGTCAGCGCGATCAGGAAGACGAGCGAGAGAGCCGCCCGAACGACTCTATCCGTCATGCCGGACTTGTTCCGGCATCCAACGTGCCGCGAGAGCAACGGCGGCTTGGTGCGCGGCGCGTTGGACCCCGGAACAAGTCCGGGGTGACATTTTGGGGAGGGCCTCACGCGCTCGCCCCAAGCAAGCCCGCCACCGGCCGCAATTCGTCGAGCTTCCCGTCGTCCATGTAAAACACCCGCCGCGCAGAGGCGATCGCTTCGGGGCGATGGGCGATCATGATGCGGGTAATCAGCAGCCCGGCGAGGTTCGCCGTCACCGCCGCCTCGCAAGCCTGATCGAGGTTCGCGGTGCCCTCGTCGAGCAGCAGGATGCGCGGGCGGTGATAGAGCGCGCGGGCGAGGAAGATGCGCTGCTTCTGCCCGCCCGACAGCACCGACCCCATATCACCGACCAGACTGTCATAGCCCATCGGCAGCGCCGCAATCTCGTCATGCACGCACGCCAGCTTCGCGCAGTGGAACACCAGCTCGAGGTCGATATCGGGATCGAAGAACGCGATGTTGTCGGCGATCGACCCGGCATAGAGCACGTCGTCCTGCCGCACCGCGCCGACATGGCGGCGGAACGCGTCGACGCCGAGCTGCGCGAGCGGTTCGCCGTCGATCAGGATTTGCCCCGCGCTCGGCTGGTAGAAGCCGAGCAGCAGCTTGATCAGCGTCGACTTGCCGCCACCCGACGGACCGGCGATCGCCACCGACTCGCCGGGCTCGATGACGAGGTCGATACCGCTCAATACTTCCGGATCGTCGCCGCCATAGGCGAAATGGATGCCGCAAAACTCGATCCGGCCGCGCACCGGCGGCCTGCCCGTTCGCGCGGTCAAACCGCGGACTGGCTCGGGTGTCTCGAGCGCGATGTCGGCGAGGCGATCGACATGGCTGTCGAGCAGCCTCAGCTGGTAAACCATGTCGACGAAGCGCAGGCCGGCGTCGAGGAACTGGCTCTTGTAAGCCTGGAACGCGAAGATCATGCCGACGGTGAACCCGCCCTGGATCACCATCGACACCGACAGATAGACGAACAGCACCGTCTCGATCCGCGTCAGCCCCTCGCTCGCGACCGAAAAGGCGATGCCCATCCGTCCGAGCGTGATCCCCGCGTTGATCGAATCGGCGCGGCGGTTCTGCCACAGCCGCAGCCGATCGCGCTCGCGCCCGAACAGCTTGATCGTCGCCATTCCCCGGATCGTCTCGATCATCGTGCTCGATTCCTCGGCCTTGGCGGCGATCGCATCGACGGTGAGGCGCTGGAGGTGGCGCAAGGTGGCAATGCGCAGGCCGGCGAAGATGGCGAGCGCGGCGACCGCGATGCTCGCGAGTAACGGCGAATAGACATACATCATCGCCAGCGTGACGAGCGCCATCAGCGCATCGATCGTGCTCGACACGAGCCCGTGGCTGATCAGCCCGGTGATCGGCTCGGTCGAGTCGAACCGCGAGAGCAGGTCGCCGGTATGCCGCCGCTCGAAAAACCCGATCGGCAGCTTGAGCAGGTGGCGAAACAGGTCGGCGACCATCGAGAAGCCGACCGCGCTGGAGAGCTTGAGCAGGATCAGTTCGCGCACTGCCCGCGTCACCATCGCGACCAGCGCCAGCCCACCGAAGCCGAGCGCGAGCGCGGCGAGAAACTCGGTGTCGACCGCCGGCACCGCCTTGTCGATCGCGAGTTGCAGATAGAACGGCGCGACGAACGCGAAGGCTTCGAGCAGCAGCGACAGCGCCACCGCCTGCGCTAGCACGCTCTTCAGCCCGACCAGATTGAAGCCGAGTTGCGAGAGCTTGAGCCGGACCTTGAGGTCAGCGGGCTTGAAATTCTTGGTCGGGGAGAGTTCGAGCGCGACGCCGGTCCAGTGCTTGGACACCTCGTCGGCGGTGAGATGGAGCACCCCGCGAGCCGGATCGTGAATCACGAAACGCCAGCCCGAGAGCGTCCGCCGCGCGCCCTTGAGCACGACGAAATGACTCAAATCCCAATGCAGGATCGCAGGCGTGCGGATGTCGCCCAGCTCGTCGAGTTCGGCGCGCAGCGGCCGCGCGTCGAGCGCCATCGCCTCGGCCATCGCGATCAGTTGCGCCAGCGTCGCGCCGCGCAGCGAGATCGGAAAGCGCCGCCGCATATGGCTGAGCGTCGTGCGGTGCCCGTGGAACGCCGCGACCATCGCCAGGCAGGCCAGCCCGCATTCGGCCGCTTCGGACTGGCGGATCAACGGCAGTTGCGGCCGCCCGGTGAAGTTGAGCAGGTTCATCCCCTCTCCGAACGGCGAGGCTTGCGGGGCGGACGCGGCGCTCATGTCCGTCGCCTGACCGCGTTGATCGGCTCGATCAGCCAGCCCCAGAAGCTCTGTTGTTCGAGGATGACGTTGGCCTTGAGCGTCATCCCCGGCTGAACCGGATAGCGGTCGCCAAACGCCTGCACGTATTGGCGGTCGAGCCGCACCTCGACGCGATAGGCCGGCTCGGCGAGCTTGATCGGCGCCTCGATCTCATCGGGCGCGAGGGCGGTGTGCGAAATCTGCGTGATCGTGCCGGCGAAGCTGCCGAACTGCGCATAGGGAAAGGCGTCGTACATCAACCGCACGCTCTGCCCCGACCGCGCGAAGCCGATCGCGCGGCTCGGCGCGAACAGCTCGGCCGCCATCTGCGCGCCGCCGCCAAGTACATACATCACCGGCCGATCGGGCCCGACCACTTGCCCGACACGCGCCTGCAGCGCGGTCACCTGCCCGTCGATCGGCGCGGTGAGGACGATGGTGCTGCCGCCCTCGATGTCAAGCCGGCGCTGTTCGAGCTGCATGTCGCTGGCATGGAGGTCGGCGATCTTCTCGCGCAGATCGAGCGGCAGCCGCCGCGCCTGTGCCTGGCTGTCGTCGAGCTGTCCTTGCAGCCCGGCGCTCTCGACGATCAGCGCCTGCAGCCGCGCCTGCTCGTCGAGATTTTCGCGGCGCTGCGTCTGGTAATCAATCTCGGAAATGTACTTCTTGGCATGCGCGTCGCCGAGGATCGCCAAGCTGTGCTGCGACGAAGCGACGCGCTGGCGTTGCAGCGCGATCTGGCGGTCAGTCGCGACGAGCTGCACGCGCAACTGCGCCGCCGCCGTGGCGAGCCGATGCGCGTCCTCGGCGCTGCCCGCGGTCGCGATCCGGCGCTGCTGGCCGAGCTCGGCGCGTTCGCGCGCGACGATGTCGAGCGATTGCTGTGCGGGGTCGCGCGTCAGGGCGTTGGCGCTCTGGATCTCGACTGTGCCGAGTCGATCGCCCTTGTGAACGCGCTGGCCTTCATGGACATCGAGCGACACCAATGTCCCAGCCTGTGCGGGCCGAATGCGCGCGGTCGGCCCGGCGGGGACTACCCAGCCCGAAACCGTCGCGGTACGCGCATAGCTGCCCATCGCCAGCCACAGCGCCATCCCGGCGACCAGTACGATCAGGATCGCGACCAGCGGCATCGTGTCGCCGGCGTAAAGCGGCACCGCGCGGCCGAAGGCGCGCTGGGCGCGGTGCTGGTGGACCTCGGCGCGGAACAGCATCGCGGGCTCCCTCAGGCTCGGGCCGCACGGACAAAAGAATGGGCCAGCCGCCGGGGAGCGACCGGCCCAGGGCGCGACGGCATCAGGCCGCCGTGGGAGGGCTCAGTAGCAGCGGCGACGCGTATCGCGGCCGTAGCAGTTCGAGCGGCCGTGATCGTTGCGGCCGCCGTGGTTGTTCGAATGCCCACGGCCCGATCCGCCGATATCGACATCGGCGTCGGCACGAATGCCGAGGATGCCGAGCACGTTTGCTCCGAGGTTGGGGTTGAGGCCGAGCAAGCCGGCGCCCGAGACCTGATCGAGTTCGGTCGTTTCCAGAATACGCATGATTGATCCTCTCGCTTCGAGTGAAAAGTCGAACACCAAACACGACGCGGCGTCCGACCTTCCCAAGAATTCGAGTTCAGGGCCGTTAACTCAATGCGCAAAAGGGCATGTATGGATGGCCTGAAGCGGGACGGAATCGATGATCTCGCGCTGCAATATTGCGTACAATTTGATCTCTTTGCGCAAATTACGTCGCGCCTAGAACGATTATGCGTCGTCATCGCCCGCCTCGCGCTTCGACCCGGCGCACTGTGCGGGTTTCGCAATCGTCCTGATCGGCGGGCCCGCCGAGGCTGACGACCAGCGTGATGCCCTCGGCGCGCCGCCCCTCGCCCGCCGGCGCCATGCCGATCTGGACCGCCACCGAAGCGCCCGACCGCGCGAGCAGCCGCGCCGCGACGGTGTCTCCCGCCGCCCTTGCAATCACGCCTTCGATCGCGTTGACCACCGCGAGCCGATCGACCGCATCGACCAGATCGGCGAAGCGCACCCCGATCAGCCGGCTGTCGGGCAGACCAATCAACGCTGCGAAGCGGCCGTGGATCGCCTCGATCGCTCCGCTCGGCGACAGCCGCACCATCGCGACGTGATCGTTGCAATCGAGCGCGCGGAGCATCGCCTCGCCGGCATGCGCGCCGCGCACCCCGCGCACCTCGCGGCTGACGTCGCGCAGCAGCAGCGCCAGGCGGTCGCCGACCGGCGCCAGGCGGCATTGCAGCCACATGCCGGAATGAAAAGGCGAGGCCATTTCGAACAGCGCCGTCTCGCGCGCGCCGATCGCACGGCGCAGATAGGCTTCGGCGAGCGTCCCCGCCCATTCGGGCATCGCCTCGAAAATGTCGCGGCCGACGATGACGCTGGGATCGTAGGGCGCGAGCGCGAGCAAGGCGGCATTGGCGTGGAGGATGCGGCCGCCGGCGTCGATCAGGATCAGACCCTGGTCGATCCACGCCGCGAGCTGCGCGACGTCCAGCGCGACGCGCGCGCCGTTACCGTCGCCCGATCGCTCCGCCAGCGCACAGAATTGCTCGATCGAACACAGCACATGCGATTGCTTGCCGTGATTGGTGACGAACACCGGCGCGCCGCTCGCCCGCTGGCGGATCGCGGCGAAGTTGCGGACCAGCTCGGCGGCGGTGACGCTGGGGGCGGGCTCGATCATGCCGCCGAGCATCGCAGCCAGCCGCCAAGGACGGCTGAGCGATCCGCCGCTTATGTTTTACGTCATTCGCCCGCCCGCACGCGCCGCCCCGCCCTCGCGCGCCGTCGAGGTTAAGTTGCCGTTGTCGAACCCGTCACGCGGTTCACGCATACGATCGCACCGAAACGGCGCGACCGCCTCAGCGTTCGGAGCGCTGATAGAACAGCTTGCGAATGCTGATCATCACCGTGCGGCCGAGCGGATCGAGATAATCGGGCTGGTAGCTGATCGGCGTATTGCCATTCGCATCGCGCACGCGCTGCCGGCTGTCGAGCAGGTTGTTGGCATAGAGCGACACCCGCATCCCGCGCGCCCAAGGGTGCTTGGCGACGAATTTGAGCTGGCTGCTCAGATCGGCGAACAGCCGCAGGTTGAGCGTGGTGAGCGGCGAGAAATTCAGCGGATCGTCGCTCCCTGTGGTGCCACCGTTGACCTGCGTGCCGCTCTGCCAGTTGAGCCGCAGCTGCGCGCCGAGCCCGTTGTTGAAATAGCCGAGCTGGCCCTGCACCTGGTGGCGCGAGACCCCGCCGCCGCTGCCGAGCGTATCGCCGTTCAGCAGGTCGAGCGCGGGCAGACCGTCGCGGATGTGCACCGTGTCCTCGAGCTTCCACGTATGATAGACTGCGACCTGGATACGGCCGCTGCCCCCGCCGCCGCGCCCGCCGCCGAAACCACCGAAACCGCCGTGATGGCCGCCGCCGCTACGGTAGCCGTGATGGCCGTCATCGCCGCCGCCATTGTCGTTCCCGCCATTATCGGCCGCCTGCGCGCTGCTCGTCTTGGTGTCGTTGCCCGTATCCGCTTTCTGGTCGGCCCCGTTCGCCGGCGGGGTGCCTTGCTGCTGATCGCCCGAGCGCCCGCCATGCCGCCATTGCCGCCGCAATCCGGCGAGCGGATTGTCGCCCTTGCCCGCGCGATACGCCTCGAATTCCTTCTGGATCTTCGATTTGAGCGGCGCGGTGAAATTGAATCCCCAGCGGAAGGTCTTTTCGGATTCTTCCGAGAAATTGACCGGCCGGCCGTCGGTCGAGACCAGCTGCCCAGCCCCGTCGCGCACGAAGCGATCGGGGAACGCCGCCTCGATCGCCGCGGTCGGCGCGGGCAGGTTCTCGATCGCATCGTCGGTCCGCTTGGCGGTGTAGGTCGCGATCAGCCGCAGGTCGGTGCTCTTGAGCGGCTGGTAATTGACCTCCGCCTCGAACACATGCTGCGTGTCGGCGGCCAGATTGGGGTTGCCGCCGCTGATCCGGGTGACGTCGACGGTCTCACCGGTGATGTAATCGAACACTCGCCGCCCCGGCGTGCTGATGATCGGGTTGCCGAGCTGCTGCGCGGTCGGCGCATCGTGCTTGTCGGTCCACGACACCACCGCGCGCAGCGGATCGATCGGCGCCCAGTTGATCCCGTAGCCGAGCCGCGTCAGCGTGCCGAAATCGGAGAGCTGGTGTGCCGCGACGTTGAAATTGGCCGACAGGTCGCCGAGCGGCGACAGCACCGCGCGCGCACGGCTGGCGATCGGCAGATCGACGTTGAACCGCCCCTCGACCAGATCGCGCGAGACCTTGCCGTCCTGCCCCAGCCCGCCGCGCACCGAATGGCTGGTGAAATCGCTGGTCGAGACGCCGGTGTGCCAGCTCGTCTGCACCTTCCCCGCGGGCAGGCTGAACGGCGATCCGGTGACGAGCGCGTTGAGCTCCGCCGTGTTAGAAATCGAATGCGCGAAGTTGGTCTGCCGGCTGCCCGGCTCTATGCCCGAGCGATCGGTGAAGCTCTTATTGTCGTCGCGATCGTAATTGCTGGTGACCGTCCAGTTCCATTTGTCGACCTGACCGGTGAAGGTCGTGCCGAGGTGCGCCGCCAAGTCCTGGCTGGCCTGGTGCAACGGCGCATCGCCCGCCGCGGCGCCTTGCGCCAATCCGAGGTCGTCGGTGCTGTCGCTATAGTCGATCCGTCCGTTGATGGTCGCCCCGACACTGCCAAAGATCGTCCGCGCATAGACGCCGTTGGTCGAATATTCGCGGGTCGCCGGCTGCAGCGTGCGATAGCGTCCGGCATCGGCGGGCGCGCGGCTGCCGTCGTCAAGCGGCGCCTGGATGATGTCGCGTTCGCTCTCGAGCAGCTTCGAGGCCTGCTTGTAATCGAAATTGAGGTTGAACCGACCGCTCGGCGTTATGTTGACGAGCCCGAGCTCGGCGTGCGGCGCATTGCTGCCGCCTTCGGTCGCCTGCTTGTCGCTCGCCGTGATCGTGGTCGAGCGGAAGTGGTTGCGCAGGACGATGTTGACGACCTTCTGGTCGGCCGAGAACCCGTATTCGAGCGCGACCTGCTCGGGCAGGATGTCGACGCGCAGGATCGCCTCGGTCGGCAGGTCGCGAATTTCGTGAAAATTGGAAATGCGCTTGCCGTTGAGCAGCACCGCCGGCGGCCCGCTGCCCCGCGCGCTCTGCGTTTCGGGGGCGAGCTCGTCGATCAGGTCGGCGACCGAATCGACACCGTAAGCACGGACGTCTGCCGGCCCGAGCTGGAGTTCGGGCTGGACATCGCCGACCACCTGCCCCGGCGGCTTGCGACCGGTGACGACGATATCGGCGGGGTCGGCATAGGTATCGGTCGCGTCGTCACTCGCCGCGGCGCCGCTTTGCTGGCCGGCATCGGCAGCCGCTGGCGCCTGCTGCGCCCAGGCCATCGCCGGATGCGCCGCCAGTATCACCGCTATTCCCAACGCCGCCCGCCGCATTCGCTTCTACTCCAACTCGAATCACTCCGAGCGGCCCTAGCGGTCAATTGTCGCAGAAGTTTCGCAAAATGCTGCGACGCGGAAATTTATTCGGCGGCGGTCTCGGTCGCCGGGCCGGTCCAGCCGCCCGCGGTCGCGACATAGAGCCGCGCGACGTTGAGGAATTGCTGCGCGCGCATGTCGACCAGCCCCATTCGCGCCTGTTCGTAGAGCCGCTGCGAATCGAGGATCTGCAGCAAGCCCGAATTGCCGACCTGGAAGCTGCGCCGCGAGAGCTGCAGCGAGTGCTGCGCGACGCCGACCGATTCCTGGCGATTGGCGACCGATCGCGCGTCGCTCTTGATCGCGTCGAGCAGGTCGGCGGTCTGGCGGAAGGCGTCGAGCACGGTCTGACGATAGGTCGCATCAGCGGCCTTGGCGTTATCGACGGCAGCGCGCTTCTGCGCCTTCAAGGTGCCGCCGTGGAAGATCGGCGCGGTGAGCCCGGCGAACAGGTCGAAGCCGCGGAACTTGCTCGACAAGAGGTCGCCGATCGATGGCGAGCCCTGGGTGTAGGTGCCGCCCAGCGTGATGTCGGGATAGAGGTCGGCGGTGGCGACACCGACCGCGGCCGTCGCGGCGTGCAAATCGGCCTCGGCCTGCAAAATGTCCGGCCGCTTGTGGACCAGCGACGACGGCATGCTGACCGGAATCGACTGCGGCAGCGTGAACGAGGCGAGGTCGAAGTCGGTCGCGCCGAGTTCCGACGGCGCGATGCCGATCAGCGTCGCGAGCAGGTGGCGCGCCTCATCCAATTGCTGCTCGAGCTGCGGGATCGAGCTGCGATCGGCCATGAACTGGCTCTGCGCGTTGAGCACCTCGGTCAGCGTGCCTTCGCCGGCATCCTTGCGCTTCTGGGTCAGGTCGACGTTGCGCTGATCGTCGGCGAGCAGCGTGTTGGCCGTATTGATGCGCTCGCGGATCGCGGCGATCGTCAGCACCTGGTTGACCACTTGGCCCGCGAGCGCGAGGTGCGCCGCTTCGGTCTGGCGCTGCTGCGCCTCGGCCTGGGCGGCGGCTTGCTCGACCGTGCGGCGCTGCTTGCCGAACAGGTCGAGATCGTAGCTGATCCCGCCGCCGACCGAATAGAGATCGAACACCGGGTTGCTTGTCAGGCCCGGAAGCGCGCCGAGCTTGAAGCCGAAGCCAGCGAGATTGGCTTCTTCATGATGCGCGCCGGCATTGGCGTCGACCTGCGGCAGCTCCTTGCCGCGCGCGGCGGCGACCTGCTCGCGCGCCGCGGCGAGCGTCGCGTTGCTCGCTTCGAGGCTGGCATTGTGCGCGATCGCCTGATCCACCAGCGCGTTCATCTGCGGCGAATCGAACGCCGTCCACCAGGCGAGGCCCGGCCCGGCGCCGAGCGTCGCACCCGGGCCGGGCGCGGGCTTGGGCATCGCGTCGTGCGGCGAGGTGTACGCGCTCGTGCTCGGCGCGGCGGGGCGCTCGAAATTCGGCCCGACGGTGCAGCCGGCGAGCGCGGTCGCGGCAACGAGGGCGGCGGTGAGAGAGCGGAAGCGGATCATGGGATCAGTCCATATGCATGGTCATTTGCTCGTCGCTGGCCTTGCGGCGCGGCGGGCGCATGAACAGGATCATCGGCGAGATGACGATGATGACGATGAAGAGCGCGTAGAAGGCGTCGATATACGAAACCATGCTCGCCTGCCGGGTGATCTCGGCATTGGCCGCGGCGAGGCTGTGCAGCGACGAGAAGTCGACACTGAACCCGTCACGCGCGAGATTGGGATTGTCGGGTCGCACGCCCTCGACCAGCCGCGCATGGACGATCGCGCCGTTCCTGATCGTCATCGCCTGCAAGACCGAGATGCCGATCGCCGAGCCGACGTTGCGGATCAGCGTGAACATCGCGGTGCCTTCGTTGCGATATTGCGAGGGCAGCGTAGCGAAGGCGACGGTCGACAAGGGCACGAAGATCAGCCCGGTGCCGAGCCCCTGGATCAGGCCGGTGCGCACCACCAGCGAATCGTCCATGCCGAGCGAAAAGCCGCTCATGTCGTAGGTCGACCACGCGACCAGCACCATGCCGACACCGATCAGGATGCGCGGATCGACGCGCTTGATGAGCTGGCCGACGAGGATCATCGAGATCATCGTGCCGACCCCGCGTGGCGCGGTGACGAGCCCGGTCAGCACGACGGGATAGCCCATCAGCCCTTCGAGCATCGGCGGCAGCAGCGCGAGCACCGAGAAGATCAGCACGCCGAGGAAGAAGCCGAACACCGATCCGAACAGGAAATTGCGGTCCTTGAACATCGCGAGATCGATGAACGAGTTCTTCGCCGTCAGCGTGTGGACGATGAACAGGTAGAAGAACGTGCCCGCCGAGACCGCCTCGATCCAGATTTCGAGGCTGTTGAACCAATCCTGCTGCTGGCCGCGATCGAGCATCACCTGCAACGACGCGATGCCGAGCGCGAGGAAGGCGAAGCCCATCAGGTCGAGCTTGATCTTCCCGATATTCTTCGCCTCGTGGAGGAAGAACCACAGCCCGGCGAAGGCCAGCATGCCGATCGGCAGATTGATGTAGAACACCCAGCGCCACGAATAACTGTCGGTCAGCCAGCCGCCGAGCGCAGGGCCGACGATCGGCCCAAGGATCGCGCCCATGCCCCACACCGCCATTGCCGGGCCGTGGCGTTCGGGCGGGTTGATGTCGAGCAGGATCGCCTGGCTCATCGGCACCAGCGCGGCGCCGAAGATGCCCTGAAGCAACCGGAAACCGACCAGCTCGCCAAGCGACGTGGCGATGCCGCACAGTCCCGAAGCAATAGTGAAGCCGACGATCGAATAGAGCATCAGCCGCTTGCGTCCGAACCGGCTGGCGAGCCACCCGGTCAAGGGCGTCATGATCGCTGCAGCGACGATGTACGAGGTCAGCACCCAGGTGATCTGGTCCTGCGACGCCGAGACGCTCCCCTGCATGTGCGGCAGCGCGACGTTGGCGATCGTCGAGTCGAGCGAGTTCATCACCGTCGCGGCCATCACGGACGCGGTGATGAACCGGCGCGTCCCCGCGTCCGGATAATCGTGGGCGACGGCGTCGGCCATTAGCGGGCAGCGCGGGCCGGGGCGTTAGCGGCGGGCGTGGTCGGCGGCGTGTCGGGTCCGAACAGGTGGCGGATATGCCCGGTATCAACCGTCACCTCGACGCTGAGCCCGGCATGGAGCGGCACGTCGGCGGGCGGATTGTCGATCGAAATCTCGACCGGCAGGCGCTGGACGACCTTGACCCAATTGCCCGTCGCATTCTCGGCCGGCAGCACCGCGAAGCTGTTACCCGTGCCCGGCGAGAAGCTCTCGACCCGGCCATGCAGCTTGAGGTCGGGATAGGCGTCGACCTTGATCTCGGCGGGCTGGCCGAGGCGCATGTAGCGCAGCTGATTTTCCTTGAAGTTGGAGACCACCCAGATGCGCGTCCCCGCCAGGCTGAACACCGGCTTCGACGCCTGGACGTAGTCGCCGACCTGGAGCTGATCGACATTGGCGACGACGCCGTCCTGCGCGGCGCGGATCACCGTATAACCGAGGTTGAGGCGCGCGCGATCGAGCGCCGCCTGCGCCTGCTGAACGCCGGGCTGCTGCGACACCGGCGCGTTGATGTTGCCGGTCAACTTTGCCTCGATGCTGGTGTTCGCCTGATTGGTGCTCTGGATCGCGGCGCGCGCGTTCTGCAGCGCAAGCACCGCCTGGTCATATTGCGACTGGCTCGAAATCCCCTCGGCGAGCAACTCCTTCTGCCGCGCGGCCTCGCGCTGCGCGAAGGTCACCTTGTCGCGCGCAGCGGCGAGCTCGGCCTGGCCCTGGCCATATTGCGCGCGCAGCGAGCCGACATCGGTCCGCGCGGCGGCAAGTGCGGCCTGCGCCTGGTCGACCGCGGTCTGGTACGGCGCGGGATCGAGCCGGAACAGCACGTCGCCCTTGTGGACGTGCTGGTTGTTGCGCACGTCGACCTCGATCACGCGGCCTTCGACATTCGGGCTGACCGAGACGAGCCCCGATTGCAGGAAGGCGTCGTCATTTGCTTCGTAGCGACCGCCATGCAGATAGAAGAAGATCGCCCCGATCACGACGACGATCGGCGCGAGCAACAGCAACGGCTTGCGCAGCGAACGCTTGCGGCGGGTCGACTCGATTTCCTCGGCGCGCTCCTCGCGATCCGCCTCGATGAACTCGTCGCCGACCACGTCATGCCCTTCGGCCTGCGGTTCGCCGGGATGGAGCTCGGGATCGGTCTCGAATGAAGGCGTGCGGTCGGCCACGGTCTAACCCCTGTCGAACATCATGTTTTGGATAAGAAAACAGCACCGCCCCCGTCAGCGAGGGCGGGAGCGGCTGGACGGGATATAGTGCAGCGCACAATTAGGCCTAATGATATTTCGTCCTGTCGTGTATGAACATTATTCATGATTGAAGTCGATCTCAACCTGCTGCGCGTATTCGATACGCTCCATGAGGTGCGCAGCGTGACGCGCGCCGCGGGCCGCCTGGGCCTGACGCAATCGGCGGTGAGCCACGCGCTGCGCCGGCTGCGCGACGCGCTCGACGACCCGTTGTTCGTCCGTGCACCGGGCGGCTTACAGCCAACCGCGCGGGCGATCGAGATCGCGCCGGGGGTGCGCGAGGGGTTGGCGCAATTGCGCGGCGCGCTGTCGCCGACCGAATTCGTTCCCGACCATGCCGTGCGCCGCTTCGCGATCGCTGCCGGCTCCTATTTCTGCACGCTGCTGGTGCCGCAGCTCATCGCGCGCGTTCGCGAGGCAGCGCCCGGCGTCACGTTGCGCATCGTCCCGCTCGGCACCGATCTATTGTCCGAGCTCGACGAGAGCAGCGTCGACCTCGCGCTCGGCGCGTTCACCCGCATCCCGTCACGCCTGTCGAGCGAGCGGCTGTATCGCGAGGAACTCGTCTGGGTCGCTGCCGACGCCAACCCCATCGCCGCCGCGCCGTTCGATCACGACGCCTTTGTCGCCGCGCCGCGGCTGACGATCTCGGTCGGCCGCCCGTTCGAGGCGCTGCGGGCCGGAATCCCCGAAGGCGTGCTCGAGCGCAAGGTCATCGCCGAAACGGGCGCGGCGGAACCGCTCGGGCTCGGCGAGGATGCCGGCGTCGTCTATGACGGCATCACCGCGATCGCGATCGTCGGGCGCACCGACATGATCGCGCTGGTGCCCCGCCGCTTCGCCGAACGCGACGGCCGCGCGCACGGCATCGTCATGCTCGATGCGCCCGAGGAGAGCGGCGGCATCGACCTGCAGATGCTGTGGCACGGCAAGGTCGACGAGGACCCAGGGCTTGCCTGGCTGCGCGGCGTGATTCGTACGATCGTCGCCGAACTCTGATCAGGCGACGAGCGCGATATCGGCGCGCTCGGTCGCGGTGATCCAGCCGCCGCCGAGCACGCGGTCGTCATCATAGAGCACTGCGGCCTGCCCCGGGGCGACGCCATATTCGGGCGCGTCGAAAATCACCTTTTCACCCTCGAAGCGCGCCGGCACCGGCTTGGCGAGCGAGCGGACCTTGGCGGTCAGAGGGCCGCGATGATCGCCGCCGATCCAGTTGATGTCGCGCAGCGCCGCCGCCGATACCGCGAGCGCGGTGCGCGGGCCGACAACGACGCGCTTCGTCTCGGGCTCGAGCCGAACGACATAGAGCGGCTCGGCCTGGCCGCCGATCTCGAGGCCCTTGCGCTGGCCGACGGTGAAATGAATCAGCCCCTTGTGTTCGCCGAGCGTCCGGCCGGCCTCGTCGACGATCGCGCCGGCGGTATCGGCTTCGGGACGCAGCTTCTTGACCAGCCGGGCGTAATCGCCGTCGGGAACGAAGCAGATATCCTGGCTGTCGGGCTTGGCGGCGACACCCAGGCCCAGTTCGGCGGCGAGCTCGCGGACGCGCGGCTTGGGCAGGCCACCCAGCGGAAAGCGCAGGAAATCGAGCTGCGCAGACGTCGTCGCGAACAGGAAATAGCTCTGGTCGCGCGCGGGATCGAGCGCGCGGTGAAGCTCGGCGGCGCCCGCGCCCTCGACGCGGCGGACGTAATGCCCGGTCGCGAGGCAATCGGCGCCGAGCTCGCGGGCGAGCGCGAACAGGTCGGTGAACTTGGGCCCCATGTTGCACTTGACGCACGGGATCGGGGTGCGGCCGGCGAGATATTCGTCGGCGAAATCGTCGATCACCGTCTCGCGGAAGCTGCTCTCGTGATCGAACACGTAATGCGCGATACCAAGCCGGTCGCACACCGCGCGCGCGTCGCGGATGTCGCGGCCGGCGCAGCACGAGCCGGCGCGGCCGACCGCCTCGCCGTGATCGTAGAGCTGCAGCGTCACCCCGATCGTCTCTGCCCCCGTCTTCGCGGCGAGTGCGGCCACCACCGAACTGTCGACGCCGCCCGACATGGCGACGACGATCCGCTTGGCGGCGGGGTTGGGCCCGAGCTGGAAATCACCGTCGATCATCGCCGCGCGCCATAATCGATTGCGGTCGCCCACGCAAAGCAACCGTCTTTTTCGATCCGTTGCCGCGGCTTTTACCGGACGTTGACCATCTTGGGCGTAGGCAGCCTGTTCATCGAGTCGCGCAGAGGGGGGGGCGGACGTTGAAACTGAACTTTCCGCCGGTCGGCACCGCGACCGCAGCGCCCTTGTCGGCGGACTTCGCGGTGATGCTGGTGGGTATCACCGCGCGCCAGGCAGCGAGCCCGACAGCGGTGCTGGCGCATGACGAGGAGGTCGCGAATTTGGCCGAGGCAACATTGCTCGCACCCCAGCACGGGGCATTCAACCGGGCGGTCGCCGACGACCTGAAGCGATGGAAGGACGGATCGACGCGACAGACCGAGACATGAATTTGCTGTTTACCTACCCGTTTCAGGGCATCTTCAATTCCGCCCGCTAAAGGCCTGTTTCAGGAGTAACCCGGAGCCCCCGCTCCCAAGAGGACCGCATGATCGAGAACCAGAAAATCCGTCCCGCCAAAGTTATCGGCCCGCTCGGAGAAGCGCTGACGCTCGACTCGCTGCCGCCGGCCGAGACCACCCGCTGGGTCGTCCGCCGCAAGGCAGAGGTCGTCGCGGCGGTCAATGGCGGCCTGCTTTCGGTCGACGAGGTGTGCGATCGCTACAGCCTCACCGTCGAGGAATTCGCCAGCTGGCAGCGCGCGATCGATCGATCGGGCATGCCCGGGCTGCGCGTCACGCGCATCCAGCATTATCGCTCGCTTTACGAGCGCCAGCAGAAATATTGATCTTTTTCGATATTGCGGGGTGCCGCTTCCTGCCAGCCACTGAATTGAAACGGCACCGGAACTAATTGCCTGCTCACGCGTCCTTTCCCCCAGCCCCGATCGAGCGGGCATTATAACGGAGG
>JBQCHO010000030.1:0-3672 GCA_051954635.1 Sphingomonas sp. | reverse complement strand
TCGTTTTTTTCTTTTTTCATGGGGTTTGTTGTTTTTGTGGGGCCGGGGGGGCGCTAACGCGGGTTCACTGGGCGGGGGGGGGGGGCGGCCCCACCCCCGGCCCGCGATCCTGCAACTCAGAAGCGGACGCGGACACCGATCGAGTAAGTCGTCTCGTCGCCGAACACTTCGCCATTGAGATAGGGTACGCCGATATAGCTCTTGGTCTCGTTGCGCAGGATGTTGGTACCGCCGACATCGATGTGGAACGTCTTGGTGACATCATAGCCGATGTTGAAGTCGAGCCGGCCGGCGGGGCGGGTGTAGGTCAATAGCACCGGCAGGTAGGGATCGGTCACGGGCCGGTTGGTGTCGTAGGGGCGCACGTTGGTTCCGCCGGTCAGATCGCCGTCATAATATTTCGAGCGGAAGGTGTAGACGACGCGGGCGCTGAGCTTGCCTTTGTCGTAGATGCCGCCGACGGTGTAATTGTATTTGGACACGCCCTGGAGCGGATAGCCCGATAGCGGGTCGTCGCCCTGAATCTCGGAATCGACATAGGTGAAGGCGCCGAGCACGCCGAGGCCGGACAGATCGCCGGGCAGGAAATCGAAGAAATACTGGCCGCTCGTCTCAATGCCTTTCAACTTGACCCGGCCGACGTTGCGCGGGGTCGATATCAGGAAGTTCTGGCCGTCGATGTCCTGCTGCGACGCGGAGGTGACGACGCGATCCTGGATCGTGCGGTAGAATCCGGTCAGCGCCAGGAAGCCGCTGTGGAAATAATATTCGGCCGACACGTCGTAGCTGTTGGACTTTTGCGGCCTGAGGTTCGGATTGCCTTGGCTGCCGTTGTTGATGAGGATCGGGTTGCCGACATAAGTCAGCGATCGCACCGGATTGAGCAAGTTGAAGTCGGGGCGGCGCATCGTACGCGAATAATCGGCGCGCAGCTGGAAGCCGTCGGGCAACTTCAGGCGCGCGGTGGCGCTGGGCAGCAGGTCGACGTCATGGGTGCTGGCAACGACATTCGTCAGGTCGCCATTCTTCTCGGCGCGAAACGAACCGATCGTTCGGTCGGTCTTGATCGCCCGTACCCCGATGGTGCCGTCGAGCGACACGGCGTCGCTGATCGGGATGTCGTAATCACCCTCGACATAGGCCGCATAAGTGGTTTCGCGGGCGTCGAATTCGTGCGTCGGATCAAATTCGGGTTGGCCAAGAGGAAGACCATAGAGCGCGCGCAGTTCATTGCGGCCACGCTCCGAGCGGAGATAGGCGGGGTTGGGGCCGACGAAATAGCTGCCGCCGTTAAGCCGCGGCGCGAAGCCGATCACGCCGATGAAATCCTGCGACAGGCCGAGCGAGGAGACCGGGCACGCGGTCGCCTGCGAGGCTTCCTGGTTGGTGCAGCCCAAATCGCCGATCTTGTTGACCTGCTGCACATTGTTGCTCACCGCCTGACGACGAGCGAAGCGGAACCCGGTGCGCAGTTTGCTTAAGATACCATCGAAATCATGCTCGCCGTCCAGCTTGGCCTGGATCAGCGAGCCGGTGTTGAGCGTGAAGTTCTGGTTGAACGAGTTGCGCAGATAGAGATTGGTGTTCAGCGGATATTGATCGCCCACGGTGAAGCTGGCGCCGCCGTTCACATCGGTCTGCATGTCGATATAGGGTACGCGCTGGCCAGCCTCGGCGTTGATGCTCTCGTCGAAGCTCTTCGACGTCTCGTAGGCGAGATCGAAATTGAGTTTCGTACCGTCCTGATCGTAGCGCAGCCCACCGCCGAGCAGCTTGTTGCGCTGGGTCAGGCGGTCGGACGACGAATTCTGGTTGATGACGACGTTGTTGAAGCGGATGCTCTTGATATTACACAGCGTCTGCACAGTGAACGGCTGCAGCGACTGGGTGCCGTCGGCATTAGTCACGATGTTCGGATTGGTGCCGGCGGCCGTCACGCGCGCATCGAAACAGTCGTCGGTCGGGACGACGTTCGAGATCGTCGTTCCATTCGTATAGGGCGAGGGGTTGAACCCGGCGAAGCCCGACGTGGTTCGGAAATAGGTGTAAAGGCCGTCGACATAGGCCTGGAGCGAGGGCGTGATCTGCCATTGCAGCGCGGCGTTGGCCTGCCAGCGGGTGATCGCGCCGACATTGGGCATGTTGCGGCTGACCTCGGGGATCAGATAGCCAGGCGTCTTGATCGGGTTGCCCGCCGAGCTGCGGCGGTTCCCCATATTGGTGTTGCTGCGTTCGTTGTCGGCGTGCGAATAGGTCGCGTTGACCAGCACGCCGATCTCGCCGATGCCGGTATCAAAGCGATCCGTCGCCAGCGCGCCGACCGCGGGATTGCCGCGGTTGAGCCGCGACGCATAATTCTCGCGGATGTTGAGCGCGACGGTCGGCTTGTTGAAATCGAACGGCTTGTTGAGCCGCAGGTCGATCGCGCCGGCGACGCCGCCTTCGATCTGATCCGCGGTCTGCGACTTAAACACGTCGACGCGCTTCAACGCCTCGGCGGGAAGGTCTTTAAGGTCGAAGCTGCGGCCGGTGGTGGTGAAGATCTCGCGGCCGTCGACGGTGGTCGAAACGTCGGAAAGACCACGAATCTTCACGTTCGACAGCTCGTTGTCGCGATCGTTCGAGACCTGGACGCCGGGCACGCGCTGGAGCGCGGCGGCGGTGGTCGGATCGGGCAGCTTGCCGATATCTTCGGCGACGATCGAATCGACCACCTGGACGGCGTTCTGCTTAACCGCCGCCGCCTTTTCGAGCGAGGAACGGATGCCGGTGACGACGATGTCCGATTGCGGCGCGGCCTCTGGGGCGATCGTGGCATCCGGGGCCTGCTGCGCGGGATCGGAGACCGCCGCATCCGCCGTTTGCGCTACTGCGGCGCTGGCTTGCGCGACCGCAAGAATCGAGCCGGTGACGAGCAATGGAAGCCGGTAGCGCATGATATCTCTCCCCAGATCATATAATTTTCCCAATAATTATATGATCAAAAGGATTACTGCAATTCGTATTATGAATACGAATATATTTTCCGTGGCGTGTTGCGGGAATGCGACAGCATCGTGTTTTCCCGGAGACGTTTATGTCGGCATATCGCTGCCTTAACGGCAGCGATATGCGCGGGTCAGTGGACGTGGAGAGCGAAATTGCGCGCCTCGATATCCTCCAGGCTTTGCCGGCCTGTCTCGGGCACCATGAAGAACACCCAACAGAAGGCGACGAGCCCCATCGCCGCGAACCCGAACAGCATCGGGGCGGCGCCCTGCGCGAGGAGCACGGGGAAGATCGCACCGACGACGACGCTGGTGATCTCGGTCGCGAACACCGCGATGCCCATCGCGGTGCCGCGGATGCGCAAGGGAAACATCTCGCCGAGCACGATCCACACCACGCCGCCCCAGCTTAGAGCAAAGCAGATCTGGAACGCGACAAGCGCCGCGACCGCGAGATAGGCGCCCGCATCGCCGGCAGCGCCCGCCACGAATACGCCGCCGAGCAGCGCCATGCTCGCAGCCATGCCGAGCGCGCCCCACATCAGCGGCTGGCGCCGGCCGAAGCGATCGACGACGACCATCGCCATGACGATCGTCATGATCAGACCAATCGCCGAGATGCCGAGATTGGCGGCGACGGCGGTCCAATCGGTGAAGCCGATATTTTTGAGCAGGCTGGGCGCGT
>JBQCHO010000029.1:0-9845 GCA_051954635.1 Sphingomonas sp. | reverse complement strand
TCGATCACCAGCGCCGACTTGCCGAAGCCCAGCTTGGCGAGATCGGCGGCGAGCGCCTTGGTCTTGCCGTCCTTGACCTCGATCGAGTCCATGACGATCAGCGAGCCGGCCTTGGCATGGCTGCTGAGAGCCATCTTGAGGCCGAGCGCGCGAACCTTCTTGTTCAGCGACGGGTTGAAATCGCGGACGCGGGCGCCGTGCGCCTTACCACCGCCGATGAAGACGGGGGCACGACGATCGCCGTGGCGAGCCGTACCGCCGCCCTTCTGGCGACCGAACTTCTTGCCGGTGCGGGCGACATCGGCGCGCTCGCGGGTGCCGCGGGCGGTGCCGCGACGCTTCTCGAGCTGCCAGGTGACGACGCGGTGGAGAATGTCGGCGCGCGGCTCGATGCCGAACACGGCATCGTTGAGCTCCACGTCACCGGCCTTCGCCTTGGCGTCGAAGGAGGAAACCTTGACCTTCACGTTCAGCCCTCCTGGCCCGAATTGTTGGTGTCGTCGGCAGCCTGCTGATCAGCGGCTTCCGCGGCGATGTGCGCGTCGGTCTCGGCGGCGCCGGCGGCGACTTCGGCGTCGCTCGGCAACGCTTCCATCTCGTGCACCGCGCCCTCATCGACGTGCGCGATCGATTCTTCCTCGTCGTGCTTCTTGCTGCGCAGACCGGCCGGGAACGGCGCATCGGCGTGGCGCGCGACCTTGACGGCGTCCTTGACGATCAGCCACGCACCCTTCGAGCCGGGAACCGAGCCCTTGACGAACAGCAGCCCGCGAGCAGCGTCGGTGTGGACGATCTCGAGGTTCTGCTGGGTGCGGTGACGGTCGCCCATGTGACCGGCCATCTTCTTGTTCTTGAAGACGCGGCCCGGATCCTGGCGGTTACCCGTCGACCCGTGCGAACGGTGCGAGACCGAAACGCCGTGGGTGGCGCGCAAGCCCCCGAAGCCCCAGCGCTTCATCGCGCCGGCGAAACCCTTACCCTGGGTGCGGCCCGACACGTCGACCATCTGGCCCGCGACGAAGTGATCCGCGGAGAGCTCGGCGCCGACATCGAGCAGGCCGTCTTCTTCCACGCGGAATTCGCACAGGATCGCCTTGGGCTCCACCTCGGCCTTGCCGAAATGGCCGCGCTGCGGCTTGGCGACGTTCTTGGCCTTGGCGCTGCCAGCGCCAACCTGGACGGCAGTGTAGCCGTCCCTATCATTTTCGCGACGGGCGACGACCTGCACGCTGTCCATCTGCAGAACGGTGACCGGCACGTGGCGGCCATCGTCCTGGAACAGGCGGGTCATCCCCATTTTCTTCGCGATCACGCCAGTGCGCATGATCCGTTGCTCCTCAAACAGAGGCACCCGAGAGACCATCCCTTGGGTGCTTGCGAGGCCGACCGTTGCGATCGACCCCAGGTCCAGCCCGGAAAATGCGAAGCGAGCCCCCGTCCCGGGCTGGGTGCCCCTTGCGGGGCGCGACGGGAGACGCTGGCCCAGCAGCCCGAAGGCGGCTGGCGGTATCTCATGTTGCGATGAGCAGCCTGGAAGCTAACTCGTCACCCCAGCGAAGGCTAGGGTCTATGTCTCTATCGGGTGGCATTTCAGCCAGCCATGGACCCCAGCCTTCGCTGGGGCGACGGTCTAGAGACGACCGCTACGAATCTCGTGCCCGGCCCCTTAGGCCAGTTTGATCTCGACATCAACACCCGCGGCGAGATCGAGTTTCATCAGCGCGTCGACCGTCTGCGGCGTCGGCTGCACGATGTCGAGCATGCGCTTGTAGGTTCGCACCTCAAACTGCTCGCGCGACTTCTTGTCGATGTGCGGGCCACGGTTGACCGTGAACTTCTCGATGCGCGTCGGCATGGGAATGGGACCACGAATCAGAGCACCCGTGCGGCGGGCGGTATCGGCGATGTCGCCGGTCGCCTGATCGAGCACACGATGATCGAACGCCTTCAAGCGAATGCGGATGTTCTGCGTTTCCATAACCCTACCGATGCGAAAGAGCGGGGAAGCTCTCCCATTCGTCACGCTGGCGCGAAGCCAAGGCAACGACTGAAAGGCCGCCTCTTGCTTGTTCAACCAAAAACCGAAGGCGCGCCACTACAGGGGATGCGGGGGGAGATCAAGCCCCGAGGGAGAAAACTGCGACAAAAACCATGACACGCGAAGGATTGAGTTATCTGCAATCGCAATCGTTAATTCATAGCATTTTTTAAAATATGAAATTTATTGATATACTAAATTTAGTATAAACATAAATATGATTCCAATGATTGATAGAGTAATTATTAAACAACCGCCATTTTTATACATTTCTTTTATCCATCTCGCGGCGGCATCCTTATCATTTCTCCTAACCCGCTTTGTCATGTTCATAACATCCTAAGGTTTTTATTTGTCTTTGTAAAAGTCAGATGACATGTCTTCTATCGATGTGAAGCCGGCGCAAACCAAGGCTCCGAAGATAGTGCTATTCAAGACCCACGAACAAAAGCCTAACCTCCGTTTCCCCGGGCTTGACCCGTGATCGGGTCGCCCGTCTTCAGCCGAAGGCTCAGAGGAAGCCCGATCCCGGCTCAAGGCCGATGACGTAGGGCAACTACGCCAGATCGTCGAACAGGTCGCGCCAGTCGGGGTTGGTGCGTTCGATCAGGTCGAACTTGTAGGCACGACGCCAGCGTTTGAGGCGCTTTTCGTGGGCGATGGCGTCGAGGATGTTTTCGCCATGGTCGGCCCACACTAGCCGCGTCAGGCCGTGTTCGGCGCAGTATTCCGATCCGGTGCCGGCGCGATGCTGATACACGCGGGCGGCGAGATCGCTCGTCACGCCGACATACATCTTGCCGCGATAGCGATTGGCCATGATGTAAACCCAACCGCCCTGGCGTTCGCGCGTCATATCTTCAGAAGAATTGAAGCCCAGCCCCGGGTCAAGCCCGGGGCGACGATGGATTGGGGTTTATGTACATAATAACCCCCGTCGCCCCGGCCTTGAGCCGGGGCTGGGCTGCCTTGTTCGCCAATCACAGGACCGCCACAAACAAAAAGCCCGGCCTCCCACTTGGGGAAGCCGGGCCTCTCGCTCTCTCGCCCTTACGGGCGTCGATTACTTGTCGATGTTGCTCACGACGCCGGCGCCGACGGTGCGGCCGCCTTCGCGGATCGTGAAGCGCTGGCCGACGTCCATGGCGATCGGCGCGATCAGCTTGATGCCGAGCGCGACGTTGTCGCCGGGCATGACCATCTCGGTGCCCTCGGGCAGCTCGACGGTGCCGGTCACGTCGGTCGTGCGGAAGTAGAACTGCGGACGATAGTTCGCGAAAAACGGCGTGTGACGGCCGCCTTCTTCCTTCGACAGCACGTACACTTCCGACTTGAAGTCGGTGTGCGGCTTGATCGAGCCCGGCTTGCAGAGCACCTGGCCACGCTCAACCTCGTCGCGGGCGACGCCGCGGATCAGCGCGCCGACGTTATCGCCGGCCTGGCCCTGGTCGAGCAGCTTGCGGAACATCTCGACGCCGGTGACCGTGGTCTTGCGGACCTCGGGGTGGATGCCGACGATCTCGACTTCCTCGCCGACCTTGACGATGCCGGTCTCGACGCGACCGGTGACGACCGTGCCGCGACCCGAGATCGAGAACACGTCTTCGATCGGCATCATGAACGGCTTGTCGAGCGGACGCTCCGGCTCGGGGATGTAGTCGTCCACGGCCTTCATCAGCTCGAGCACGGCTTCCTGGCCGAGCTTGGTGTCCGACCCGTCAAGCGCCTTGACGGCCGAGCCCTTGATGATCGGAATGTCGTCGCCCGGGAACTCATACGAGCTGAGCAGCTCGCGGATTTCCATCTCGACGAGCTCGAGGATTTCCTCGTCGTCGACCAGGTCGACCTTGTTCATGAACACGACCATCGCCGGCACGCCGACCTGACGCGCGAGCAGGATGTGCTCGCGGGTCTGCGGCATCGGGCCGTCGGTCGCCGACACGACCAGGATCGCGCCGTCCATCTGCGCAGCGCCGGTGATCATGTTCTTCACATAGTCGGCGTGGCCCGGGCAATCGACGTGCGCATAGTGGCGGTTGGCGGTCTCATACTCGACGTGCGCGGTCGAGATCGTGATGCCGCGCTCGCGCTCTTCGGGAGCCTTGTCGATGTTGGCGAAATCGACGGCGGTGCCGCCGGTCGTCTCGGCCAGCACCTTGGTGATCGCCGCGGTGAGCGAGGTCTTGCCGTGGTCGACGTGACCGATGGTGCCGATGTTGAGGTGCGGTTTGTTCCGCTCGAACTTTGCCTTAGCCATTTTTCCCTACCTTCTTATTCAAAACTTCGCTGCGAGCGGAGCCGCGCGAACGCGGCCCCATAGCGGGTGATTTACGATTATGCCAGCTTTGCCTTGACCTCGTCGGCCACATTCTGCGGCACTTCGTCGTAGTGCGAGAAGTGCATGCTGTACTGCGCACGCCCCTGCGTGAACGAACGCAGCTGGTTCACGTAGCCGAACATGTTCGCCAGCGGCACCATCGCCTCGACCACCTGCGCGTTGCCGCGCGAATCGGTGCCCTGGATCTGGCCACGCCGCGAGTTCATGTCGCCGATCACGTCGCCGAGATACTCTTCCGGCGACACGACTTCGACCTTCATGATCGGCTCGAGCAGCTTGATGCCGGCCTTCGCCGCCACTTCGCGCATCGCGCCGCGGGCGCAGATTTCGAACGCCAGCGCCGACGAGTCGACGTCATGGTAGGCACCGTCGGTCAGATGCACCTCGAAGTCGATGATCGGGAAGCCGATCAGGTGACCGGTTTCGGCGGTCTCGCGGAAGCCCTTCTCCACCGACGGGATGTATTCGCGCGGGATGTTGCCGCCCTTGATCTCGTCGATGAACTGAAAGCCCGACCCGCGCTCGCCCGGCTTCACCGTCACCTTGACGCGGCCGAACTGGCCCGAGCCGCCCGACTGCTTCTTGTGGGTGTAGTCGACGTCGACCGGCTTCGCGAGATATTCGCGATAGGCGACCTGCGGCGCACCCACATTGGCCTCGACCTTGAACTCACGCTTCATGCGATCGACGAGGATCTCGAGGTGAAGCTCGCCCATCCCCTTGATGATCGTCTGACCCGATTCGTGGTCGGTCGAAACGCGGAACGACGGATCCTCTGCAGCCAGGCGATTGAGCGCGATGCCCATCTTTTCCTGGTCGGCCTTGGTCTTGGGCTCGACCGACAGCTCGATCACCGGATCGGGGAACTCCATCCGCTCGAGGACGATCGGGTGCTGCGGATCGCACAGCGTATCGCCGGTCGTGGTGTCCTTCATGCCCGCGATCGCGACGATGTCGCCGGCATAGGCTTCCTCGATGTCCTCACGCGAGTTCGCGTGCATCAGGAGCATACGGCCGATCTTTTCCTTCTTGTCCTTCACCGAGTTCAGGTAGCTGCCCTTGGTCAGCTTGCCCGAATAGATGCGCGTGAAGGTCAGCGTGCCGACGAACGGATCGTTCATGATCTTGAACGCCAGCGCCGAGAACGGCGCGTCGTCCGACGACGGACGGCTGTCTTCCGCGTCGGTGTCGGGGTTGATGCCCTTGATCGCCGGCACGTCGAGCGGGCTCGGCATGTAATCGACCACGGCATCGAGCAGCGGCTGCACGCCCTTGTTCTTGAACGCCGAGCCGCACACGACCGGCACGAACGAGTGATTGAGCGTGCCCTTACGGATCAGCTTCTTGAGCGTCGGCGCGTCGGGCTCGTTACCCTCCAGATACGCTTCCATCGCGTCATCGTCCTGCTCGACGGCGAGCTCGATGAGGTTCTGGCGATATTCGGCGGCCTTGTCCTTCAGGTCGTCGGGGATGTCGGTATAGTTGAACTTGGCGCCCAGCCCTTCCGATTCCCACACGATCGCGCGGTTCTCGACCAGGTCGACGAGGCCGACCAGGCTGCTCTCGGCGCCAATCGGAATGTAGAGCACGGCCGGCTTCGCACCGAGGCGATCGATGATCGACTGAACGCAATATTCGAAGTTCGCGCCGGTGCGGTCGAGCTTGTTGATGAAGCACATCCGCGGCACCTTGTACTTGTCCGCCTGGCGCCACACCGTCTCGGACTGCGGCTCGACGCCGGCAACGCCGTCGAAGCACGCGACCGCGCCGTCGAGCACGCGCAAGCTGCGCTCGACCTCGATGGTGAAGTCGACGTGGCCCGGGGTGTCGATGATGTTGATGCGGTGGCCGTTCCAGAAACAGGTCGTCGCGGCCGACGTGATGGTGATGCCGCGCTCCTGCTCCTGCTCCATCCAGTCCATCGTCGCGGTGCCCTCATGGACCTCGCCGATCTTGTAGGACTTGCCGGTGTAGAACAGGATGCGCTCGGTGGTCGTCGTCTTACCGGCATCGATATGCGCCATGATGCCGATGTTACGATAGGTTTCGAGCGGTTCTTTGCGAGCCATTGTCAACTCCGTGGGCCGGCACATCCGGCGCTTCATTTTGTTCGTGCGAAAGCCCGGATCGCTCGAACAGCAACCCGGGACGCACGATCGTCAAAAATCTGGGGGACGCGGCCGTCGCGACCGCGTCCCGCCCTATATAGTCATTACCAGCGGTAATGCGAGAAGGCGCGGTTCGCCTCCGCCATGCGGTGCGTGTCTTCTCGCTTCTTGACCGCGTTGCCGCGATTGTTCGACGCGTCGAGCAACTCGCCCGACAGACGGCCGGCCATGGTGTGCTCCGAACGAGCACGCGCCGCGGCGATCAGCCAACGGATCGCCAGCGCCTGGGCACGCTCCGGACGGACCTCGACCGGCACCTGATAGGTCGCACCACCGACGCGGCGGCTGCGGACCTCGATGCCCGGCTTGATGTTGTTGAGCGCGTCGTGGAACACGCCGAGCGGGTCCTTCTTGGCGCGCGTCTCGACGGTCTCGAGCGCACCATAGACGATGCCTTCGGCGACGGCCTTCTTACCGTCCAGCATGACGCTGTTCATGAACTTCGACAGGACCAGATCACCGAACTTGGGATCGGGCAGGATTTCCCGCTTTTCGGGACGACGACGACGTGACATGGATGATCTCTTTCTCTTAACTTCAGCCGTTAAAGGTCAGATGCCTGACCGGCTTACTTCGGACGCTTGGCGCCGTACTTCGAGCGGGACTGACGACGGTCCTTGACACCCTGGGTATCGAGCACGCCGCGCAGCACGTGGTAGCGCACACCGGGAAGGTCGCGCACACGACCGCCGCGGATCAGCACCACCGAGTGCTCCTGCAGGTTGTGGCCGACGCCGGGGATGTAGCTGATCACTTCGCGCTGATTGGTCAGGCGGACCTTGGCCACCTTGCGCAGCGCCGAGTTCGGCTTCTTCGGAGTCGTCGTATAGACGCGGGTGCAGACGCCGCGCTTCTGCGGGTTCTGCTCCATCGCAGGGACCTTGGACTTGGCCTTCTGCGGGTCACGGCCCTTGCGGACCAGCTGGTTGATCGTCGGCATGAAGCCCTTCACCTTTGTGTTACCGGCAAATTCCGGCGGTTACTCTGCCGCAAATGCAAAAAGACCCAGGCGACCGTAGCCGGCCCCCTTGGCCCGATGCTTTCACAGCAATGTTCAATGCTCTTATATCGAAACGGGGCGAGACTCGGCCCACAGCCCTTTCCGCAAGCAGGCGCGCCTATAGCTGCGGTGCGGGGAACGGTCAACATGCCGGCTGACTGCCAGCAAGGGCGTTACGCCCACGACTTGTTTACGCCTTCCTAACCATCACCGGGCCATCTGGGGCGAATGATGACACCCTCCCTTTTCCCCGCCGCGATGATCGCGATGGTCGCCCTCGCCGCAACGCATCAGCACCGCGATCGCGCGGCTGCATTGTGGATCGGCATGGCGATCGGGTTCAGCGCGTGGGCGCTGCTGCCGGCTGCCGCTGTTTTTTCCGCAGCGACGAATCGCAGGAATGTGGAGAAGACGCTTCCGATGGCGGCGCTGATGATGAGCGTGACCAATCTCGCCCTCGCCAGCCTGGGATTTCCGCATGGCCTGTCGGCTCTCGGCGCAATCCCGGCCGTGATGCTCGGCCTGATCGGCGCCGCATGCCTGATCGCGCAGAAAGTTCGCTGGTCGCGGGCCATCGTTCCCGTACGCCGCCTCGCACTCTTGAGCGAGTGACGCCGCGGCGGCATGGTACGCGCCACCCTCGCTGAAAGGAGCGCGCGCATGCCCGATTGGTCCCTGCCGATGGAAGGCGGCTGCCGCTGCAACACGGTGCGGATTCGCATCACGCAGCCGCCGCTATTGACGATGGCGTGCCATTGCACCGGTTGCCAGAAGATGAGCGCGAGCGCCTATTCGCTGTCGATGGCGATCCCGACCGCAGGGTTCGAGGTTATCGCCGGCGAGACGGTGATCGGCGGACTCCACGGCGATCACGGCCACCACCATCATTGCGACTGGTGCAAGAGCTGGATGTTCACGCGGATCGAGCCCGACATGGGGTTCGTCAACGTCCGCCCGACGATGCTCGACGATCCCGCCTGGTTCGTGCCGTTCATCGAAAGCTATACCAGCGAGGCGCTGCCCTGGGCGACGACCCCCGCCAAGCACAGCTTCGCGCAATTCCCCGCGATGGAGGAATACGGCCCGCTGACCGCCGAATTCGCCGCGCAAGGCTGAGCCCGCGCGGCGCGCGCATCAATAAACGCGCTTCTTCGGCTTGATATATTCGGCGTCGTCGGTGAGCGTGTAGCTGTGCACCGGGCGGTAATCGATCGCGACCGCGCCGTCCTTGCCGCCCCAGCCCTCGAACGTCGCGATGGTGTGCTTCATCCAATTGGCGTCGTCGCGATCGGGATAGTCTTCGTTGACATGGGCGCCGCGGCTTTCCTTGCGGTTGGCCGCCGAGTCCATCGTCACCACCGCCTGCGCGATCAGATTGTCGAGCTCGAGCGTCTCGACGAGGTCTGTGTTCCAGATCAGGCTGCGATCGGTGACGTGCAGGTCCTGCATCCGCGCATAGGTCTTGGCGATCTGGTCCTTGCCCTCGGCGAGCAATTCGTCGTTGCGGAACACCGCGCAATGCTTCTGCATCGTCTTCTGCATTTCGACGCGGACATCGGCGGTCGGCGAGCCGCCGTTCGCGTTGCGGAAGTGATCGAGCCGGCCGAGCGCCATTTCTTCCGAGCCCTTGGGCAACGGATTGTGCGCCATGTTGGGCGTCACCGTCTCGGCAATCCGCAGGCCGGTCGCGCGGCCGAACACAACGAGATCGATCAGCGAATTCGAGCCGAGCCGGTTGGCGCCGTGCACCGACACGCACGCCGCCTCGCCGACCGCGAACAGGCCGGGGACTACCGCGTCGGGATCGCCGCCCTTCAACTGGACGACCTCGCCATGATAATTGGTCGGGATGCCGCCCATGTTGTAATGCACGGTCGGCACGACCGGCAGCGGCTGACGCGTCAGATCGACATTGGCGAAGATCTTGCCGGTCTCGGTGATGCCGGGCAAACGCTCGTGGAGCACCTTGGGGTCGATATGGTCGAGATGGAGCCAGATATGGTCCTTCTCGTTGCCGACCCCGCGCCCCTCGCGAATCTCCAGCGCCATCGAGCGCGACACGACGTCGCGGCTGGCGAGGTCCTTGGCCGACGGAGCATAGCGCTCCATGAAGCGCTCGCCTTCGGAGTTGGTACGATAGCCGCCTTCGCCGCGCGCGCCCTCAGTAATGAGAACGCCGGCTCCATAGATTCCCGTCGGGTGGAACTGTACGAACTCCATGTCCTGGAGCGGCAGGCCTGCACGAAGGACCATGGCATTGCCATCGCCTGTGCAGGTGTGAGCGGAGGTCGCAGTGAAATA
>JBQCHO010000028.1:0-25726 GCA_051954635.1 Sphingomonas sp. | reverse complement strand
CCCCACCCGACCACCCATAGGATAATCGCATTGGGTGGCCGGGTGGGGGAGCGGGCCGGTGCGGGCTTTCTAACGAAGGCTACCGAACCAGATGACGTGCTGCGGGCCCTTACCGTTACTACGCGCCCGGACGCCGACTTCCTCGACTGCAAACCCGGAATCGGCCAAGCGCCGCGTGAACGCCTTGTCGGGCGCAGCGGACCACACCGCGAGCACGCCGCCTGGCTTGAGCGCCGCGCGCGCCGTCGCTAGCCCGCGCATCGAATAAAGCCGGTCGTTGGCGTCACGGCTGAGCCCGTCGGGGCCGTTGTCGACGTCGAGCAGAATCGCGTCATACCGCCCCGCCCCGCGCGCAATGACGTCGGCGACGTCATCCCCGATCAGCGTCACGCGGGGGTCGTCGAGGCAGCCGGCGGCGAGCTCGGCCATCGGGCCGCGCGCCCACGCGATGATCTCGGGGACGATCTCGACCACGCTCGCCCGCGCGTCGGGCCCGAGCTGTGCCAGCGCCGCACGCAGCGTGAAGCCCATGCCGTAGCCGCCGATCAGCAGGTGCGCCGCCGGCCGGTCCGCGAGCCGAGCGATCGTCATCGTCGCCAGCGCTTCTTCCGATCCGCTCATCCGGCTCGACATCAGCTCGTTGCGATCGAGCACGATCATGAAATCCTTGCCACGCCGGAACAGGCGTAGCTCGGCGCCACCGGGCACCTGCGCCACCCCGAGCAGTTCGCGCGGCGTCATCAGTTGAGCGGCAGGATCACTTCGTCGGGCGAGACGACGCCCAATTGCTTGCGCGTCAGCTCATCGGCCATATCAGGGTCGACATGCTTGGGATCGAGGAGGGCAACGCGGTTCTTGAGCACCGCGCGCTGCTTGTCGAGCTGCTCGTACCGCGCCTGACGCACCGCCAGCTGGCGCTTGTACTGGCCGTACGCCAGCGCGCCGTTCGGCCCGAGCACCGCATAGCCGCCGAAAAAGGCGAGGACGATCAGCATCGTCGCCGGCAGCCAAGTGCGCCGGAGCAGTGTGCGGAAGGTGGATGCAGTCGCCATCCACCTTCCTGTGAATCAACGCGAGTCGTTGATCAAGCGCTTATTTCGTTCGGATGACGTCACGACCGGCATAGCGCGCCGCATCGCCCAATTCTTCCTCGATCCGGATCAACTGGTTGTACTTGGCGAGCCGGTCCGAACGCGCCAGCGAGCCGGTCTTGATCTGCCCGCAATTGGTCGCAACCGCGAGGTCGGCGATGGTCGAATCCTCGGTCTCGCCCGAACGGTGCGACATCACCGCGCCGTAGCTCGCGCGCTGCGCCATCGAGACCGCCTCGAGCGTCTCGGTCAGCGTGCCGATCTGGTTGACCTTGACGAGCAGCGCGTTGGCGATGCCGTCCTTGATCCCCGCGGCGAGGCGCTTGGGGTTGGTGACGAAATTGTCGTCGCCGACGAGCTGGATCTTGTGGCCGAGCTTTTCGGTCAGCAGCTTCCAGCCGTGATCGTCATGCTCGCTCATGCCGTCCTCGATCGAATAGATCGGGTAACGGCCGGCTAGATTGGCGAGGTAATCGACCATCTGGCCGGGCGACAAAACCTTGCCCTCGCCCTTCATGTCGTATTTGCCGTCGGCCCAGAATTCGCTCGCGGCGCAATCGAGCGCGAGCATGACGTCGTCGCCCGGCGTGTAGCCGGCCTTTTCGATCGAGGTCATGATGAAATCGAGCGCGTCGGTGGTGCTCGCGAGGTTGGGCGCGAAGCCGCCTTCGTCACCGACCGCGGTCATCAGCCCCTTGTCGGCGAGCGCCTTCTTGAGCGTGTGGAAGATTTCCGAGCCGCAGCGCACGGCCTCGACGATGTTCTCGGCGCCCACGGGAACGATCATGAACTCCTGGAAGTCGATCGGGTTGTCGGCATGCTCGCCGCCGTTGATGATGTTCATCATCGGCACCGGCAGGACGTGCGCGGCGACCCCGCCGACATAACGATAGAGCGGCAGCCCGCGCGCTTCGGCCGCTGCCTTGGCCGCGGCGAGGCTGACGCCGAGGATCGCGTTGGCGCCGAGCCGCCCCTTGTTGTCGGTGCCGTCCAGCTCGATCATCGCCTGATCGACATCGGCCTGGTCCTCGGCGTCCATGCCGATCAGCGCCTGGGTGATCTCCGAATTGACCGCCTCGACCGCGCCGTCGACGCCCTTGCCGCCCCAGCGACTCTTGTCGCCGTCGCGCCGCTCGACCGCTTCCTTGGTGCCGGTCGACGCGCCCGAGGGCACTGCGGCGCGGCCAAAGCTGCCGTCTTCAAGCAGCATGTCGACCTCGACCGTCGGGTTGCCGCGGCTGTCAAGAATTTGGCGCGCATGAATGTCGATGATTGCGGTCACGAAACGGTCCTCCTAGATTGGGGCAAGGCGCCGGCGGCGTCGTTCGGGGCGGCCTGTAGCGGCTCGAAGGCGGCATCGCAATTCGTGAGCCCGCCCGGGAACCGCGCCCGATACGGGTCGTTGGCTGGATGAAACGGAAAAGAGGCACGACGATCATGGCCGACGAGAAAATCCACACGGCGAACAACGGCAAGCCTGCCGCGCCTGCTCGCCCCAAATCCGGCGCCAAGGCCAAGGTTTCCGCCGCCGCGCAGACGGTCGGCGACGAAGCCGCCAAGGCCAAAACCACCGCCTCGGCGACGCTCAAGGACAGTGCGGCCAAGCTGCAGAAGCAGGCGACCGGCAAGGCGCGCACCTATATCGTCGACGGCAAGCAGAAAGCGGGCGGTGCGCTCGACGAATTCTCACGGCTGATGCGCGATGCCGCGGGTTCGGTCGACGACAGTCTCGGCGCGCAATATGGCGACTATGCGCGCTCTGCGGCTAACGCGCTCGGCGGGTTTTCGGATCAGCTCAAGGCCAAGGACATCGACGAGTTACTCGAGGATCTGCGTAATTTCGCGCGCAAGAGCCCGGCGGTGGCGGTTGGCACGGCGGCCGCGATCGGGTTCGTGCTGGCGCGACTCGTCAAGTCGGGTATCGACGGCGCCGATCGCGACGCCTGAGTCGGCTGCGCGATAAGGGGGTAATGTGAGCGACGCGCCGATCGACGATGAGGAACTGGGGCCACGCGAGAGCATTGCCGATCTGTGCGACCAGCTCGCCCAGGACGCAAAGTTCCTCGCACGCGCCGAGATTGCCCGTGTCCGCGCGATCGTCTTCCGCCGCGTCATCAAGGGTCGGGTGGCGATCTTCTTCGCTGTCACATCGGCGCTGCTCGCGCAATCGGCGGTGCTGGTGCTGCTCGTCGGGCTGATGCTGTACTTACGTATTCATCTCGGAATCATCGGCGCGACGGTGATCTCGATGGCGGTGGCGCTGATCTTTTCGGGGCTGTTCGCCTGGCTCGCCTTCCAACGCGTCAAGCATGCGCTGCGCAAGGAGGACGATCTGCTATGAGTCTCAGCGGTGACCGCCTCGCCCGCGCCGAAGCGCGCTCCCAACTTGCCCGAGCGCGGCTCAAATCGACGGCGTTGCAGCTGCGGGCACGCCTCGCGCCGCGTCAGTTGTTGGAGGATGCGCTCGGCGAGCTTCGGCATGCCGGCGAATCGGGTGCCGAGCGCGCCAAGCAGCATCCATTCGCGGTTGCGGGTATCGTCGCCCTGCTGTCCACACTGCTGCTGCGTGGTCGGCGCCGCAAAAAGGCAACCGAGGCGGACGCCGATAGTTTGACAAGCAAACGGGGCAAGCCCCGCCGAACAAGGAGGTCCCGATGACCAGCACCGACACCAACTCCCACAACGGCCGCGACGCGGTGAAGCGCGCGGGTGACGCCATGGAGGCGAATCCGCTCGCGGTGCTCGCCGGCGGTGCGGCGGTCGGCCTGCTAGCCGGACTCGCGATCCCGCGTAGCCGCAAGGAAACCGAGCTGCTCGGCCCGGTCGGCAAGCGCATGACGGCAGCGGCGACCGCCGCGGCTTCGGCTGCGCGCGACACGGGTTTTGCCGAACTCGAAGCCCATGGCATCAGCGGCAAGGCCGCCAAGGCGCAGATCAATCGCCTGTTCGAAGGCGTTGTCGAAGCGGCTGGCACTGCGGGCCAGGCGGCGGCAAGCGCGGCGGCGGAAAAGGCCAAGAAACCGGCAAAGTAGTTTCAGGGTTTCAAAAGGCGTCGGCGTGAGGCTAGAGGAGCGCCGACTCCTCTTTGACAAGAAAGCCCCCGCGATGAGCAAGCTCCATCTCGTGTTCGGCGGACGCGTATCCGATCCGCAGACGCTCGACTTCACCGACCTAAAGTCGATCGACATCGTCGGCATTTTCCCCGATTACGCGACCGCCGAAAAGGCGTGGCGTGGCGCCGCACAGCGCACGGTGGACGACGCCGAGATGAAATACGTCCTCGTGCACCTCCACCGCCTGCTCGAGCCCGAACTGCCGGCGGCGTAACGGGCGAGCGCTACCTTTCCACACCACCCCGGCGAAGGCCGGGCCTAGTGGAAAAGCCGCGGAAACGGAGCGCAGCGCAAACCAATAGCGACCTTCCCAACTAGGCCCCGGCCTTCGCCGGGTGGTCGCCGTTGTGGGAATGCTGTCAGCGCCTAATCACAACCGTCATGCCGAGCGGGTGACGGCCCCAGGGCGACGCCTCAGATAAACTCGATCTTCGACACCAGATAATAGCGGTCGCCCGCGGGCACCGAGACCTCGACCTCATCATCGACCTTGCGCCCGATCAGCGCGCGGCCAAGCGGGGAATTGTACGAGATGCGCCCCTTGTTGGCGTCCGCCTCGGTCTGCCCGACGATCTGATAGGTGATCGGCTTGTCGTCCTCGTCGAGCAACGTCACCGTCGCGCCGAACACGACCTTGTCGCCCGACATTTCCTTGGGATCGATGATCTGCGCGCGGCTGAGCTTGTCCTCGATGTCGGCGATCGACGCCTCGACCTGGCCCTGGCGCTCCTTGGCGGCATGATATTCGGCGTTCTCCGAAAGGTCGCCGTGCGCACGCGCTTCCTCGATCGCGTCGACGATGAGCGGACGCTCTTCCTTCAAACGCTTGAGGTCAGCGGTGAGCTTCGCATGGCCCTCGGCCAGCATCGGCATCTTCTCGACCGTCGCCATATTCAGTCCTTTGCAAACATCCCTGTTATCAGCCGGCCCGTGTGGGTCCGCCCGCACCTTCGTCTCACGATAAGGGGATCAATTGTGCGATTGCGAATAATAGGACTGCAAAGGACGCACTTCAAGGCTCTCGCTGCTTAACGCAAGTATAGCCTTGGCCGCCTCGACACTCGCCGAGGCAGTGGTGAAGTACGGAATCTTCTGATTTACCGCCGCCGCGCGGATCGGCTGCGAATCCTTCAGCGACTGCCAGCCTTCGGTGGTGTTGAAGATCAGGTCGACACCGCCATCCTTGATCCGATCAACGATGTGCGGGCGGCCCTGCGCGACCTTGTTGACCCGCTCGACCGCGATGCGCTCGCCTTCCAGATAATCGGCCGTGCCGCCGGTCGCGACGATGGTGAAGCCGTGCCCGGCGAGCGCCTTTACGCCCGGCACGATCTGCGGCTTGTCGGTATCCTTGACGCTGACGAACAGCGTGCCCAATTGCGGCAGGACGACGCCGGCGCCAAGCTGCGACTTGGCAAAGGCGATCGAGAAATCGCGATCGATCCCCATCACTTCGCCGGTGGACTTCATCTCGGGTGACAGCACCGGATCGACTCCGGCAAACCGACCCCACGGAAATACCGCTTCCTTCACGGCGACATAATCGATGCGGCGATCAATCGTCGGCAAATTCATGAGCTTTTCACCCGCCATCACCCGCGCGGCGATCTTGGCGATGGGGGCGCCGATCGCCTTGGCGACGAACGGCACGGTGCGGCTGGCGCGCGGGTTGACCTCGATGAGATAGACCGCGCCATCCTTGACCGCGAACTGGATGTTCATCAGCCCCTTGACCTTGAGCGCGCGGGCCAGCGCGTCCGCCTGCCGCTCGATCTCGGCGATGATCTCGGCGGACAGGCTGTAGGGCGGGATCGAGCAGGCGCTGTCGCCCGAATGGACGCCGGCTTCCTCGATATGCTGGAGCACGCCGGCGACGACCACGTCGCCGCCGTCGGCTATCGCATCGACATCGACCTCGATCGCGTCGCGGAGATACTGATCGATCAGAACCGGTGCGTCGCCAGAGACTTGCACCGCGGTCTGGATATATTCTTCGAGCTGCGCGCGGCCGTCGACGATCTCCATCGCGCGGCCGCCGAGCACGTAGCTGGGGCGCATCAGCACCGGGTAGCCGATCCGCTCGGCGACTGCGATCGCCTCCTCGCGGCTGCGAGCGATGCCGTTGGCGGGCTGCTTGAGGCCGAGCTTGTTGATCAAAGCGGCGAAGCGCTCGCGGTCCTCGGCGAGATCGATCGCGTCGGGCGAGGTGCCGAGGATCGGGATGCCCTCCGCCTCCAGCGCGCGCGCGAGGTTGAGCGGGGTCTGGCCGCCGAACTGGACGATCACACCGACCAATGTGCCGTTGGACTGCTCGACATGGAGGATTTCGAGCACGTCCTCGGCGGTCAGCGGCTCGAAATAGAGGCGATCGGATGTGTTGTAATCGGTGCTCACCGTCTCCGGGTTGCAATTGACCATGATCGTCTCGAAGCCGGCGTCCTCCAGCGCGAAACAGGCGTGGCAGCAGCAATAATCGAACTCGATCCCCTGCCCGATCCGGTTCGGGCCGCCGCCGAGGATAACGATCTTCTTCCGATCGCTCGGCGCCGCCTCGTTTTCGGGCTCGCCGAAGCTCGGCGCCTCGTAGGTTGAATACATGTACGGCGTCTTCGCCTCGAACTCGGCCGCGCAGGTGTCGATGCGCTTGAACACCGGACGCACGCCGAGCTTGTGGCGGAGCTTGCGGACCTCGGCCTCGGTGACGCCGCCGGTCATCGCCTTGACGGTCTCGTGGATAAGCCCCGATCCACGCGCGATGCCGCGCTCGTTGCCGGCAAGATTGGCTGATTTGAGTGCGAGATAAGCGAGCCTCTTGTCGCTGAAGCCCATCGCCTTGAGGCGGCGCATCCCCGCGGCGTCACGCGGCAGGCCGCCGCGGCAAACCTCTTCCTCGGCATGGACGATCTCGGCGATGCGTTCGAGGAACCAGGGATCGTATTTGGCGATCGCGTGAATTTCGGCGACGGTGAAGCCCTCGCGCAGCGCCTGCGCGGCGACGAGCAGCCGGTCGGGCGTCGCTTTCGCAAGGGCAGCCTCGATCTCCGCACGCGGGCGGCCGACGAGATGGTCGACCTGATTGAATCCCGACAGCCCCGTCTCCAGCCCGCGCAGAGCCTTCTGCAGCGATTCGTGAATGTTGCGGCCGATCGCCATCACCTCGCCGACCGACTTCATCGCGGTCGACAACTCGACTTTCGCGCCCTTGAACTTTTCGAAGGCGAAGCGCGGGATCTTGGTGACGACGTAATCGATCGTCGGCTCGAAGCTGGCGGGGGTGACGCCGGTGATGTCGTTCTCGATCTCGTCGAGCGTGTAGCCCACCGCCAGCTTGGCGGCGACCTTGGCGATCGGGAAGCCGGTCGCCTTCGACGCCAGCGCCGAGGAGCGCGACACGCGCGGGTTCATCTCGATGACGATCAGCCGGCCGTCCTTCGGATTGACCGCGAACTGCACGTTCGAGCCGCCTGTTTCGACACCGATTTCGCGCAGCACGGCGATGCTGGCATTGCGCATCACCTGATATTCCTTGTCGGTCAGCGTCAGCGCGGGGGCGACGGTGATCGAATCGCCGGTGTGGACGCCCATCGGATCGATGTTCTCGATAGCGCAGATGATGATGCAATTGTCCGCGCGGTCGCGGACCACCTCCATCTCATATTCCTTCCAGCCGAGCAGCGACTCGTCGATCAGGATCTGGCCGACCGGCGACGCCTCGATGCCGGTGCGGGCATAATGTTCGAATTCCTCGCGATTATAGGCGACGCCGCCGCCGGTGCCGCCCAATGTGAAGGCCGGGCGGATGATCGCCGGCAGCCCGATTTCGTCGAGCAAGTCGAGCGCGCGGGCGACGCCGGTGACGCGGTCATAGCCGGTGATGTTGCCGTCGGCATCCTTGATCTCGGGCGCGGCGGCAATCGCGGCGCGCGGGGATTCGAGGCCGATCCTGTCCATCGCCGCGCGGAATTTCTCGCGGTCCTCGGCCTTGTCGATCGCATCGGCGTCGGCGCCGATCATCTGCACGCCGAACTTTTTCAGCGTGCCGTCGCGGAACAGCGCCAGCGCAGTGTTGAGCGCGGTCTGCCCGCCCATCGTGGGAAGCACTGCGTCGGGCCGCTCCTTCTCGATGATCCTGGCGACGATCTCTGGCGTGATCGGCTCGACATAGGTCGCGTCGGCGAGTTCGGGATCGGTCATGATCGTCGCCGGGTTCGAATTGACCAGGACGATGCGATAGCCCTCTTCCTTGAGGGCTTTAATGGCCTGCGTCCCCGAATAATCGAACTCGCACGCCTGCCCGATAATGATCGGCCCCGCGCCAATGACGAGAATGGAGGAGATGTCGGTGCGTTTGGGCATTAGTTTACATACGCCGTGATTGGATAGTTGATGTCGATTCCGGCCTTTGCAGCTTTCGGTCGCATACAGGCGAAAGCACTTTCGACCCGGCCTTGGCTAGCGTCGACCGCCATCTCTGCCGGAGTTGCGGGTCTCAATCTCGATCCATTTTCATGCGGCTCGGCAATAAGGACTCCAGCCTTATTAGAGGGATCAACCCTTAACTTGAGGTCAGGAATACCGCATTCGCGCGCCCACTGAGCCGCTTGAACGACGGGATCAGCCGAACATCCAGCAAGTGCCGAAAGAATGCAGAGCGAAGGCAGCACGCGCCTCACGCCATCATCCCCAAGAACCGCTCGAACAGGTAGAAGCTGTCCTGCGGGCCCGGGCTGGCCTCGGGGTGGTATTGGACGCTGAAGGCCTGGCGGTCGGTGAGTTCTAGGCCGGCGTTCGAGCCGTCGAACAACGAGACGTGGGTCTCGCGCGCGGTCGCGGGCAGGCTATCGCGCTCGACCGCGAAGCCGTGGTTCATGCTGGTAATCTCGACCGCGCCGTCCGACAGGCGCTTGACCGGATGGTTGGCGCCGCGATGGCCCTGGAACATCTTGGTCGTCCGCGCGCCCACCGCGAGACCGAGCAGCTGGTGGCCGAGGCAGATGCCGAACAGCGGCTTGCCGGTCTCGAGCAGCTTCTGGATCACCGGCACGGCATAGTCGGCGGTCGCGGCGGGGTCGCCGGGGCCGTTCGACAGGAAGAAGCCGTCGGGGGCGAGCGCCATGATCTGCTCGGCGGTGGCGGTCGCGGGGACGACAGAGACCTTGGCGCCGGCCTTGACGAGATTGCGGAAGATGTTGCGCTTGCTGCCGTAATCGATCGCGACGACGTGGGGGCGTTTGGCGGGCGTGGCGCTTGGGGAACGTGCTTCGACAGGCTCAGCACGAACGGCATTTGGTTGGGCGGCCACCTCGTCCCCCTCCGTTCGCCCTGAGCTTGTCGAAGGGCGTGCCTCCCCCTCATACCCGAACCCCAGCCGCCAGACGCCGCCGTCCCAGCCGTAATCCATTTCGGTCGAGACCGTCTTGGCGAGGTCCATGCCTTCGAGGCCGGGCCACTCGCGCGCCATGTTGAGCAGCAGGTCGATGTCGAACTCACCCGAAGCCGAATGCGCGATCACCCCATTCGGCGCGCCGCCAGTGCGGATGCGCCGCGTCAGCGCCCGGGTGTCGACGCCGGCCAGGCCGATCCGCGCGTGCGCCTTCATCCACGCGTCGAGCCGCTCGGCGCTGCGGAAGTTGCTCGGTTCGGTCACGTCCTCGCGCACGATCATGCCGAGCGCGTGGGGGGCGTCGGCCTCGAAATCCTCCACGTTGGTGCCGACATTGCCGATGTGCGGAAAGGTGAAGGTGATGATCTGCCCGGCGAAGGAGGGATCGGTCATGATCTCCTGATAGCCGGTCATCGCGGTGTGGAAACACACCTCGCCGACCGCCTGCCCCTCGGCGCCGAAGCCGCGGCCCCACACGACCGTGCCGTCGGCCAGAACCAATACCCCCGTCGCTCCGGTTGGCGCGTGGGTATGCTTGGCGTCGGCCATGGCGGCGGGCACTCCGAGTGGTAGGTTGGCGATGTCGCTAAGTGGCGTCCGCTAAGCGCGTGGGGGCCCCGCGTCAACTTGTTAAAGGGCGAAAGGTGGCGCTATCGCCGTCACACGCTTTTCCAAAGGACACGAAAATGATTCGCGACGACATCAAGGCTGCGCTGGTGACCGCCATGAAAAGCGGCGACAAACCGACGACCGCGACGATCCGCCTGATCCAGTCGTCGATCAAGAATCGCGACATCGAGGCGCGCACACAGGTGCCGGTCGCCGATGACGATGCGCTGGTGGTCGAGGTGCTGCAGAAGATGATCAAGCAGCGCCGCGAATCGATCGAGATGTACGAAAAAGGCGGCCGCCAGGAACTCGCCGACGCGGAGGCTGCGGAAGTGGCGGTGATCGAACGGTTCCTGCCAGCGCAGATGAGCGAAGAGGACACTAAAGCCGCGATCGAGGCGATCAAGACGGAGATCGGCGCGAGCGGCATGAAGGACATGGGCAAGGTGATGGCCGAACTGAAGGCGCGGCATGCGAGCGAACTGGATATGTCGAAGGCGAGCGGGCTGGTGAAGGCGGCGCTTTCGTAGGATTTGGCTTCGCGCAGAGGCGCAGAGGGCGCAGAGGTGATGCGTTCGGGGTGAGCGTCGCGCGTCAGCGCAGCCCACTGTCATCGAAGCCGCTGACGCGGCGAGGTAGCGGAAATCGCGGGCTGAGCCCGCGAAACACCTCTGCGTTCTCTGCGCCTCTGCGCGAACAAAATCGCCATCGCCGCACCCGACTCGATTGCGATTCCGCGCGGAATATCGCATTGAGTTAAACTCGCGCGCATGACGCTGACGCCCGCCTTTCTCGACGAACTTCGCGCGCGCACGTTGCTTTCGGTGCTGGTCGGCAAGACGACCAAGCTCCAGAGGGCGGGGCGCGAGTTCAAGGGGTGTTGCCCGTTCCACAACGAGAAGACGCCGAGCTTCTACGTCAACGACGACAAGGCGTTCTATCATTGCTTCGGCTGCGGCGCGCATGGCGATGCGATCCGGTGGATGACCGACCAGCGCGGGCTGCCGTTCATCGATGCGGTGAAGGAGCTCGCCCAGGCCGCCGGCATGGAGATGCCCGCGGCCGATCCCCGCGCCGCCGAACGCGCCGAGCGCGCGAAGGGGTTGCATGAGGCCTCCGCCGACGCGGCCGAGTGGTTCGTTCAGCAATTGAACGGGATCGCGGGCGCCGAGGCGCGCGGGGTGCTGGAGCGGCGCGGGATTTCCGCGGCGACCGCCAAGACCTTCGGGCTCGGCTTTGCGCCCGATGCGCGGGGCAAGCTCAAGGGCGCGCTCAAGGATTATGGCGATCCGCTACTGGTCGAGGCGGGGCTGCTGATCCAGGTCGAGGGCAAGGAGCCTTACGACAGGTTCCGCGGCCGTCTGATGATCCCGATCCGCGACCCGCGCGGGCGCGTGATCGCGTTCGGTGGGCGGGTAATCGGCGAGGGCGAGCCTAAATATCTCAACTCGCCCGAGACGCCGCTGTTCGACAAGGGCCGCACGCTCTACAATCTCGATCGCGCCGCCGCCGCCAGCCGCAAGTCGGGCCGCATCCTCGTCGTCGAAGGCTATATGGACGTGATCGCGCTCGCCCAGACGGGGATCGAGGAGGCGGTCGCGCCGCTCGGCACCGCGCTGACCGAAGGGCAGCTCGAACGGCTGTGGCGGCTGAGCGACGTGCCGATCCTGTGCTTCGACGGCGACGCGGCGGGACAGAAGGCGGCAATCCGTGCCGCCGGGCGTGCGCTGCCGATGCTCGTTCCCGGGCGGAGCCTGGCGTTCGTGACGCTGCCCGACGGGCTTGATCCCGACGATCTGGTGCGCCAGCGCGGGGTTCAAGCGCTGGAGGCACTGCTGCGCGACGCGCAGCCGCTCGCCGATCGGCTATGGGCGCACGAGCTCGCCGCCGAGCCGCTCGACACCCCCGAGCAGCGTGCGGGGCTGCGCCAGCGGCTCACCGAGCGCGCCGAGGCGGTCGAGGATCGCAACGTCCGCCACGAATATCTCACCGAATTCCGTCGCCGCTTCGACGAGCAGTTCACCCCCCCGCGCCGGCAATTCGGCGGCGGCACGCGCTCGTTTCAGTCCGGTCTGCGCAAGAATGGCAAGTGGGTCCCACCCCTGCCCCCCGTCACTGCCGAGGCGAAGGCGTTTCGCGCCGCGGGGATCGATCCCGTTCTCGCCAAGGCGGTGCTGGCCGGGCTGATCCGCCATCCGGCTGAAATCGCGCGGCATGTCGAGGTGCTCGGCTCGCTCCGCATGGCCGGCGGCGCGCTTGGGCGTCTGTTCGAGGCGGTGGTCGATCTCGCGCTCGAAGAACAGGCGCTTGATAGTGGGCATGTGCTTACCATATTGGCACGGTCCGGATTTGACTCAGTGGCCAGCGATTTGCTGAGGGCCGACACCCTGCCCTTCTCGTTCACGCAGAAGACCGCCGACGCCTCGCGCGCCGCGGCCGATCTGAACGAGGCGATCGCGGTGCTGATTGCAGGCCCGGAGGTGGACCAGGCTCTGGCCGACGCGACCGCGGCATTGCAGGCGGATACGTCGGAGGAAGCCTTTGCCCGCCAGAATGCGTTGGTGCGTGAGCAGGCGGCATTGCGCCACCGGCTTGCAAATCTGGTGCTGGCGGACGAAGACGACGAAACTCTTGATGCTTGAGGGCAATTGATGGCGAAGACGAATACGGCGGACGCGGCCGAAACCACCGAAACGGGCGACGCGCCGCTGATCGATCTCAACGATGCGTCGATCAAGAAGCTGTTCGCGCGGGCGAAAAAGCGTGGCTACATCACTTATGACGAGCTCAATGAAGCGCTGCCGCAGGACCAGATGACCTCGGACCAGCTCGAAGACGCGATGTCTGCGATCAACGAGATGGGCATCAACATCGTCGAGAACGAGGAAGCCGGGGAAGACGGCGAGTCCTCGGACAATAGCGACGATGACGATAACGAGCCGGTCGATGCCGGCGACGGCTCCCCTGCCCCGCCCGAAGCGCCCAAGAAGAAGGAAACCGTCGATCGCACCGACGATCCGGTGCGCATGTACCTGCGCGAGATGGGCGCGGTCGAGCTGCTCAGCCGCGAGGGTGAGATCGCGATCGCCAAGCGGATCGAGGCCGGCCGCGACACGATGATCTTCGGGCTGTGCGAATCGCCGATCACCTTCAACGCGATCATCGACTGGTCGAACGCCTTGAACGCCGGCGAGATGCAGCTGCGCGAGATTCTCGATCTCGATGCGATGCTGACCAAGGATCCCGCCCCCGAAAGCCTCTCCGACGACGAGGACGGCGACGGCAATGGCGAGATTTCGGAAAAGACCGCCGGCCCCTCCTACAAGGAGGAGGACGATGTCGAGGACGACACCTCCAACGACGAGGATGACGAGGAATCGATGACCGAGCGCCGCGCCAAGCGGCCAGCCGACGACGATGAGGAAGACAATACCCTCAGCCTTGCGCAGATGGAGGAGCAGCTCAAGCCGCAAGCCCTCGAGAAGTTCGCCAACATCACCGCGATCTTCAAGAAATTCTCGAAGATGCAGAACGCCCGGCTCGACGCGCTGGCGGCGGGCAACGAGCTGTCGGGTGCCGAGGAACGCAAATATCAGAAGCTGCGCGAGGAGCTCACGGCCGAGGTCGAGAGCGTCCAGTTCCACAACGCCAAGATCGAATATCTCGTCGATCAGCTCTACAGCTTCAACCGGCGGCTGACCGCGTTGGGCGGCCAGATGCTGCGCCTTGCCGAGCGCCACAAGGTCAACCGCAAGGATTTCCTCGACCGCTATATCGGCTCGGAGCTCGACGAGACGTGGCTCGATACGGTCAAGGGTCTCGACAAGAAGTGGGCTGCCTTCGCGGCAAACGAAGCCGGCGCGGTCGATCGCATCCGCACCGAGATCGCCGAGATTTCGCAGCAGACCGGCATGGCGCTCACCGAGTTCCGCCGCATCGTCAACATGGTCCAGAAGGGCGAGCGCGAGGCGCGCATCGCCAAGAAGGAAATGGTCGAGGCGAACCTGCGGCTGGTGATCTCGATCGCCAAAAAATACACCAATCGCGGGCTGCAATTTCTGGATCTGATCCAGGAGGGCAATATCGGCCTGATGAAGGCGGTCGATAAGTTCGAATATCGCCGCGGCTACAAGTTCTCGACCTATGCGACCTGGTGGATCCGCCAGGCGATCACCCGCTCGATCGCCGATCAGGCGCGCACGATCCGCATCCCGGTCCACATGATCGAGACGATCAACAAGCTGGTCCGCACCAGCCGCCAGTTCCTCCACGAGCAGGGCCGCGAGCCCACGCCCGAGGAAATGGCCGAGCGCCTGAGCATGCCGCTCGAAAAGGTCCGCAAGGTGATGAAGATCGCCAAGGAGCCGATCAGCCTCGAAACGCCGATCGGCGACGAGGAGGATTCGCACCTCGGCGATTTCATCGAGGACAAGAACGCGATCATTCCGGTCGATGCCGCGATCCAGGCGAACCTCAAGGAAACCGTGACGCGCGTGTTGGCGTCGCTTACGCCGCGCGAGGAACGTGTGCTGCGCATGCGCTTCGGGATCGGCATGAACACCGATCACACGCTCGAGGAAGTCGGCCAGCAGTTCTCGGTCACGCGCGAACGCATCCGTCAGATCGAGGCCAAGGCGCTCAGGAAGCTCAAGCATCCGAGCCGCAGCCGCAAGATGCGCTCGTTCCTCGACCAGTAAGCGAAAGGCCCCGGTGAGAGAGGACCAGTCTCTCACCGGGGCGTCGCCTCTCCGCTGGACCATGGGAGAGATAGCGGTCGGAGGCTGTAGGGACCGGGAGCCTCGGACTGACTGACATGGTTGTAGCGGCACCCACCTTGCCGCTGCTTTAGGCGCCGGTCTCACGTCCGATGCGCAATTTCCGCGTAGAAAACACGCATCAGGCCACCGAAACGTCGTTCGATTGATCCGGAACGGCGGCAATCACCCCAAAATCGCGCGGATTCCGCCAAACCGGGCCAAGCTCCGATTGAGTCGGAAGGGTCGTCGGACGCACGATCCGCGCATGACGCAGCACACTCACCCCGCCGCCGGCGAGACGCAGACCGTCACCGCCTCCACCCTCGTCCGCCAGTTCGGCCTGTGGCAAGAGCGCGCCGCCCGCGCGCCGGTCTATATCCTCCACCGTGGCCGCGCCCGGCTCGCGCTTACCTCGGTCGAGTTGATGGAGGCGATGTGCGCGCCCGCGCGCAGCGTCGACGATATGGGCGCGGCGCTGCTCGAGGAGATCGGCGACATCGTCCTGATCGTCGACGAGACACTGACGATCAACCACATGAGCGCCGCGGCACGGCGCTATTTCGACGCGGAAACCGCACCCGGCCTGACGCTTGGCCGCCTCGCCCCGGGTCCGGTCACCGATTTCCTGATCGAGACCACTGAGCGCGTGATCCTCCGCGGCACGGCCGAGACGGTCGAAATCGCCTCGTCGCGCCGCCCCGGCCGGCGCCTGTCGGTCAACGTTCAGCCCTGGGGACCCGGCGCTGCGCTGTTCGCACACGACGTCACCCTCGAAGAGGAGATCAAGGACGCCGCGGGTCACGTCCGTGCGCTCGATCAGGCGCTGGAAGCGGTCGAGGACGCTGCGGCAGCGCGCATCAACCTGCGCGGCTATCTCGAATCGCCGACGCCCTCGCTCGCCGGGCTGACCGGAATCTCGATTGACGCGCTCGCCTCGGTCCGCTTCGTAACATTGCTCGAAGTTGGCTCGCGGGTTGCGGTCGCCGAGGCGATCGAGGCGGTGATCGCCGATGGAAAGCCGCGCGGCGTCTCCGCGATGATGCCGGTCAACCGCGCCGGCAGCCGCCCGATTCGCATCGGCCTCAGCCTGATGCGCCGCGGCGTCGCGCCCGACGGCGTGGCGGCGATCCTGATCGGCGACGAGGCCGTTAACCCCGATTGAAACGGGCTTAACGACGCCTTCACCACGTCTTTACGCGCTTCGGTATAGAAAAGCGCCGACAAGCCGAAGGAGCCCGGCGGCAAGGCCGCCCCATCCAACGGAGCATAGCGAAAGACGATGGCGTTCGGCATGGCACAGGCCTCACATCTCGACGGTAGCTGGGGCACGATCGCCGCGTTGGTCGCCGCCGACGGCACCGCCGCGCACCCGGTAGCGCGCGCCTTGTCGCAGCCGACCGCATCGATGCGCGACGTCGCCGATGCGATTCACGGCTTCTGCATGCTCCACGGCCGGCATCCCGGCGCGGTCGATCACGCCGCTGCCGCCAATGCGGATCCTGTCGCCGCGGCCTGGCTGACCGAAGCCGCGATCGCCTTCACCTCGGAACGCGCCTATCTCGCGCAACTTACCGCCGCCGCCGGCCCGCTCCCGTCGACGCCCGGCCAGGCCGAGACCGAGGCGGCGATCGCCGCGCAGCGCCACGCGCTCGACATGCTCGCCCAGTCCGATCGAGTCGGCTGCGCGATCGGTGGCGCCGTCGCGCTGATCATCGATTGGCGCGCGGTCCGCACGATGCTCGACGCCGCTGCGCTCCGCCTCGGCGTCCTGCCCGCCTGGCTCGGGCTGCCGCTCGACGCCGACACCGTCTCGCTAATCGCCGCGCTGGCCACGTCACCAGCGACCGAGCGCGCGATGACCTTCGGCGCGCAGCAAGTGCTCGCGCAGCATCGCGCGCTATGGGATCTGCTCGACGCCCGCCGCAGCGCCCGCGACGACCAGTAACGCCCGCTTGCACAGGGGCCGGCAAAGCCCCTATGCCCAAACCCGATATTCGAAACGATCGGGACGGCAGATGCAGCGCTTCGAGGGCACCTCCAGTTACGTCGCGACCGACGATCTGAAAGTCGCGGTCAACGCCGCGGTCACGCTGCGCCGGCCGTTGCTCGTCAAGGGCGAGCCTGGCACCGGCAAGACCGTGCTGGCACAGGAAATCGCAACCGCAGTCGGCGCACCCTTAATTGAATGGAACGTCAAGTCGACGACCAAGGCGCATCAAGGCCTCTACGAATATGATGCGGTCGCGCGGCTGCGTGACGGCCAACTCGGTGACCCCCGCGTCCACGACATCTCGAACTATATCCGCAAGGGAAAGCTCTGGGAGGCGTTCACCGCGCCCGAGCCGCCCGTCCTGCTGATCGACGAGATCGACAAGGCCGACATCGAATTCCCCAACGACCTCCTGCAGGAGCTCGATCGGATGGAATTCCACGTCTACGAAACCGGCGAGACGGTGAAGGCCAAGGAGCGCCCGATCGTCGTCATCACCTCGAACAACGAGAAGGAGCTGCCAGATGCGTTCCTGCGCCGTTGCTTCTTCCACTATATCAAATTCCCCGATCGCGACACGATGCAGGCCATCGTCGACGTACATTTCCCCGGCATCCAGAAAATCCTCGTCAGCCGCGCGATGGACATTTTCTACGAGGTCCGCGAGGTACCCGGCCTCAAGAAGAAGCCATCGACCAGCGAGCTGATCGATTGGCTCAAGCTGCTGCTCCACGAGGACATGCGGCTCGACGTCCTGCAGAACCGCGATCCCGCCAAGGCGATCCCTCCCCTGCACGGCGCGCTGCTCAAGAACGAGGCCGACGTGATGTTGTTTGAACGCCTGGCGTTCCTTGCGCGGCGGCAAAGCGGCAAGAATTGACCGCACTTTCGGCACGGTTCGGCAACAAAATGCCGGTCCGGCCGAAATTAACCATCTTCTCTAACCACTTTTTTGGGACCGCTCGTCACCTTGGCGGGCATGAAGTTCCCCGCGCTTCATCTCGCCGCGATGTGTGCGGCCATGGTATCCGCCCCGACGCAGGCGGCGTCGCTGCTCGACTATGTCGGTCAGTGCGTGCCGTTCGCGCGGGCGGCGTCGGGCATCCAGATCTACGGCGATGCCTGGACCTGGTGGGGCCAGGCCGACGGCAAATATCAGCGCGGGCACGAGCCCCGCATCGGCGCTGTCATCGTCTTCGCCAAGACCAGCCGCCTGCCGCTCGGCCATGTCGGTGTGATCAGCCGCATCGTTGATAGCCGCGTCGCGCTCATCACCCAGGCCAATTGGTCGAAGATCAACGGCGAGCGCGGCCATGCCGAACAGGACGTGACATTGTTCGACGTCTCGCCCGACAACGACTGGAGCGAGGTCCGCGTCTGGTACAAGGACATGGACGGCCTCGGCAGCTCGACCTACCCGATCTACGGCTTCATCTACGGCACGCCCGCCGACGATGCGCCGCGCGCGGTCGCCCGTGCGCAAGCCGCGCCTGAATTGACCGGCCGCAACCCCGATTATGTCGGCGCCCTGATCGACGCTTACGCGCCGAGCTGGCACGACCCGAACGGCTGAGCCGCTTCCCCGACCGCTACTTTGCGTCTGTTCGCCCTGCCACGCTTGTGGCAGTCAGACTGCAGAGAAGCGGGAGGAATTGATGCGTAAAATCGGTTGGGGCGTCGCAATCGCGGCGGTTGCTGCGACGCTGGCAGGACCGGCGGTCGCCCAGAGTTTTCCGGCCGACATGCCGAAACACTTCACTCCCGCCGATCAGAATTTCAACTATGTCCGCCGCGTCGTCGACATCCCGATGCGCGACGGAGTGAAGCTCCACACCGTCATCATCATGAAGAAGGGCACCGCCGACGCCCCGATCCTCCTCGAACGTACACCCTATAACGCCGAAGGTGCCGTCAAGGACGACGTGCCGTTCGCCGACATGGCGGTGCGCCCGTCGGACGCGATGTTCCTCGATCACGGCTATATCCGCGTTTATCAGGACGTGCGCGGCAAATACGGTTCGGGCGGCGACTATGTGAACGAGCGGCCCCTGCGCGGCCCCGACAATCCCACCAAGGTCGATCACTCGACCGATGCCTATGACACGATCGACTGGCTGGTGAAGAACGTGAAGGAGTCGAACGGCCGCGTCGGCATGATCGGCACCAGTTACGACGGCATGATGGTGGCGATGGCGCTGGTCGATCCGCACCCCGCCTTGAAGGCCGCGGTGCCCGCCGATCCCGTCATCAACACGTGGATGGGCGACGACGACTTCCACGGCGGCGCGTTCCGGCTGATCGGCTACGATTATTATTACGGCCAGGATTCGGTGAAGGGCTCGGCTGGCGACGTCTGGCGCGACACCTATGACGATTACGACACCTTCCTGAAGGCAGGATCGGCGAGCGGTTTCGTCAAGAGCCGCGGGCTCAATCAGCTCGGTTTCGTCAACAAACTCCACGATCATCCCGCCTATGACGACTATTGGAAGGCCCAGGCGCTCGAGGATATCCTTGCCAAGCAACCGCAGACCGTGCCGACGCTGTGGATCGCCGGGCAATGGGATCAGGAGGACATGTATGGCGCCGTCGCGGCCTATGAGGCGACCAAGCCGCACGACACCAACAACCTCGATCACCTCGTGCTTGGCCCGTGGTATCACGGCCAATGGGCGGGCAATGGTGAGCATCTCGGCCCGCTCGATTTCCATTCGGACACCGCGCGCTGGTTCCGCGAAAAGGTGCTGCTACCGTTCCTCGACGCGCAGTTGAAGCCCGGCGCGCCCGCCGCCGATCTGCCCCCGGTGCTCGCTTATCAGACCGGCAGCGACACCTGGCAGAAGCTCGACCATTGGCCCGTCGCCTGCGCCACCGGCTGCGCGAGCGCGATGACGCCGCTTTACCTGCAGAGCGATTCTGGTCTCGCTTTCCAGGTGCCGACCGAAGGCGCGGCGGATAGCTACATCTCGGATCCGGCCAAGCCCGTGCCCTACCGCATCCGCCCGATCGTCTCGACCTATGCCGAGGGATCGACCTGGCACCAATGGCTGGTCGACGACCAGCGTCCCTTCTCCGACCGCACCGACGTGCTGACCTACGAGACCGCGCCGCTCGACAAGCCCGTGGCGGTGTCGGGCGCGCCGATGGTCAATCTGATCGCCGCGACGACCGGCACCGACGGCGATTTCGTCGTCAAGCTGATCGACGTCTACCCGGGCGAATATCCCGAAAAGAAGGAAATGGGCGGCTATCAACTCGGCGTCGCGATGGACATTTTTCGCGGGCGTTATCGCAACGGCTATTCGACCCCGCAGCCGATCACGCCCAACACCCCGCTTGCCTACAAGTTCGCGCTGCCCAACGTGAACCACGTCTTTCAACCCGGCCACCGCATCATGGTGCAAATCCAGTCGAGCTGGTTCCCGCTCTACGACCGCAATCCGCAGACCTACGTCCCCAACATCTTCGACGCCAAGCCGGCAGACTATAAGAAGGCGACAATCAGCGTGTTCCACGATCCCGCGCACGCCAGCGCGATCGAGATGCCGGTGGTGCCGGTAGCCCAGTGATCTTTTCCGTTCGCCCTGAGCCTGTCGAAGGGCGATTGCCCAAAGCGAAGCGCTAATCGTGCTTCGACAAGCTCAGCACGAACGGAGGGCGGTTTGGCTCGCGGTCGCCGCGCTGACGTTGGTCGGGTTCGTGCTGCGCCTGTTGGCGGCGCGCGGCGGGCTGTGGCTAGACGAGGCATGGTCGGCGACCTTCGCGCAGGAGGCTGCGACGCCGATCGGCGTGATCTGGCGGGTCAACCACGACAACAACCACATCCTCAACACGCTGTGGCTGCAACTCGTCGGGGCGAACGCACCGCCGCTGCTGCAACGCGGGCTCTCGATCGCGACCGGCACCCTCGCCATCCCGCTCGCCGCCGCCTTCTGCGCCCGGCGAAGCGCCGCCGGCGGGCTGATCGCCGCGCTCGCCTTCGCGATCTCGCCGATCCTCGTCACCTATGGCAGCGAAGCGCGCGGCTACGCGCCGATGATCGCCGCCGCGCTGGCAATGCTGGTGCTCGTCGATCGCTGGCTCGACGACGACGCCCCCGCTCCGTGGATCGGTCTCGCCTTGATGTCACTGCTCGGCACGTTGTCGCAAGCGCTGATGATCGCGCCGCTCGTTGCGATGACCGCCTGGGCCGGGATCACCCTATGGCGGCGGCGGGGCTTTAACGCTGCCTTCCTCGCTGTCCTGCGGGCGCTGGGCCCTGCCCTCGCTGCTGCCGCAGCGGTGCTCCTCGTCATGCTGCTCGCCGCGCGTGCATCGCCGCACGGTTTCGCGATCGGCAGCTATCAGCCGTTCAGCCGGGGCGAGTGGATCGACGGAGTCGCGGGTGCGGCGCGATGGACGCTCGGCACCGCCTCGCTCGACGCCTGGCCCGCAGTGTTCGGCCTCGCCGGCGCGGCCCTGCTCCTGGTCCTGCGCCGACACGATCACCGCGCCGTGCTCTACGCGCTGCTCATCCTCGCTTGCCCGATCGCCTATGCCCTGTGCCGCTTCGGCAATGTCGGCATCCCGCGTTACCATTTGCCGGCGGCGGCGGCGCTGCTGCTGCTCGCCGCCGACGTCCTCGGCACTGGACGGCAGCGCTGGCTCGCTCTCATACCGGTCGCGCTATTCGTGATCGGCTCGGCAAAGCTGGACGCGACGATCATCGCCAATCGGCGCGCCGACCCTGCGCTCGCGATTGCAGCGATACAGCGTCTGGCCCCCCGCGGCACGCTGCTGATGCTGCCCGATCAGCGCCTTGCGCCCGTCGTGGAGTGGGCCGCCCGCGCGACGCATTACCCGCTCCGCATCGCCGGCACGAGCTGCGGGCCCGCCCCGTTCCTGCTTCTCGACAGTGACCATCCGACTGCCCTATCGCCGATCCAACGCCTGTGCTGCGGCACCTACCGCCTCGTCGCCTCCCGCCGCGCGGAGGGGCTGTCCGGCACCGAATGGTGGTTGTATCGTCGGGTGGCACCGTAGGACCGAAACTCGATGCTGCTCGACTTCCTCGACGAACTCCGCGCCGCCGGCATTCCGGCGAGCCTCAAGGAGCATCTCACGCTGCTCGAAGCGCTCGACCGTGAGGTGATCGCCCGCACGCCGGAGGATTTCTACTATCTCGCCCGCGCGACCTACGTGAAAGACGAAGGCCTGCTCGATCGCTTCGACCAGGTCTTCGCCAAGGTGTTCAAGGGGATCGCCACCACCTACGGCACGCAGGCCGCCGACATCCCCGAAGACTGGCTGCGCGCCGTCGCCGAGAAGTTCCTCACGCCCGAGGAGATGGAGCAGATCCAATCGCTCGGCTCGTGGGACGAGATCATGGAGACGCTCAAACAGCGCCTCGCCGAACAGCAGGGTCGCCACCAGGGCGGCAACAAGTGGATCGGCACCGGCGGCACCAGCCCGTTCGGCAATTCGGGCTACAATCCCGAGGGCGTCCGCATCGGCGGCGAGAGCGTCCACAAGCGCGCGCTCAAGGTGTGGGACCAGCGCGAATTCCGCAACCTCGACAGCACCCGCGAGCTCGGCACCCGCAACATCAAGCTCGCCCTGCGCCGCCTGCGCCGCTTCGCCCGTGAAGGCGCCGCCGACGAGCTCGACCTTGATGCCACGATCGAGGGCACCGCGCGCCAGGGCTGGCTCGACATCCGCATGCGGCCCGAGCGGCACAATGCCGTAAAGCTGCTGCTGTTCCTCGACGTCGGCGGCTCGATGGACCCATTCGTCAAGCTCTGCGAGGAGCTGTTTTCCGCCGCGACGACCGAGTTCAAGAACCTCGAATTCTTCTATTTCCACAATTGCCCCTATGAAGGCGTGTGGAAGGACAATCGCCGGCGCTTCACCGAACGCACGCCGATGTGGGACGTGCTCCACAAATACGGCCACGACTACAAATTGGTGCTGGTCGGCGACGCCTCGATGAGCCCGTATGAGATCACCCATCCCGGCGGCTCGGTCGAGCATATGAACGAGGAAGCCGGCGCGGTGTGGCTGGACAGGCTGACCGATACTTATCCCGCCGCGGTGTGGCTCAACCCGGTGCCGGAGGCGCAATGGGGCTATTCGCAATCGGTCCGCCTGATCCGCGAGCTGATGACCGACCGCATGTACCCGCTGACCCTCACCGGCCTCGACGACGCCATGCGGCAGCTGACGCGGAAGGTGTGATCGGCGGCTGACGGAACATTGCGGCCCCGTTCCGGTTGTTACCCCAGTTTGCAGGAGTAATGACCCGTGTCGCACATTCCGGAGTCCGCCATGCCCCATGCCAAGGCCCCGCCGGCCAAACCCGAAACCACCACCGAACGCGTCAAGAAGGCGGCCAGTGCCGCCGCCAAGAGCGCGAGCAAGACCGCGAGCAAGGCGGCCAAATCGGTGACCAAGACCGCCAAGTCCGCGGTCGCCTCGGTCAAGGCGAACAAGGGCAAGTCCGCCGCGGTCGGCGCTGCCGTCGCCGCGGGTGCTGCCGCTGCCGTCGCCGCGCCCAAGGTGCTGGCCAAGAAGCCCGCGGCGAAGAAGCCCGCTGCGCCCAAGACCACGGCCGCCAAGACCGCCGCGGCCAAGAAACCGGCCGCCGCGAAGAAACCCGCCGCCAAGCGCACGACCGCCGCGAAGAAACCGGCCGCGCGCAAGACGACCGCGAAATCCTGACCGCTCAGTAAATCAGGTAGCGCGCCCGCGTGTCCGCCCAGGCGGCCTCGTCGGCGCGCGCCGCCTGATCGAGGTCGCCCGGCGTCGCCGCCGCATCGTCGACCCATTCGCGCAGCTCAGGGCTACCGTTGATGACGTCGATCGCGAGCTTGCCGAACTCGTATTCGTAAGGGAAATCGCGCCACAGCGGGTAATCCGGGTACAACGCGCGGATCGCCTTGAACGCGAGCGCCTGCAGCCGCCACGGCTTGAACGCCGCATGGTCGTAAAGCGGCGCCTCGGCGTGGATGTGGAGCCCGTTGCAGAGCTGGCCGGCATTCTTGTGGAAGGTCGGCTGGAACCAGATGTCGCGTAAAGCACAGCCCTCGAGCCAGTCGGGCGCGAGCCGCTCCATCTCGCCGAGCACCGCGCGCGCGTCGATATCGGGCGCACCGAACAATTCGAGCGGCCGCGTCGTGCCGCGCCCTTCGGACAGCGTCGTGCCTTCGAGCATCACCGTGCCGGCATAGGCCCGCGCCATGTTGAGGTTGGGCGCGTTGGGGCTCGGGTTGATCCAGATCCGCTCCCCCTCGGGCCAGCCGAAGCCCGGCGCGGCGTCGGGCGCCCAGCCCTCCATCTCGATCACGCGATAGTCGATATCGAGCCCGAGCGTGTCGACGAACCAGTGTCCGAGCTCGCCCATCGTCATCCCGTGGCGCATCGGCATCGGCCCCGCGCCGACGAAGCTCTCCCAGCCTGGACGCAGCGTCAGTCCCTCGATCGGCCGCCCGACGGGATTGGGGCGATCGAGCACCCACACGCTCTTGCCGTGCTCGGCCGCGGCTTCGAGCACGTAGCGCAGCGTCGTGATAAAGGTGTAGATGCGCGTGCCGAGGTCCTGCAGGTCGATCAGCATCACGTCGAACGTGCCCATCCACTGCCCGCGCGGCCGCCGCACCTCGCCATATAGACTGAACACCGGCATCCCGTAGGTCGGGTCGGTGTAATCGGGCGACTCCATCATATTGTCCTGGAGGTCGCCGCGCACGCCGTGCTGCGGCCCGAACACCGCGGTGACGTTCAGCCCCGCCGCCATCAGTGCGTCGAGCGAATGCGTCAGGTCCGCCGTCACCGAGGCGGGGTGCGCGAGCAGGGCGACGCGCTTGCCTTCGAGCGGCGCGCGCAGGGCGGGATCGGCGAGTAGCCGGTCGATACCGAAATTCATGCCCGCGTCGGTGCCTCAAGCGTGGCGGCAAAGCAAATGTCGTGGTGAAAGTCGGGCGCCCCGTCGGGATGCGCCAGCGCCCAGAACGATTTCTCGCCGTCGAGCGTCTCGATCACCGCCGAGAACCCGACCTGCCACGTCGCCGCGTCCGCCCAATCGGGCAGCTCGATGGTGCGGCGGATGTCGATCATGTCGTCACGAAAGGTCCGCCCGCCGCCGATCAGCACGTCGTCGATCGGCCGCATGCCCTTCCGATAACCGCTGAACGTATACGCCGCCCATTGCCCCGAGGTGGTGAAATTGAGCTCGGCATAGCCCGTGGCGCCCTCGGCGCGGACGAACGCCTCGAAGCAGCTATGCTCCCACAGGCCGTCGGCCGGCTCGACGCCCTTCCAGTGCGGCCAGGCGACCTGCTCGATGTCGCCGATCGCACGATAATCGAGCACGAGCCGCCCGCCCGCGCCGCGACTCGCATCGACCTCGATCGTCCGGATCGCGGCGCTGGGAAAATCGCGATGCGGAACAAGGACAAAGCCGGTCATGCGACACACCTAGGAAAACGGGAGCGCAAGCGTTATATCCGCGCGCATTCCCATGGCAACGCAACTTCCCTCTCCGCCCAAAGTGGGCATGGTCTCGCTCGGCTGTCCCAAGAATTTGGTCGACAGCGAGCGCATCCTTACCCAGCTCCGTTCCGACGGCTATCAGATGTCGCCCGACTATGCCGGCGCCGACGTCGTGCTGGTCAACACCTGCGGCTTTCTCGATTCCGCGAAGGAGGAGAGCCTGGAGGCGATCGGCGAGGCGATCGCCGAGAATGGCCGCGTGATCGTCACCGGCTGCATGGGCAAGGAAGCCGAGGTCATCCGCAACCGCTTCCCGG
>JBQCHO010000027.1:0-20561 GCA_051954635.1 Sphingomonas sp. | reverse complement strand
ACAAGACCGGCACCCTGACCTTCAATCACATGGCGGTTGCCGAGCTATGGCGTCCGGGCGCCGACATCAGTCCGGCGGCAGCGGCCGGCGACGATTTCCTGGCCCTGCTCGATATCGGCGCGCTGGCCAGCGCCGTGCGGCCGACCGATCCGATGGAAATCGCCCTCCACGAAGCCCGCGCGACGCGCGGCGCAGCCGCTCGATACGGTTGGCAACTCCACCGCGCCTACCCGCTGAGCCCCGATCTGCTCGCAATGTCCAACGCCTGGCGCAGCGGCGACCACGACCGGCTCGTCATCGCAGCCAAGGGCGCGCCCGAGGCGGTCGCGCGCCTGTGCCGCCTCGCCGATCCAGACCGCGCCGCAATGGAGCGGGCGGCGCACGCGATGGCCGAACGCGGCGAGCGTGTCATCGGCGTTGCGCGCGCACACAGCGAAGCCGATCGCCTCGGCGAAGACCAGCAGCAACACGCTTTCGACTTGCTCGGGCTGATCGGCCTGTCCGATCCGCTGCGCCCTGACGTCCCGGCCGCGGTCGCGCAGTGCCGCACCGCCGGGGTCCGCGTCATGATGATTACCGGCGACCTGCCCGCTACGGCACACGCGATTGCGGCGCAGGCCGGCCTCGCCGCCGGCGACGTGCTGACCGGCACCGAGATCGACACGCTGAGCGACGCCGCCCTCGCCGAGCGGCTGCGCACCGTCAGCGTCTGCGCGCGCACGATGCCTGCCCAAAAGCTGCGCATCGTCACCGCCCTGAAGGCGGCAGGCGAGATCGTTGCGATGACCGGCGACGGCGTCAACGACGCGCCGGCTCTCAAATCGGCCAATATCGGCATCGCGATGGGCAAGCGCGGCACCGACGTCGCACGCGAGGCGGCATCGATTGTGCTGGTCGACGACGATTTCGGCGCGATCGTCGCGGCGATCCGGCTCGGGCGGCGAATCTACGACAATCTGCGCAAGGCGATGGGGTTCATCTTCAGCGTCCATGTGCCGATCGCCGGCCTGGCGCTGCTGCCGCTCGTCGCCGGGCTGCCGATCCTGTTCGGCCCCGTCCAGATCGCCTTGCTCGAAATGGTCATCGATCCGGTCTGCGCCTTGGTGTTCGAGGCCGAAGCCGAGGAGGACGGGATCATGCAGCGCCCGCCGCGCCGAGCCGATCAACCGCTATTCTCCACGCCGATGATCGTCGGCAGCGTGATGCAGGGCGGCATCGCCTTCGTGCTGCTCGCGGCGCTCTATCTGGGGGCGATCGCGCGCGGAATGCCCGCCGAGCACATCCGCGCGCTGATCTTCTTCGCGCTGGTGGCCGCCATCCTCGTCCTCGTGCTGGTCAACCGCGCCTTCAGCCGATCGCTCGCCGACGCGGTTTTCCGGCACAACATCGCCTTCCGCTACGTCCTTGCCAGCATCGCGGCCGTCTCGGCGGTCATCCTCGGCTCGACCGGCGTGCAGCGATTGCTCCAATTCGCGCCGCTGGGCCTCGCCGATCTCGCGATCGTGGCAGTCGTCGCGGCGGTGCTGCTCGGTGCGCTCGAATGGGCCAAACGGGGAACGAGCCCAGCCGGAGCTTGATCGCGCCCCTCAGCCGAAGCGCACCCTGGCGCGGCGATCGTCGAGCGCGGTCGCGCAAGCGTGCCGCGCAGCCTCGTGGACGCGCGCGACCTGCTCGGCGGCATAGACCGGGCTCAGGTGCGGCACGACATTGTCGATCGCGACATGCTGGCTATCGCGCATCCCGAAGCCGCGTTCGAGATAGAGGTCGAAGCCTTCACGCAGCGCCATCGCCTGCCCGCGCTCGCTCAGCCACGGGATCGACATGCCGGAGGTGGTGATCGAAACCAGCCGCTTGCCGCGTAGAAAGGATTGCCCCGCGGCATCGCGGAATTCGCGAAACCCGTATCCCGCGCCGAGCACGCGATCGACATAGCCCTTCATGATCGCCGGCGGCCCGCCGAACCAGATCGGATAGACCAGCACCAGCACCGCACAGGCGGCGAGCTTGTCAATCTCGCGCTGCACGTCGGGTGCCGGCGTCATCGTGGCCACGCCGGGCCGCTCTTCCGCCTTGAGCACGGGATCGAAGCCGAGCGCGTTGAGATCGCGCAGTTCCGCCCGCTGCCCGCAGTCGGCAACCGCTTCGGCATAGGCATCGGCAAGAGCCCGATCGAAGCTGTCGGGATCGGGATTGGCAATCACGATCAGGTGGCCCGGCATATCGATGTTCGAGCCAGCTTCGATCATGACAACTCTCCCGCCGAAGCGGCCTCTCGCCGAATTCGGTCAGCGGTGCGGCGCTTGGATGCAGAAACAGATGCGGGTGCAGGACGCCGTCAGGCAAGGGCGCCGATCTCCTCCGCCCTCGGCAAGGGAGCGAGCAGTGGCGGCACGTCGGCTGGATCGCGATAACGGCATCGTTCGGGCTGTATCGGCAACCACGAATCGTGCAGCGCATTCCAACAGCAGGTGCCGACGATCAGCGGCGCCAGCCATGTCTGGCCGGCGTTGGTCGCGAGCGCCAGCCACATGGAAACCGGATCCGTTCGATCGTCAGCGAGGTGGTTCATGAGTGCCTCCTGCATCCGCACCCCTCGCCTATCTCGCCGATTTCGACGCGTGAATCGGGATGACTACCTATGCCGCGGCGATCAGCGAGCCGATGGGCTCAATCCAAGACGGAATCAGCCACTTTTAAGGCACTATGGTTTTCCCGATGGTATTTTTGTGGTACGCTTCGCCGTCAATAAGAAAACATGCGTACCAAATCGGGTCGACGGCAAGCGGGAGATGCCGATCGATGCGCAATTTCGTGTTGCGACAGAATATCAAGCGGTTCGAACGTGCGTTGGCGACGTGCGACGATCCCGTGCAACGTAAGATCCTGGTCGATCTGCTCGAAAAGGCCAGGCGCGAGCTTGCTTCGCTACCCGACGACCGCTTGTTGTCGCCTTCGCCGCCGCAGCGCGAAAGTTAGACCTTCCTCTCGGGAAAATTCCCAATAGGCGATCGCGCGCACGCTTAGTGAAATGGCGGGCGAAAGGAATCGCCATGACCCTCTCCACCCCGCACGAAACCGACGTGCAGGACCGTGTTCACGACTTGCGCAACCTGTTCTCGGTCGTCGCGTCGAGCGTCCACCTGCTGCAGGATCGCGCCGCCTCCGACCAGGAAGCGCTGCTGCTCCACGCGATCGACCGCGCCGCGCACGAAGGCGGCGAGATTGCCGGCGAAATGCTCGGTCGCGAGCATCCGGCGTCGCGTCGCCGCCTCGATCTCAACACGATCGTCGCCGACCTCGAACCCGTGCTCGCCGGCATGCTCGGGGCGCAAGTCGATTTCACGCTCGATCTCTGCCCCGATCCGCTGCCGATGGGGATCGATCCGCGCGGAATCGAGAATGCGCTGCTCGAACTCGTCCTCAACGCGCGCCGCGCCTTGACCGGCCGCGGCATCGTTACGATCCGGTCGCGGCGCATCGGCACGCGTGCCTGGCTGATCGTCGCCGACAATGGTCGCGGCGTGGCGCGACCCGATTGGCCGATCGACCGTCACGCCAATGGGCGGCCCGGCGGGCTGGCGCGCATCGACCGCTGGCTGCGCACCGTCCACGGACGTCGCCACTGGCGCAGCACGCCGGGCAGCGGCACGATCACCGCGCTCGATCTGCCGCTTCGGATGACCGTTCCCGCCACCGCGCCACTTCGCCAGATCTCGGAAAGCTGCCATGCGCGTGCCGTTGCCGCCTGAAGCGCTCCTCGCGCTGCTCGGCCTCGGCGCGGCGGCTCTCGCCGCACGGGCGATCATCCGGGCGGCGCCCGACCTGTGGGTGCTGATCAACGCGCTGGCGCAGCCCAGCCGGTAGCCGGCGATGCGCACGATCCTCGCCGCGACCGATCTTTCGCTGCCCGGCAACGACGCGCTCCACCGCGCCTGCCGGATCGCCTCGGATCATTGCGCGGCGCTCGTCCTGCTCCACGTCGCGCCGCCCGCGCTCGCGCCCGGCAAGCGCGCGATCCTGGGCGAGGAGCTCGCCGAGATCGCCGAGGCGCAGGCGCTACGCCACCCCTGCATCCAGACCGTCACGTCGCTGGTCGCTACCGGCAGCCCCGCCGAGGCGATCGCGACATCGGCATCCGATTGCCATGCCGAGCTGATCGTCACCGGCGGCCATCACGCGAGCACATGGGCCGACGAGTTGTTCGGCACCGCGGTCGAACGCCTGATCCGCCACGTCACGATGCCCGTGCTGATCGTCCGCCAACCGGCGCGTCACCCTTACCGCCGCATCGTCGCCGCGATCGACGAGGGCGAGCTTGCCGCCGAAACCCTCGACCTCGCCGCCACGATCGCCTCGGCCGAGACGCTCTATTCGGTCCATGCCTTCTTCCCGACGATGCGCCAGCTCGTCGCCGCCGATGGCGATCACCATGCCGTCGACGCCGCGCAGCAAGACGCACTCGAACGAATCGTCCACACCGCGCTCGGCGGCCGCTGCGACATCGCTTTCAAGGTCCACGCGATCAGCCGCCGCGGCGATCCGTTCGACGTCATCACCGAAGCGCAGAACGAATTCGCCGCCGATCTCGTCGTCGCCGTCACCCACGGGCGCGCAGGGCTGGCGCTCGCGCTCCACGGCAGCTTCGCCGACATGCTGATCGAGGATGCGCCGTTCGACGTACTGATTCGCCACCGGCACTGACGCGCATCAGGCCGGCGCAGCGGCGCGCGCCTTGGCGAGCAGCGCGACGACCTCGGCGTCGCTGGTCTGGTCGAAAACCTCGTAATGGATGCCGACGGCGAAGAACGGGTCGGGCTGAGCGAGGCACACGATCTCGTCGCACTCGTCCTGCAATGCGTCGATCGTATCGGCCGGCGCGACGGGCACCGCGAGCACCAGCCGCGCCGGCGCCGCACGGCGCAGCCCGAGCAGCGCGGCGCGGACCGTGCCCCCGGTCGCAATCCCGTCATCGACGACGATCACCGTCCGCCCACGCACCGGGATCGGCGCAGCGTCCCCCATATAGGCACGCCGCCGGCGCTCGATCTCTTCGAGCTGCCGCGCCATTTCCTCGCGCAAATAGGCCTGGCTCGGGCGCACTTGGCGTACGACCTCTTCGTTGAGCACGACATGCGGATCGGCCCCATCGACCAGCGCGCCGATGCCGAGCTCGGGATGCCCCGGCGCGCCGAGCTTCCTCACCAGCAGCAGGTCGAGATCGGCCGCCAGCGCGCGCGCTACCTCGGCCGCCACGGGCACGCCGCCCCGCGGCAGCGCGAGCACCAGCGGATGCGCCTTCTTCAAATGTCCCAGCGCCGTCGCCAGCCGCCGCCCGGCCTCGACACGATCATGAAACGCGGGATGCGTGCCGAACATTGTCGCTCTCCTCGAAATGGCTGAGGAACCAGCGCGTCGCGAGGTCGACGACGATGTCGAGCGCGCCCGGCTCCTCGAACAGATGATGCGCGCGCGGCACGATGCTCAGCCGGCGCTCGCAGGTCAGGTGGCGCATCGCCGCCTCGTTGAGCTCGATCACCGGCAGGTCGCGCTCGCCGACGATCAGCAGCGTCGCCGCGCGCACGCGCGCCAGCGCCGCCGCCCCGGCAAGATCGGGCCGTCCGCCGCGCGAGACCACGGCGTGCACCCGCGCGTCGGCGACCGACGCCGCCGCCAGCGCCGCGCCGCCGCCGGTGCTCGCCCCGAAATAGCCGATCGTCAACTGCCGCACCGATCGCACCAGTCCGGCCCAGTCCGCCGCCCCGCGCAACCGCGAGGCGAGCAGCGGAATGTCGAACACGTTGCGCCTATCCAGCTCTTCCTCGGGCGTCAGCAGATCGATCAGCAGCGTCGCCAGCCCCGCACGCCGCAGCCGATCGGCGACATAGGTGTTGCGCGGGCTCGTCCGCCCGCTGCCGCTGCCATGCGCGAAGATCACCAGGCCGTGCGCCCCCGCCGGAATGCCGAGCAAGCCCGGCAATCCATCGGGCTCGATCGTCACCGCGACGGGAGGGTCGATCACGTTCATAGCCCGAACGGCCACATTTCGGGCGCGCCGCGCGCATGTTCGGGGCCGAGCGGCGTCACGGCATTGGTCTCGTCGAACCAGACGAAGGCGTCGAACTGTTCGGCCATCACCGCTTCGAAATAGTGGCTCGCGCGTTCGGTCTCGGGCCGATAGACCACGCCGATCGCGCGTTCGAGCCGCGGTTCGCGCAGCGCCTTGGCCACCTCCGCCTTGTCGTGGTGGCGCCAGTCGACCAAAAATCGCGCGATGCCGGTCTGGTGGAAGGCGTGCTCGTAGCTGTCGGGCCGCGCCGGCCGTACCGCCTTGACCTCCATCGACCCGCCCCAGTCGCTCGCCGCCGCCACCGCGCCGTGATCGGTGCCGAAGCCGATCAGCACCGCCTCGTCGCCGTGCGCCATGCGGCACAATTCGCCGATGTTGAACTCGCCCTGCCAGCCCATCGCGGTCGCCGCGGCGTTGCCGATATGGCTGTTATGCGCCCAGACGATCGCCTTGGCGCCGTCGCCCTCATGCGCGATCAGCGCTTCGAGCGTGCCGAACATGTGCCGGTCGCGCAGGTTCCAGCTCTCCGCCGAGCTGACGAACATCGCGCGGTAATAGCGCTCCGCCGCGCGCACGATCCGCGCATTCTGCACCGCGTCGAACCACGCCTCGCCGTCGTCGCGCATGTAATCGAGCCGCCGGTCGAGCAAGTCGCGCAGTTGCGCCACCGCGCGCTCCTCGCAATTGCTGCGCCCGCCCATCAGCGCGGCGCGGCCATAATCGCTCGGCTCGTCCTGCCACGGCGTCAGGCAGCCATAGCGCCGCCGCGCCTCGATCGCCGCGCTGGCATCGACGCGATCAAGATAGGTGAGCACGGCATGGATCGACTCGCTCAGCGAATAGACGTCGAGCCCGCGAAACGAGACGCGCGCGTCGGCCGCACGATCGGCATTGTGCGCGCGCAGCCAGTCGGCGAATTCGAGCAGCTCGAGGTTGCGCCACATCCAGGTCGGGAAGCGCGCGAAGACGTCGCCGCGGCGTGGCCGGGGCGCCTGGTGGCGGACATAATCGTCGATCCGCGCGGCATCGGGCCAGTCTGCTTCGACCGCGACGATCGTAAAGCCGTGATGCTCGATCAGGTGCCGGCTGATCGCCGCGCGGGCACGGTAGAATTGCGAGCTGCCATGCGTCGCCTCGCCGAGCAGCACCACCCGCGCATCGCCGTAGCGGTCGAAATGCGCCCCGAAGGCGGCGGCATCGGCGGGGGACGGCAGCGGCTCCGCGACCTGTCGGAGCAGCGCGGGCAGATCGCCCGAGCGGCCGTCGCGCCGAACGAACTGGTCGGCATCCAACATGCCGGCCAGCTAACCCTCACGCGCCGCGCCCGTCTGTTCGTAAAGTCCCCGATTGCCGCGCCGAGGTACGTCAGCCGGTGTGGCGAATGACGATGCCGTCCTTTGTCTCGGCGTCGGCAATCGCCACCGTGACCGTTCCGGCCGCCTCATCGACGCTCGACGCTAAGGCCCTGCCCGATGCCGTCGCCGCGGCGGCACCCGACCAGCCGTGGACGACGATCGCGATCGTCTTCCACCATGCCGGATAGCTGCCTTGGCGACGATCGAAGCTGATCGTCACGCCGCCTTGCGCGTCGGTGGTGCAGCGCACCGTTTGGCGCAGATAGCGCCCGCGCTGGAAGTCGAGCGAATGCCCGTCGTCGAGATAGAGCATCCCCTGGCAATCGTCGCCCGGATAGACGTGGAGCTCGAGCGGCCCGTTCGGCGTCTCGGCCGTGCTCTGGACGAGCGGCTGGCGCGGCAGGATCGCGCCGGCGCGGACGAACACCGGCAGGCGATCGAGCGCGGGCGTCTCGGTGATCTTGGTTTCGCCGCCGCCATTGCCGCGCTGCGCTTCCGCCGCCACCCCGGCATCGATCCCCTTGCCGCCGGTCCCGGCCACTGCCTTGCCCGTCCAGTAATCGTACCAGCCGCCCGCGGGCAGGCATACGTCATAATCCTGCGGCGATTCCATGTGCGGCGGCGGGGCGATCATCAGGTCGCGGCCGAGCGTGAAATCCATCGACTGGTCGCAACTCGCGTGGACCGATTGCGGGTAATCGTAGAATAGCGGCCGCATGATCGGATCGCCGGTACGCGCATTCTGATCGGCCACGGCGTAGAGATACGGCATCAACCGATAGCGCTCGTCGACGAAGTGGCGGCGGATCGCGAGTTGCTTGGGCCCGTCGACCCACGGCTCGGCACGCGGCGTGCCCTTGGCGGCGTGATCGCGGAAGATCGGTGTGAACGCGGCGATCTCGAACCAGCGCGTCAGCAATTCGGGGCTCGGTCCGCCGGTGAACCCACCGACGTCGGAGCCAGCATAGCTGAACCCCGACAGACCGAGATTGATCAGCTGATGCACCGACAGCTTCAGATGATCCCAGGTCGACGAATTGTCGCCGGTCCAGGTCACCGCGTAGCGCTGCCCCCCGGCATAGCTCGCCCGCGTCATCACGAACGCACGCTCGTCAGGGCGCAAGGTGCGCAGGCCGTCATAGGTCGCGCGGGTATTTTCCATCCCGAACACGTTGTGGATTTCGGCGTGGGTCGCATCGCGCGTCGCAAACCCATCGCCGGCGATGTGGTGGACGGTGTCGAGCGGCATCGTCTTGGTCGGCGTGTCGAACACCGCCGGCTCGTTCATGTCGTTCCAGAACCCGGCGATGCCGTCATCGACGAACGCCTTGAAATTGGTCCCCCACCATTTGCGCGCCTTCGCGTCAGTGAAATCGGGGAATACCGACGGCCCCGGCCAGACCGGGCCGACATAGACCGATCCGTCGGGATTGTGGACGAAGGCGTCGGCCTTGGTGCCGCTGTCATAGGGCGCATAGCCCTGATCGGGCAGCGCGGCGACGTGCAGATCGGTGATCGTCACCAGCTTGATGCCCTGATCGCCGAGATCGTCGACCAGTCCCTTCATGTCGGGAAACGCCTGGGTGTTGACCGTGAACGGGCGGTTCTTTTCCTGATAGTCGATGTCGAGCCAGATCACGTCGGTCGGAATCTTATCCGCGCGCAGCTTCGCCGCGATCGCCCGCGTTTCCTCGGCGGTCATGTAGCTGTAGCGCGACTGCTGATACCCAAGCGCCCATTTAGGCGCGAGCGGCGCCTTGCCGGTGAGGTCGGTATAGCGCCGCACGACGTCGCGCGTCGTCGGCCCGGCGATCAGGTAATAATCGATCGGGCCATCGGGGCCGCCCATCTCGATACTGTCGGCTTGCTTGTGGCCGAAATCGAACCACGTCCGCCAGGTGTTGTCGAGCAGCACGCCGTAGCTGCCGCCATCGCCGCCGACGCCGATGAAGAACGGGATCGACTTGTAGATCGGGTCGGTCGAGCTGTCGAAACCGAACGAATCGGTGTTCCAGTCGACATAGCTGTGGCCGCGGCGATCAAGGTCGCCGCCGGTCTTGTCGCCCATGCCGTAAATATGCTCGCCGATCGGCAATTGCTTGGTCAGGGTGAAGGAAGTGCCGTCGAGGGCGATCGGCTGGGCCGCGTCGGCGCTGATCACCTTGCCGGCGAGATCGGTGACGGTCAGCGCCAGCGACTGCGCATCGACATGGACGATCAGGGTCGCAGTTCGAAAACCATCGGCAGTCGGCGTAACGCTGACATGCCCCGCGCGCATCGCCGGCAACACCGCCCAGCTCGCATCCTCGGGCAGCTTGCCGTCGCGACCGATCCGCACGCGCAAAATGTCGTCGGTCAGCGCCGTGACGCTGAGCAGCATATTGCCCTGACGAAACTCGGTGCCATCGGCGCGCGCCGCAACCGTGGCCGCCACAGGCGCGGCTTGGGCCAGCGCGGGCGTCGCCGCCACCGCTGCCAGCATCATCCCGCCGAGCAACATCGCCTTGCCGATCATCGTCATCCCCTCTTTATCGAAGGAACGGCCATGCGGACGCCGCCGAACAGCGTCAACCAACCGGCATACGAATGCAGCGGCCGATCAGCCGCCGAACGCCGCCTTCACCTTGTCGAAGAAGCCGCTCGATTGCGGGCATTCCTCGCCGGTCTCGGTCTCGCGGAACGCTTCGAGCAATTCGCGCTGCTTGGCGCTGAGCTTGGTCGGCGTCTCGACCTCGATCCGCACGACCAGATCGCCGCGCCCGCGCCCCTGCAGCACGGGCATGCCCGCGCCGCGGTGGCGGATTTCGCGGCCCGACTGGATACCGGCCGGGATCTTGACGGCGTAGGTGTCGCCGTCGGGGTTGGGAATCTCGATCTCGCCGCCCAATGCCGCGGTGGTGATGCTGATCGGCGCGCGCGCGTAGAGCGTGGTGCCCTCGCGCTCGAAGATCGAATGCCGCGCGACGTGCAGGAAAATGTAGAGGTCACCCGCCGGCGCGCCGCGCATCCCGGCCTCGCCTTCACCCGACAAGCGGATTCGCGTGCCTTCGTCGACGCCCGCGGGAATGTTGACCGTGAGCGTCTTGGTGGTGTCGACCCTTCCCTCGCCGCGGCAGTCGCGGCACGGTTCGGCGATCATCTCGCCGACGCCGTGGCAGGCGGGACATGCCCGCTCGACGACGAAGAAACCCTGCTGCGCGCGGACCTTGCCCATCCCGCCGCAGGTTCCGCAAGTCTTGGCCTTGGTGCCCGGCTTCGCGCCCGATCCGTCGCACGTCTCGCATGCGCTGGTGACGTCGATGGTGATTTCGGTCGACTTGCCGTGGAAGGCGTCTTCCAGGCTGATTTCCATGTCGTAGCGCAGGTCCGCGCCGCGCCGCGCCCCCGGCCGGCCGCCGCGCTGCTGGCTCGCGCCGCCCATGAATTCGCCGAAGATGTTCTCAAAGATGTCGCTGAACGCGCCGAAATCGCCCGCGCCCGCGTGCCCGCCGCCGCCGTTCTGGAACGCGGCATGGCCGTAGCGATCATAGGCCGCGCGCTTCTGCGGGTCCTTCAGGCAGTCATAGGCCTCGCTGACCGCCTTGAACTTGGCCTCGTGATCCTTGCATCCCCCGTTCTTGTCGGGGTGATACTTCATCGCCAGCTTGCGGTACGAAGCCTTGATCATCCCCGCATCCGCATCGCGCGAACAGCCGAGAACTTCGTAATAATCAACTTGGGTGGTCATGTTCGGCCCCCGCCCCTCTCACCGTCACCCCAGCGAAGGCTGGGTCCTCCCGCCGCCCGGGCGCACCCTTGCGGAGAGAGATGCCAGCCTGCGCTGGCATGACGGTTGAGGAACATCACGCTTTACGCCTTGTTGTCGTCCACTTCCGAGAATTCGGCATCGACGACTTCTTCGCCGCCGCCTTCCGAACCAGCCGCGGCGCCGTCCGCAGCCGGGCCGGCTTCGCTCGCCTGCTGCTTCTCGTAGATCGCCTGGCCGAGCTTCATCGCGACTTGGGCGAGCGCATTGGCCTTTTCCTTCATCGCCTCGGCGTCGCCGCCCTCGACCGCGGTTTTGGCTTCGGCGATCGCCGCTTCGATTTCGCTCTTGAGGCTGGCATCGACCTTGTCGCCATTCTCCTGGAGCTGGCGTTCGGTGGTGTGGATCAGGCTCTCGGCATTGTTCTTGGCCTCGGCGCCTTCACGCCGCTTCTTGTCCTCGTCGGCAAACTGCTCGGCGTCCTTGACCATCTTCTCGATGTCGGAGTCCGAAAGGCCGCCCGAGGCCTGGATGCGGATCTGCTGTTCCTTGCCGGTGCCCTTGTCCTTGGCCGAGACGTTGACGATGCCGTTGGCGTCGATGTCGAAGGTGACCTCGATCTGCGGCACGCCGCGCGGCGCCGGGGGAATACCGACCAGATCGAACTGGCCGAGCAGCTTGTTGTCCGCCGCCATCTCGCGCTCGCCCTGGAACACGCGGATCGTCACCGCGCCCTGATTGTCGTCGGCGGTCGAATAGGTCTGGCTCTTCTTGGTCGGGATCGTCGTATTGCGATCGATCATCCGGGTAAACACGCCGCCCAGCGTTTCGATGCCGAGGCTCAGCGGCGTCACGTCGAGCAGCAGCACGTCCTTGACGTCGCCCTGCAGCACGCCCGCCTGGATCGCCGCGCCGATCGCCACCACCTCGTCGGGGTTGACGCCGGTGTGCGGCTCCTTGCCGAAGAAGTCCTTCACGACTTCGCGGACCCGCGGCATGCGCGTCATGCCGCCGACCAGCACGACCTCGTCGATCGCGTCGGCCTTCACGCCGGCATCGGCCATCGCCTTCTTGCACGGATCGAGCGTGCGCTTGATCAGATCCTCGACCAGCTTTTCGAGGTCCGCACGGGTGATCGCCTTGACGAGGTGCTTCGGCCCGTTCTGATCGGCGGTGATGAACGGCAGGTTCACTTCCGTGGTCTGCGCTGAAGAGAGCTCGATCTTCGCCTTCTCGGCGGCTTCCTTGAGCCGCTGGAGCGCCAGCTTGTCCTTGGTCAGGTCGATGCCTTCAGCCTTCTTAAAGTCTTCGGCGAGGAAGTTGAGCAACTTGTTGTCGAAATCCTCGCCGCCCAGGAAGGTGTCACCGTTGGTCGACTTCACCTCGAACACGCCGTCGCCCACTTCGAGGATCGAGATGTCGAACGTGCCGCCGCCGAGGTCATAGACCGCGATCGTCTTGTTCTCGTTCTTGTCGAGCCCATAGGCGAGCGCCGCCGCAGTCGGCTCGTTGATGATGCGCAGCACTTCGAGGCCCGCGATCTGTCCGGCATCCTTGGTCGCCTGGCGCTGCGCGTCGTTGAAATAGGCCGGCACGGTAATGACGGCCTGCGTCACCGTCTCGCCGAGATACGATTCGGCGGTTTCCTTCATCTTCTGGAGGATGAACGCCGAAATCTGCGACGGCGAATAATCCTTGCCGCCCGCCTGCACCCAGGCGTCGCCGTTCGAACCCTTGACGATGTGGTAGGGCACCAATTCGGTGTCCTTCTTGGTGATCGGATCGTCGAACCGGCGCCCGATCAGGCGCTTCACCGCGAACACGGTGTTGTCGGGATTGGTCACCGCCTGGCGCTTGGCCGGCTGGCCGATCAGCCGCTCGCCATCCTTGGCGAAGGCGACGATGGAGGGCGTCGTGCGCGCGCCTTCCGCATTCTCGATCACCTTGGGCTTGCCGCCCTCCATCACCGCGACGCAGCTGTTGGTCGTGCCGAGATCGATACCGATTACTTTTGCCATGGTCCTTGTTGGCCCCTCACAAACGATAATATGCTTCGGCGCCGCGCCGCCCCGATGGGGCCGGTTCAGCACCTTTCCGCCGAGCGATATAGGGGGGCTGATCCTTGCCGCAAGATTTGCGCGCGACTAGGACCGCGCCAAAGGTTCCCAATTCGGGAGATTTATCGTGAAGCTCGCTTTCGCCGCCCTGCTCCCCGCGTTCGCCCTCACCGCGTGCGGCGGCCCGAAAGAGGTTACGGTCGATCACGGCTGGGTGCGCCTGCCGGTCGTCGCCGGCCGCCCGGCGGCCGCCTATTTCACCCTCCACGGCGGCAAGGCGGGCGCGATCCTGATCCAGGTCTCCTCGCCCGACGCTAAGAGCGCGCAGATGCACGAAAGCATGGAGATGAACGGCGTCTCGTCGATGGCGCCCCTGACCCAGGTCGCCGCGCCTGCCGGCGGATCGATCAAGTTCGAACCCGGCGGCAAGCACGTCATGCTGTTCGGCCTTGCCCCCGCGATCCATCCCGGCGGCCCGGTGCGGCTGCACTTCACCTTCGCCAACGGGCAGTCGCTCGATTATGCCGCCAAGGCGATCCCCGCCACCGCCCCGGCGCCCGGCGATTGAGCGAGCCCGACGCCCGCGCCCTCACCGCCGGCGAGATCACCCTCGCCCGCTCGATCTTCGGCGATGCGGTCGATTATGACGCGGTCAGCATCTTCCGCCGCAAATGGGCTTTCTTCCAGCCTCGCCAGACGGTGATGGCGCCGTGCGGGCATATCCATTTCCACCCCGCCGGCGCGCTCTACCGCGACGATTTCGCCGCCGGCGACCTTGGCGACCAGGGCCTGTTCATCCACGAAATGACCCATGTCTGGCAGGCACAGACCCGCGGGCGTTTTTATCTGCCACTGATGCGCCACCCGTTCTGCCGCTATGCCTATGACTGGCAGCCCGGCCGCGCATTCGATCGCTATGGCCTCGAACAACAAGCCGAGATCGTCCGCCACGCCTTCCTGCTCGCGCGCGGCTTCGCCCTCCCCGGCAAGCCGCCGCTCGCCGCCTATCAGGCGTTGCTGCCGTTTCGAGCTGATTAAATGCTATTCAGGCTATATCCTCAGGACGGGCTCATTCAGCAATCACCAGCGTTCCTTAGCCAAATCGGTGAAACTCGAAATCGCGTAAAAGATGTGGCTCCCAAACCCGATGATAATGACGGAGTTCCTCTCGCATAGCGGCTCCACTCGCTCCCATGATCTCTGGCATGCGGTGAGCAACGAGTTCATCCTCATCCGCCCAACCCCATTCGGCCATCCGCTTAATGTAGATATGCGCAGAGGCGACTACCCCGACGTTAGCAAGCACCTGCCTGAGGCATATGCCCGACACAAAAATTAAGCCTCGAATTCCTTGAAGTGCCCGCGCGATCTCTTCTGTACGAATTGCTCCGACGAAATATCCTTGATTACGGATGAGACCAGCATCCAAGTCGTAGCTAGCGCCACCGACGCAGCCAGCCAGCGACTCAGCTAAAGTGGTCTTCCCCACCCCAGCCCAGCCGTCCACGCCAACAATAGCGGGAGCCGCGATTTGTACCCGAACGACTTTCGCCAGAGCAATTGGATCAGTGAACGCAAGCGTCATCTAGGCAATAACGCACTCTAAGCGAATGTGTGCAATTAGATATTGAACCACCGGCGAAACGGCGGAGTGTGGGCTGATCGCAGCCATTTATCGGATACGTTTCACTCTCTTGCGATATGATATAGCGCTAGACCGATATCCGGAGCGGAACCGCTTATGTTCAACGCCATGATCCGTGCCACCCTTGCTCTGTCGCTGGCAGCGGCGACGGCCTCTTCCGCCATCGCGGCGCCGCAGGCCGTCGCGCCTGCCGCGACGCGCTTCACGGTCGGCGCGCTCACGCTCTACGCGCTCAGCGACAAGCTCAACGTCGTCCCCAACGACAATTCGGTGTTCGATGTCGGCGGCACGCCGCAGGACGTCGCCAGGGTGCTCCTCGCCGCCGGCGCACCGATCGACCGCATCACGCTGGGCGTCGATGCGCTGCTCGTCAAGATGCCCGGCCATGACGTGCTGATCGATACCGGGCTCGGCCCCAAGGTCGGCGGTGTGCTGATGCAGAGCCTCGCCAAGGCCGGGGTGGCGCCCGCCGAAGTCACCGACGTGCTCATCACCCACAGCCACGGCGATCATGTCGGCGGCCTCGTCACCGCCGACGGCAAACCGGCCTTCCCCAACGCCGCGATCCGCCTCTCGCAGGCCGAGTGGGCCTATATGCAGGACAGCAAGAGCGCGGCCCCGATCCTCGCCGCGATCAAGGCCAGGGTCGCGCCGTTCGCCCCCGGCAAGGCGATCCTGCCCGGCATCACGCCCGTCGCGCTGCCCGGTCACACGCCGGGGCATGTCGGCTATCAGATCGCCTCGAAGGGCGATCGGCTGATGGACGTCGGCGATACCGCACACAGTTCGATCGTCTCGCTCGCCGAACCCACCTGGCCGATCGGCTATGACGGCGACAAGGCCGAAGGCGAAGCGACGCGCGAGCATCTCCTCGCCGATCTCGCCAGGAGGCATGAGCGCATCTTCGCGCCGCATTTCCCCTATCCCGGGGTCGGCACGATTGTCGCCAATGGCGACGGTTACGCTTTCCGACCCGCATCTCGGTAGACTGCCCCTCTTCAAATGTTGGAAATGATCTGCCACGCCAGTGGCCATGATTGGCCTCGCATTCTCGTCATCCCAGCGCCCGGGCGGATTTCGATTTGCGCGGGTTGGAAAGCGAACCGCCCGGTGTCGTAAAGTTCCTCAACTTCCGAAACCGCGGTATGCCGCGACTCGGCGGTGCGCCGGGGTGGTCACGCTGGCGGTCGCGCGATAGGGCCCCCGCCGATGACCACGCCCCTTTACGATCTGTCGCACTACGGCCTGTCTGCCGATCGCGGCTTCCTCTCGCGCCATGAGATCGACGAGGTCGCGCTGCCCCCCGCCTTCGCCGAGGTCGAGGCCGCCGCCGCGATCCTGCCCGATCTGCTCACCACCGGCCGGGTCCGCCACTGGCTCGACAAGTTGCCGACGCCCGACATCCACGCCTTCGTCGCCGAGGCGAGCCATGCCGAGCGCGTGGTCGCCCTGGTGCGCTATTCGTTCCTGACGCAGGCCTATGTCTGGGGCGAAGGCGCGCCCTCGCACCGGTTGCCGGCCAACCTCGCGGTGCCGTTCGTCGCGCTTGCCGACAGCCTGGGCGTGCCGCCGGTGATGACCTATGCCGGCTATGTGCTCGACAATTGGTGCCGGATCGACAAGGCCGGGCCTATTGTTTTCGAGAATGTCGCGATGAACCAGCATTTCGCTGGCGGGTCGGACGAAGCGGGGTTCGTCCTCACGCACGTCGCGATCGAGGCCGCCGCCGGCCCCGCGCTCGATCTCGCGGTCGATCTCGTCCGTGCCGCCGACGCCGGCGAAGCCTGGGCGGTCGAAACCATGCTCAATGAAATGGTGACGATCTGGCGGTCGATCTGCGGCATCTTCGACCGGTTGACCGACCGCTGCGATCCCGTCTTCTACTTCACTCGCATCCGCCCCTATCTCAACGGCTGGAAAGACAATCCCGAGATTCCGCAGGGGATGATCTACGAAGGCGTCGATCGCTATGCCGAACGGCCGATCGCGATGCGCGGCCAGACCGGCTCGCAGAGCTCGGTGGTCCCCGCGATGGACGCGCTGTTCGGGGTGCTGCACGGCGAAGACGAGCTTCGCGCCTTCCTGCAGGACCTCCACCAATACCGCCCGCCGAGCCACCGCGCCTTCATCGAAGACCTCGCCGGCGCGAGCAATCTGCGTGCCTTCGCCAAGGCGCAGGGCGGCTCGGTAAAGGACGCGTTCAACGCCGCGATCCAGGCGATCGCCGAATTCCGCACGATGCACTTGCGGTTTGCGGCGACCTATATCTTCAACCAGATGGGTTCAGGCGCCGACAGCGATACCGCACTCGGCACCGGCGGCACGCCGTTCATGAAATACCTCAAGAAGCACCGCAACGAGACCGCGGCGCAGATGCTGTGAAAGCGCCCCTCAACCCGGCTTCTTCGCCACCCCGACCAGCGCCGGCCGCAGCAGCCGGTCCTTGATCGTATAGCCCGCCTGCATTTCCTGGACGATCGTGCCCGGCTCGGCATCGGCGCTCGGCACTTCGAGCATCGCCTGGTGGCGGTTGGGATCGAGCGGCAGGCCCATCGCGGCGATGCGCGCGATGCCGTGGCGCTGGAACACCGCGGCGAGCTCGCGGCCCGTGGCTTCGAGGCCGGCGACGAGGCCCTTGAACTTCTCATCGGCGCGCATCTCTTCGGGGATCGCCGCAAGCCCGCGCTCGAGATTGTCCGACACCGACAGGATGTCGCGCGCGAAGCTGGTCGTCGCATAAGCCCGCGCGTCGGCCGCTTCCTTCTCGGCGCGGCGACGGACGTTCTGCAGCTCGGCGTGCGCGTAAAGCACTTCCTGCTTGGCCTTGGCGAGTTCCTCGGCCAGCTCGGCGGTGCGATCGTGCTCGGCAACCTCAGGGGCGGCCTCGGCGGTTTCCTCGCGCAGCGTCTCGGCGTCGGTCTTGTCGTCTTCGATCATCGTCTTTTCCATACCTTACGTCATCAGACGCGCGAGCGTCGCCGCGGTGAAATCCACCATTGGCACAACCCGCGCATAGTTCAACCGTGTCGGCCCGATCACCCCGACCACCCCGACCACGCGGCCGCTGGCATCGTGGAACGGCTTGGCGATCACCGACGAGCCCGAGAGCGCGAACAGCTTGTTCTCGGCGCCGATGAAGATGCGGGTGGCATCGCCCTGCCGCGCATTTTCGAGCAGCCGCGCGATCTCCTGCTTGCCCTCGAGATCGTCGAGCAGGTCGCGGACGCGCTCCAGGTCTGCCGCGGCCGCCGCGTCGATCAGGCGGCCCTGGCCGCGCACGATCAGCACGGGGCGGCGCTCGCCATCCTCGCTCCACAAAGCGAGCCCGCTTTCGATCAGCGTGCGCGCCGCGCTGTCGAGTGCTGCGCGCTCGGCGGCGATCTCGCGCTCGATCCGCGCGCGCGCCTCGGCCAGCGTCAGACCGGAGAGCATCGCGGTCATGTAATTGCTCGCTTGCGCCAGCGCGCTCGCGCCGACCCCGGGGGGCAGATCGAACACGCGGTTCTCGACCGCGCCGTCCTCGCCGACCAGCACGGCCATCGCCTGGCTGGCCGACAAGGGCACCAGCGCGATCTGGCGCAGCGTCAGCTCGCGCTTCGGCACGAACACCAGCCCCGCGCACGCCGACAGGCCAGAGAGCGCCGCGGTGGTCGCCGCCAGCGCTTCCTCGATCGGCCCGCCCTGCGACGACCGCGCCTCGATCGCCGCGCGCTCCTCGGCCGAGGGTTCGAGCGCCTGCATCATGCCATCGACGAACAGGCGCAGCCCGGTTTCGGTCGGCATCCGCCCCGCACTGGTGTGCGGCGCGGCAAGCAGGCCGAGCTCCTCGAGGTCCTGCATCACGTTGCGGATCGACGCCGGCGACAGGTTGAGCCCCGACAATTTCGAGATCGTCCGCGATCCCACCGGCGCGCCCGAATCGAGATACGAATCGACCACGACGCGAAACACGTCGCGCGCGCGGTCGGTCAGCTCGATCATCGGGGGGACGGGCATGGCGCTCATCTAGGGAGCGAGACGACCGGGCTCAACGCTTGCCGATCAGATCGGCGATCGGCAGCGCGTCGGGTGCAGATTGCAGCGCAGCGGCGAGCGCAGGGTTCTTGGCCTTGCAGCCGAAGTAGAAATGCAGCGTTTCGCTCGATCCGATCCGGCTGGTCCAGGTGACGTCGGTGCTCGGCATGTCGGTCGGCGCGGGGCCGCAATTGGCCGAGCCCATCTCGTAGCGCACCGCCCCGCTCGCCGGCCGATAGGGCGCGAGCGCGGCGGCGAAGCGATCATAGGCGGCGCGATCGAGCGTGAAATCGCGCTCGCCGGTGACCGCGGTGAAGCGCTTGCCGGTGAAATGCCCGTGCCCATCGGGCGAGACGGTGACGGCATAGACCGGGCACGCGCCAAAGCACGGCTGCGTCTCGTAGGTGATCGACTCGGCCTCGATCGGCTGCGCGCCGCTTGCGGGGGGCGCCCCATCGGTCGCGCAGCCCGCCGCCAGCATCATGGCGCCCGCCGCGATCGCCAGTCTCATACGCATCGCTCGCTCCCCAAAGTCGTTGTTGGCATTCAACGACGAGACTGGCGAAGCGGGTCCCTTCCGTCTAGGGCATCGCGACCATTATCAGGAGACGATCATGCGCCCTTCCGGCCGCGCCCCCGATCAGATGCGCACCATCACCATTGAGCCGCATTTCACCCGCCATGCCGAAGGATCGGTGCTGATCGGCTTCGGCGATACGCGCGTGCTGGTCACCGCCAGCGTCGAAGAGCGTCTGCCGCCGTGGCTGCGCGGCAAGGGCGAGGGCTGGGTCACGGCCGAATACGGCATGCTGCCGCGCGCGACGCACACCCGCGGCAATCGCGAGGCGGCCAAGGGCAAGCAATCGGGCCGCACGCAGGAAATTCAGCGGCTGATCGGCCGATCCTTGCGCGCCGTGACCGACCTCAAGCTGCTCGGCGAGCGCCAGATCACGCTCGATTGCGACGTCATCCAGGCCGATGGCGGCACGCGCACCGCGGCGATTTCGGGCGCGTGGGTCGCGCTGCGGCTCGCGATCGACGGGCTGCTGCGCGACGGCAAGCTTACCGCCGACCCGCTGACGCAGAAGGTCGCCGCGGTGAGCTGCGGCATCTACAAGGGCACGCCCGTCCTCGATCTCGATTATGACGAGGATTCGAACGCCGACGCCGACGCCAATTTCGTGTTGCTCGAAAACGGCAACATCGCCGAAGCGCAGGCGACCGCCGAGGGCGCGACCTATGACGAAGAGGGCCTGCTCCGCCTGCTCCGCCTCGCGCGGATGGGCTGCACCGAGATTTTCCGCGCGCAGGCCAAGGCGGTCGCGGCATGAGCGGCGAGGGCAAGGAGCCGCAGGCGATCCGCAAGCTCGCGCCGGGCAAGCTGGTCATCGCCAGCCATAACGAGGGCAAGGTCCGTGAGATCGGCGAGCTGCTCGCGCCCTACGGGATCGAGACGGTGTCGGCCAAGGCGCTCGGCCTGCCCGAGCCCGAGGAGACAGGCACCACCTTCGTCGCCAATGCCGAGCTGAAGGCGCGCGCGGCGGCGGACCTGTCGGGCCGCCCCGCGCTCGCCGACGACAGCGGGCTATGCGTCGACGCGCTCCACGGGCGACCGGGCATCTTCTCGGCGCGCTGGGCCGAGGACGAGGACGGCAACCGCGACTGGATGCGCGCGATG
>JBQCHO010000026.1:0-27332 GCA_051954635.1 Sphingomonas sp. | reverse complement strand
CTCTCCCACCTCACCCCCCCCCGGCTAAGGCGGGGTCCCTGTCTGGGCCCGGTCGGAAACTGCACCCGGGCATTCGCCGGGGTGGATGGTGTGGAGGTCGGCTTCCGTGATCGGGCCGGGCCTCAAGACCCGGCCATCTTTGACGATGGTCGATTCTAACCCCGCCGTCGTCGGCCCATCATCTACGATCAGCGCAATCCGCCCGCCGAGCGTCGCCAGCACATGCTCGGCGCGGGTCGGGCTGATGCGGTTGCTCGCGTTCGCCGACGGCGCGGCGAGCGGCTTGCCGGTCGCGGCGAGCAGCGCCTGCATCGCGCGGTGCGCGGGGACGCGGAGCGCGATCGTGTCGAGACCGGCGGTGACCAGCGACGCGATGCCCGCGCCGGGCCTCAGCGGCAGCACCAGCGTCAGCGGCCCCGGCCAGAACGCCTCCGCCAGCGCCCGCGCCGCTTCATCGAACATCGCGATCCGCTCTGCCGCCTCGAGGTCGGGAACATGGACGATCAGCGGGTTGAAGCTCGGCCGGCCCTTCGCCTCGTAAATCCGCGCGACGCCGTCCGAATCGGTGGCGTCGGCGGCGAGGCCGTAGACCGTTTCAGTGGGGATCGCGACCGGCTCGCCCGCGGCGATCAGCCGCGCGGCTTCGGCGATCACGGCGTCGCCGTAGCGTAAGGTGCGGGTGTCGAAGGGCGGGTTTGGCGCGGTCACGCCTGCGGGCTATAGCGCGGCGCGAACAAGGACAAGAGAGGACGCCATGCCGTTCACCCCCGCCACCGCCGACCAGCGCTTCGTGCTCGATCATATCGCAGGGGTCGGCGACCTCAGCGATGCCGGCGGGGACATGATCGACGCCGTGCTCGACGGGATCGGCGCGCTCGCCGCGGGCGAATGGGCGCCGCTCAACCGCGAGGGCGATACGGTCGGCGCCAAATGGACCGAGCAGGGCGTGGTGATGCCGGCCGGTTTCGCGGCGGCTTACGAGGCTTATGTCGAGGGCGGCTGGGGGACGATCGGCGCGCCCGAGGCGTGGGGCGGGCAAGGCCTGCCGTTCGTGTTGCAGGCGGCGGTGCTCGATACGCTCGGCGCGGCGAACATGAGCCTCGCGCTGGCGCCGACGCTGACCGTGGGCGCGATCGAGGCGCTGACCCACCACGGCTCGCCCGAGCAGCAGGCGGCGTATCTGCCGCACCTCGTGACCGGCGCGTGGACGGGGACGATGAACCTCACCGAGCCGCAGGCCGGCTCCGACGTCGGCGCGCTCAAGACCAAGGCGACCCCGCGCGGCGACGGGACGTGGTCGATCAGCGGCACCAAGATCTTCATTTCGTTCGGCGATCACGACATGGCCGAGAACATCGTCCACCTCGTCCTCGCGCGCACGCCCGATGCGCCGGCGGGGACGCGCGGCATCTCGCTGTTCATCGTGCCCAAATATCGGCTCGATGCCGAGGGCAGACCGGGCGAGGCCAACGACATCCGCGTCGTTTCGATCGAGCACAAGATGGGGCTGCACGGCTCGCCGACCTGCGTCTTGTCGTTTGGCGACAATGGCGATTGCGTCGGCGAGCTGATCGGAGCCGAGTTCGGCGGCATTCGCGCGATGTTCACGATGATGAACAACGCGCGGCTCAACGTCGGCCTGCAGGGCGTGCAGATCGCCGAGGCCGCGACGCAGGCCGCGGTTGCCTATGCCCGCGAGCGCATCCAAGGCGTGCGCGACGGCAAGCCCGCCGCGATCGTCGAGCATCCCGACGTGCGGCGGATGCTGATGCGGATGAAGGCGCAGACCCAGGCGGCGCGCGCTTTGGTCTATTATGCCGCCTCGCAGGTCGATCGCGCGGCGAAAGGCGATACGGCGGCGCGCGAGCGGCTCGAATTGCTAACGCCGCTGGCCAAGGCGCACGGCACCGATCTCGGCTGCGAGGTCGCCGACCTCTGCGTGCAGGTGCATGGCGGGATGGGCTATATCGAAGAGACCGGCGTCGCGCAGTTCTTCCGCGATGCGCGCATTCCGCCGATCTACGAAGGGACCAACGGCATCCAGGCGGCCGATCTGGTCGGGCGCAAGCTCGCGATGGACAATGGCGGCGTGGTCGCGCGGTTGACCGAGGAGATGCGCGCGGATGCTCAAGGCGCGGCGCTCGCCGACCTCATCGGCGCGTGCGACGCGGTGGCGCGGCATTTGCTGTCGGCCGAGGCGGACGATCGGTTGGCGGGGAGTTATCCGTTCCTGACGATGCTGTCGGTCGCGGTGTGTGGCTGGCTGATGGAGAAGCAGGCGCGCGCGGCGGGCGACGATGCGTTCGGCGCGGCAAAGCGGGCGGTCGCGCAATTCTACGGCGAGCAGATCGTGCCCGAGGCGCTTGGCATGAAGGCGGCGGCGATGGCGGGCGCAGACGTGCTCTACGCGCTGTCGGCGGAGGCGCTGGCGCAGTGAGCTTCGACCTCGACGCATATCTCGCGCGCATCCGCCTGCCCGCGCGGCCGACCCTCGACAGCTACGGGCTGGCGGCGGTGCAGCGGGCGCACCGGCTCGCGATCCCGTTCGAGAATCTCGACGTGCGATTGGGGCGCGGGATCAGGATCGACAGCGCGTCGGTATTCGCCAAATTGGTGACTGCGAAGCGTGGCGGCTATTGCTTCGAGCAGAACCGGTTGTTTGCCGATGCGCTGTTGGAACTGGGGTTCACGGTGCGGCCGCTGCTGGCTCGGGTGCTGCTCGGCACCGAGGGCACGACGCCGCTGACGCATACGCTGTCGCTGGTGACGATCGACGGACGGGACTGGATCGCCGATGCCGGGTTCGGTGGCAGCTACAGTCCGCCGATGCCGCTGGAAGACGGTGCGGAGGTCGAGGCGCCCGACGGCGCGCGGTTCCGACTGACGCAGGACGGCGCGTATTGGCAGCTCGATCGCGACGGCGACGAAGCGAGCACCGACGGGCGCGGTGGCGGCGCGGGGTGGCAGCCGCAATATCGCTTCGAGCTGACGACGGTCGAGCCGGCCGATCTGGAGATGGCCAACCACTGGACCTCGACGCGGGCCGGCACGCGGTTTCTCGATCTTGCCGTCGTCAGCATCGCGCTGCCCGCGGGGTTCGCCAGCCTGACCGATCGCGCCTATCGCCGGCGGACGTCGAGCGAGGATCTGAGCGCCACCATCGACGATCCGCGCGTCTATCGGCTGCGGCTCAACATGATGTTCGGGATCGATTTGTCTGCCGAGGAGGTTGCGGCGCTGGGGTTGTTTGGCTGACCGCGGGCAGCGAAGAAGAAGCATGACCCCGGGTCGAGCCCGGGGTGACGATTAACCCATTAGGGTGCGGCTTAGGCTTGCTCGCGTTCCAGCAATGCGCCGGCGTCGAGGCCGAGCAGGTCGATATGCGCCTTTACGCGCGGCCAGACATTGGCGACGAAATCGTCGCGCTCGGCGATCTTGAGGCGTTCGACCGCGCCGGGCAGGACGAACATGCCGACGCCGCGGCGGACCTCGACATAGCCGTCGTCCTGAAAGCTCTGATAGGCCTTGGCAACAGTCAGCGGGTTGGCCCCGTGCTCGGCGGCGAAGGCGCGGACCGAGGGGAGCTGGTCCCCTGCCCGGTAATCGCCCCTGAGAATCGCCTCGGCAATGGTGGCGCGGAGGCGGAGGTAGACCGGGCTGTCTTCGCTAAGGACCGTCATGCTGATTTAATACACCAAAGGGCGGCGCTTGGCTAGCGCGATTCCGGCCAGTGGTTCACCACCTGCGCCGGATCGGGACGCGGGCGCTCGCTGAGCTCCTTCGATGGCGTACCGAGGAACAGGAAGCCAGCGATGCGATCGGGCGCGGCCCCGAATGCGTCGCGCACCATATCCGAATAGGCCGCCCAGCCGGTCAGCCACCCACCCGCGAAACCGAGCGCATGCGCGGCGTGGAGCAGGTTCATGCACGCGGCGCCGGCGGAGAGCTGCTGTTCCCACTCGGGGATCGGGCTGTCTTCGCGCGGTGAAGACAAGGCGACGACCAGCGTCGGCGCCTGATAGGCGAATTGCTCGACCGGACCGAGATCGGTTTCCTTCGCGTCGGGCCGCTCGGCGAGGAAGGCGCGCTTGAGGAGGGCGGCAAAGGCGTCGCGATCGTCGATCACCACGAAACGCCACGGCGCGAGCTTGCCGTGATCGGGCGAGCGGGCGGCGAGCGCGAGGATCTGGTCGAGCTGCGCGGCGTCGGGGCCGGGGGCGATCAGATCGCGCGGCTTGCCCGAACGGCGGGTGGCGAGCGCGGTGAGCGGGGTCGATTGGTCGTTGAACATGGACCTGCGCAGATAGGCTTGGTGCCGCGGGATTTACACCCCGCTGTTTGCCGCTAGGTTGCCGGCCATCACGCCGCACGCGACGGCGATAGGTATTTCAGGGAGTGCATGAATGGTCGAAACCCCGACGGCTGATAGCCCGGCAGAGCCGGACATCAGCCACGTCAACCCGATCGCCGAGAAGACCTGGATGGGGCATCCCCGCCAGCTCGCGCGGCTGTTTTCCACCGAGGCGTGGGAACGCTTCGGTTTCTACGGCATGCGCGCTCTGCTGGTGCTTTATCTCGTCAACCACTTCCTGCTCGCCGATCACCAGGCGAGCGGGATCGTCGGCGGGTTTTTGAGCCTTGTCTATCTGACCCCGGTGGTCGGCGGTTGGCTCGCAGACCATTATCTGGGGTCGAAGCGGGCGGTGAAGTTCGGCGCGATCGTCATGGCGGTCGGCTATTTCATGCTGTGCTTCGGCGGGCAGCAGGCCAAGCCCTTCGTGACGATCGACGGTCAGCGCTACGCGGTCGAGCAGGCGAGCAGCGGATCGGTGCTCGATCCCAAGACCGGGCCGCAATCGATCGTCGCGAACGGGCAGCATCTGACGATCAGCGGCCAGCCCGACGGGTCGGTGCAGCTCGTTGGCGACAACGGGCAAGTTGCGAAGAGCCTGACCAAAGACGAATTCTCCTCGGGCGGCGACCGATCGCCTTTCTATACGCAATTGATGCTGATCGCGCTGAGCATGATCGTGATCGGCAACGGCTTCTTCAAACCCAATATCTCGACGATCGTCGGCAATCTCTACGCGCCGGGCGACCGACGCCGCGACGCCGGGTTCACGATCTTCTATTGGGGCATCAACCTCGGCTCGATCGGCGGGCAGCTGGTGTGTCCGCTGTTCGCCGCCTGGTTCGGCTGGTGGGCCGGCTTCCTCGCGGTGTCGATCGGCATGCTGATCGGCTATGCGCTGATGCGCTTCGAGGGCGGACGCCTCGCCGGCTATGGCGAGCCGCCGGCGAGCGACGGGCCCGACCGCGCGATGCTGATCTATGTGCTGTCGATCGTCGCGGTGCCGGTGATGTGGCTGATCTTCCGCAACGTGATGGACGCGCCGACCGCGGCGGCCGGCAGCGGCCTGATCGGCTACATCGCGGCAACCCCGTTCCTCGGCAAGGTGTTGTTCGCGGTGTTCCTGGCGGCGGTGATCGGCATTCCGATCTGGTCGTACAAGGTCGGCACCAAGACCGAGTTCCAGATGATGCTCGCGGCGATCATCCTCGTCGTGTTCAACGTGACCTTCTGGGCGCTGTTCGAGCAGGCGGCCTCGTCGCTGACCCTGTTCGCCGATCGCAACACCACGCTCGAGCTGTTCGGCATCACCGTCACCGCACCGTTCACCCAGCAGTTCAACCCGATCACGATCGTGGTGTTCGCGCCCATATTGAGCTGGTTCTGGGTGGCGCTGGCCAAGAAAGGCTGGGAGCCGTCGATTCAGGTCAAGTTCGGCATCGCGCTGATCCTGGTCGGCATGAGCTTCATCGTGCTTGTCTGGAGCGGGCCGTTCGCCAATGCCGAGTTCCGCGTGTCGCTATGGTGGCTGGTGTTGAGCTACTTCCTCGCCTCGATCGCCGAATTGTGCATCTCGCCCGTGGGCTTGAGCATGATCACCAAGCTGTCGCTGGCGCGCGTCGTCGGCATGATGATGGGGGTGTGGTTCCTGTCGATCTCGATGGGCGAGTATATGGCCGGCGCGATGGCGCAATCGGCGGCGGTGCAGACCGTCGGCGGGCAGGTGACCAACCCGCAGCTCGCGCTCGACACTTACCTGCACACCTTCCTGCTCGGCGGCGAGATGACGATCGGCGCGGGCATCGTGCTCCTGGCGATCTCGCCGTGGCTCAAGAAGATCATGCACGGCGTGACGTGACGCCACTCACGCCCGTCATGGCGATGTGATAGGCTCCCCCGGTGGCAACGCCGGGGGAGTTTTTCATGGGCACGACGCAGATGGTGCTGGTGGCGATGATCGCCTTTGTCGGCACGCATTTCATCATGTCGCATCCGTTGCGAGGGCCGCTGGTCTCAGCGCTCGGCGAGCGGGGGTTCGCGGGCGTCTATTCGCTGGTTTCGCTGGTGACGCTCGGCTGGGTGGTGTTCGCCTATCGCGCGGCGCCGGTGACGCCGATGTTGTGGCCGGTCGGCGACGTATTGTGGGCGATCGTCAGCGTGGTCGTGCTGGTCGCGAGCGTGCTGCTGATGGGGTCGTTGATCGGCAACCCCGCGCTGCCCGATCCCGGCGGCACCCCCAAGGCGCCGGCCGAGGCGCGCGGGGTGTTCGCGGTGACGCGGCACCCGATGATGTGGGCGTTCGCGCTTTGGGGACTTTGCCATATCGCCGTGTTTCCGATGGCGGCGAACATTGTCGTCGCCGGCGGGATCGTCGTCTTGGCGCTGGTCGGCGCAGGCTTGCAGGACCGCAAGAAGGAGCGGCTGCAGCCAGAGGTCTGGCGCGCGTGGGAAGCTAAGACGAGCTTCTGGCCGTTCGCCGCGATCGCCGCGGGGCGCGCACGGTTCGGCGGGTTCCGGCCCCACGATTGGGCCGGCGGAATCGTCATCTGGCTCGTCGCGACCTGGGCGCATGTGCCGCTCGCCGGCTGGGCGGCGGGCGTGTGGCGGTGGCTGTGACGCCTTGACGGCGGACTCGGCACAGGCGATTGTCCGCCCCTGAGAACATCCAGCGTACATTGTGGGGGATATTCTGATGGCGACCCGGGCGCAGCCGTCGGCATGGCGACAGACGGTGAAGGCAGGTGCGGTGCGCAGCGGCGCGCTGTTCGGGGCGGTGGCGCTGCTCGTCGCCACGCTGCTGATCGCGCTTGCGCTGGCCAGCTACCATTCGGGCGACCCGTCGTTCGATACCGCCGCGGGAGGGCCGGCGCAGAACTGGCTGGGCACGCCGGGGGCGTTCGTCGCCGATCTGCTGCTGATGCTGGCGGGACCGGCGAGCGCGCTGCTGCTGCCGCTCGGGCTGATCTGGGGCACGCGGCTGTGGCGCAACCGCCCGGTCGGCGCGTGGAAGAGGATGCTGCGCGGCGTCGTGATCGGCGTGGTGCTGATCGCGGTGGCGATCGCGTTCGTCTCGGACGCCGCGGTGATGGCGTTGCCATCGGGCTGGGGCGGGCTGATCGGGCTGGCGATCACCTCGGGGATCGACTGGCTGATCGCGTTGATCGGTGATCCGACGATCGTCGCCTGGACCGAGCGCGGCGTCGGGCTCGCGATCGGCGTCGCGGGGCTGATCGTCTATGTCCGCAGCCTCAATCTTAACCTTGCCGAACGCGAGTGGTTCAATCGCCCTGCCCTGCTGACCGACCAGCGCGAACCCGTCGTCGAGGAAGCGGATGAAGACGACCTGCCGTTGCTGCGCCGACCGAGCTTGCCGCGGGCGGTGGCCAAGCCCGAGACGCGGCCCGCGCCGGTAATCGCCGAGCGGCCGACCGCGCCATCGGTCGCCAAGCCCAAGGAACGCCAAGCCTCGCTCGACCTGCGCGACGACTTCAAGCTGCCGCCGCTCGACCTCCTCACCCCGGCCCCGCCCTCGCCCAACGCCGCGATCGACAAGGCTTCGCTCGAGCGCAACGCGCGGCTGCTCGAAAACGTGCTCGACGATTTCAAGGTCAAGGGCGCGATCGTCGAGGTGCGCCCCGGCCCGGTCGTCACGATGTACGAGTTGGAGCCCGAAAGCGGGGTCAAGGCGAGCCGCGTGATCGCGCTGGCCGACGACATAGCGCGGAACATGTCGGCGATCTCCGCGCGCGTCGCGACGATCCCCGGGCGCAGCGTGATCGGCATCGAATTGCCCAATGCGCGGCGCGAGGGGGTCAACCTGCACGAACTGGTCGCGTCGCAGAGCTTCGAGGACCAGTCGGCGCAGCTGCCGATCATCCTCGGCAAGAACATCGCCGGCGATCCGGTGATCGCCGATCTCGCGCCGATGCCGCACCTGCTGATCGCGGGCACCACGGGATCGGGCAAGTCGGTGGGGCTCAACTGCATGATCCTGTCGCTGCTCTACCGGTTGACGCCGAAGCAGTGCAAAATGATCATGATCGATCCCAAGATGCTCGAACTGAGCATGTATGAGGACATCCCGCATCTGCTCGCCCCCGTCGTCACCGAGCCGGCCAAGGCGGTGCGCGCGCTGAAATGGGCGGTCGAGCAGATGGAGGACCGCTACCGGATGATGGCCTCGGTCGGCGTGCGCAGCCTCGCCGGGTTCAACGACAAGGTCCGCGCCGCCAAGGCGAAGGGCAAGCCGCTCGGGCGAAAGGTCCAGACCGGCTACCACCCCGAGACCGGCCAACCGGTCTATGAGGAGGAACAACTCGATTACGAGGTGCTGCCGCAAATCGTCGTCATCGTCGACGAGCTCGCCGACCTGATGATGACCGCGGGCAAGGAAGTCGAAGTCCTCATCCAGCGGCTCGCGCAGAAGGCGCGCGCGGCGGGCATCCACCTGATCATGGCGACGCAGCGCCCGTCGGTCGACGTCATCACCGGTGTCATCAAGGCCAATCTGCCGACGCGGATCAGCTTCCACGTTACCTCGAAGATCGATTCGCGCACGATCCTGGGTGAGCAGGGTGCCGAGCAGCTGCTCGGCAAGGGCGACATGCTCTACATGCCCGGCGGCAAGCAGATCGCGCGCGTCCACGGGCCGTTCGTCAGCGACGACGAGGTGATGGCGGTGGCCAATCACTGGCGCGGGCAAGGCGCGCCCGACTACATCTCCTCGGTCACCGAGGAGCCCGAGGAGAGCTTCGCGCTCGACGGTGCACCCGACGGCGAGGATTCGCCGGAGGAGCAACAGTTCCGATCCGCCTGCCAGCTCGTCGCAGAGAGCCAGAAGGCGTCGACCTCGTGGCTGCAACGGCAGCTCCGCATCGGCTACAATTCGGCGGCGCGGCTGATCGAGCGGATGGAGAAGGAGGGGTTCGTCTCCAAGCCCGATCATGTCGGGCGGCGCGAGGTGCTGATGGATCGCGACGGCCGCCCGATCTGACGCGACCGAGGCAACCAAAGCTGAACAGCGCCGTTCAGCCGAGTTCACCGCGCGTTCAATGCGGTGATGTAACGATTGCGCCATGATCAAGAGGACCGCTTTGCCCGTGACCATCCGTCTCGCCGCCGCGCTCGCTGCCGCTGCCGCCTTGCCGGCGGTGATCGCGCCCGCCCCTGCTCTCGCGGCATCGCCCGCCGACGACTTGTCACTCGTGCAGAAATCGCTGAGCGCGACCAACAGCATGACGGCATCGTTCAGCCAGACCGATCGCGCCGGCAAGGTGCTGACGGGCACGCTGACGATCAAGAAGCCCGGCAAGATTCGCTTCCAATATCAAAAGGACGTGCCGCTGCTGATCGTCGGCGATGGCAAGAACGTCTATTTCATCGATTATTCGGTCGATCAGGTGCAGCGCTGGCCGGTCGGCGGTTCGCCGCTGAGCATCCTGATCGATCCGTCGAAGAATGTCAGCCGCTATGCACATGTCGTCGGCGGCGGCGATCCGCGGATCGTCTCGGTCGAGGTCGCCGATCCCAAGCATCCGGAATATGGGCGGATTACGCTGGTGTTCGCGCGTGACGCGTCGGCGCCGGGCGGGCTGCTGCTGCAGGGCTGGGTCGCGCTCGACGCGCAGAACAACCGAACGCAGGTCCGCTTGAGCGGCCAGAAATTCAACGGCACGGTCTCCGACAACACGTTCCGATGGAACGATCCGCGGCGAAAAACCCACGGCCGCTGACGGTTCATTCATATTGGCGACAGGTTTGGAGGCCTAGAGCTTCTCTTGCGGATGCGGGGCGTTCGGGATTTTCCCCCTGTTACCTGAACATCACCCCGCTTCCCGCCTGCGTGACGAACGCTAGGTTGGCCCTCGCTCCATGCCCCCGGAGCGGGGGCCTTTCCTTTTGTGCCCCTCCCCCGCCCGCATTCGTATGTCGCCCGGTTGACGCTGTTTGATGTCGCCCGCATGACCATCCGTGATGAATGACGAGGGGATGATGATGATCGGCAAGGCGATGCTGCTCGGCGGCGTGATGATGGCGGTGGTGGCGGCGACGCCTGCGCTGGCACAAGCAGCCCCGACGACGGCGACGGCAAGTGTCACGGCGCTCGCGAACGGCGTCGACCTCCGTCGGGGCAATATGCTGCTCAACGTCACCGCGCTGACCGATGACATCCTGCGCGTGCGCATCGGGCGCGACGGCAAGCTGCCCGAGGATGCGAGCTGGGCGGTGTTGCCCGGCATACGTGCCGCGCGAGTCACCGTGACGCCGACCGCCGACGGCTTCCGCACCGCCTCGCTGATCGTCCATGTCGACCCGCAGACGCTGGCGCTGACCGTCACCGACCTCGCCGGCAAGGTGATCAGCGCCGACGCGGCCAAACCGATCGATCTCGACGGCACGAACTTCACACTGACTAAGCAATTGCCGATCGGCGAGCATATCTACGGGATGGGCGACAAGACCGGCGGCGAGCTCGATCGCCGCGGCCACACCTATGTCGACTGGAACAGCGACACGCCCGGCTTCACCAGCTCGACCGACCCGATCTACAAGTCGATCCCCTTCTTCATCGGCGTCGGCGGCGACGGCGGCAGCTACGGCGTGCTGCTCGACAATACGTGGCGGACGTGGTTCGATTTCGGCCACAAGCACGCCGACAGTATCGAGATGGGCGGCCCCGATGGCCCGATCGATTATTATCTGATCGCCGGGCCGACGACGCGCGATGTGGTGCGCCGCTATACCGACCTCACCGGCAAGGCGCCGCTCGCGCCGAAATGGGCGCTCGGCTATCAGCAGTCGCGCTGGAGCTACATGTCCGAAACCGAGGTCCGCAATCTCGTCGCGACCTTCCGTAAGGACGATTTTCCGCTCGACGTCGTGTGGCTCGACATCGATTATCAGGACAAGAACCGCCCGTTCACCGTCAACACCACGACCTTCCCCGACCTCAAGGGATTCGTGAAGGAAATGGGCGACGACGGCGTCAAGATCGTCTCGATCGCCGACCTTCACGTCGCCGCGCTGCCGAACCAGGGATATAAACCTTACGACACCGGCATGGCGGGCAATCACTTCGTCCACGCCGCCGACGGATCGGTGTTCGTAGGACCGGTGTGGCCGGGCCCGTCGGTCTTCCCCGATTTCACCGATGCCAGTGCGCGCAGATGGTACGGCACCAATTTCAAGGACTTGGTGAACGACGGCGTCGCCGGCATCTGGAACGACATGAACGAGCCCTCGGTGTTCGACGTGCCGACCAAGACGATGCCGCTCGACAACATCCATCACATCGACAGCGACCAGTTCGCCCCGCGCGATGCGACCCACGCCGAGATCCACAACGTATTCGGGATGGAGAACACGCGCGCGACCTATGACGGGCTGAAGACGCTGCGCCCCGACGAGCGCGCCTTCGTGATGACCCGCGCGACCTATGCCGGCGGGCAGCGCTACGCGGTGACGTGGACCGGCGACAACAATGCGACGTGGAACCACCTGAAGCTCGCAGTGCATCAGATGATCAACCTGGGGCTGTCGGGCTTTTCCTACGGCGCGGCCGACGTCGGCGGGTTCACCGGCGGGCCGAGCTCCGAATTGCTGACGCGATGGTTCGAGATCGCGACTTTCACGCCGATCTTCCGCGACCATTCGTCCAAGGGCACGCCGCGGGTCGAGCCATGGCTGGACGGGCCCGAGCAGCTCGCGATCCGCCGCCGCTTCGTCGACGAGCGCTATCGGCTGATGCCCTATTTCTACGCGCTCGCCGATCAGAACGCGCGCACCGGCGATCCGATCATGCGACCGCTATTCTACGATTACCCGCAATCGGTGCATGCGAGCTGCGACCAGTCGATGGATTTCACGCTCGGCCGCGACCTGATGATCGCCCCGCCGCCGCACATGGAATCGCCGCAGGATTATGACGTCTGCTTGCCCGCGGGCGGCTGGTACGATTACTGGACGGGCAAGGCGGTCGCCGGGACCGGCGGCAAGGGCGTCGACGCCGGTGTGGCGGCCGAAGCGCAGACCGGATCGGGCGCGGGCGAAACCAAGCTCACCGAAACGCCCGCGCTCGACCGCCTGCCGGTGTTCGTCCGCGCCGGTGCGATCCTGCCGCGCCAGCCGGTGGTGCAGAGCACGAGCGAAACGCCGAACGGGCCGCTGGAGCTCGACGTCTATCCGGGCGACGATTGCACCGGCGTGCTTTACGCCGATGACGGACATTCGATGGCGTATGAAAAAGGTGGCTATGCGCGACAGGCGGTGCGGTGTTCGGTCACGGCTGACGGCGTGACGGTGACGCTCGACAAGCGCGACGGGCATTACGTCCCATGGTGGAAGACGATCCGCGTCGTCGTCCACGGCTGGCAGAGCGGCGGTTCGGCGACGCTGGCGGGTCGTGCGCTTCAGGTGAGCACCGATGCCGATGCCGGCACGATCGGGGCGACGATCGCTGCACCCTCGAATGCGGCAGTGCTGACTTTCCGCCGCAGCTGATCCCACCTCCGTCACCCCGGCCTTGAGCCGGGGTCGGGCTACTTACGAGGCCGGCAAAAAGCCTGACCCCGGGTCAATCCCGGGGTGACGGGTTGTTATCGATCAGTCGCCGATCAGATGCAGCGCAAGCGTGCGCCGGTGCGCGCGGGCGCGATGTTCGACCAGATAGATACCCTGCCTGGTGCCGAGCGCGCGGCGGCCGTCGATCAGCGGGATGGTAATCTGCGTCTGCGTCAGCGCGGCGCGCAGATGCGCGGGCATGTCGTCGGAGCCTTCGTCGTCATGTTCGTAGTCGGTTGATTCAGGCGCGATCTTCGCGAAATAGCGTTCGAGATCGCGGCGCGCGGCGGGGGCGGCGTTTTCCTGGATGATCAGCGAGGCCGAAGTGTGGCGGCAGAACGCCGTCAGCAAACCCTCGCGCATGCCTTGCTCAGCGACCCAGCGCTCGATCCGGTCGGTGACCTCGATCAGCCCCTGGCGATCGGTCGAGACCGTGAGCATCGTGGTCGCCTGGCGCATCACAGGCTCTCCGCCGCATCGCCGATCGCGGCGTAGATGCGGTCGAGGTCGCTATCGTCGATACAGTAAGGCGGCATGACATAGACCGTGTTGCCCATCGGGCGGACGAGCAGGTCGCGCTCGCGAAAGAAGGCGAGCAGCGCGGGGCCGCGCGACGAGAGATAATCGCTCTCGTTTTCGCTCAATTCCATCGCGGCCACGGTGCCGAGCGCGCGCGGGTTGCGGACGTTGGCGTGACCGGCGAGCGCGTCCAAGCGGGTGCGTTGGCGCTCGGCGAGATTGACGATGCGCTTGACCACCGGCTCGTCGCGCCAGATCGCGAGGTTGGCGGCGGCGGCGGCGCAGGCGATCGGGTTGGCGGTGTAGCTCGACGAGTGGAAGAACATCCTGGCGCGATCTTCGGAGAGGTGCGCGTCGTAGATCGGCGCCGTCGCCATCGTCACCGCCAGCGGCACCGCGCCGCCAGTCAGCCCCTTCGACAGGCACAGGATATCGGGCACGACATCGGCCTGCTCGCACGCCAGCAGCGTGCCGGTGCGGCCCCAGCCGGTCATCACCTCGTCGGCGATGAACAGCACGCCGTAGGCCGTGCAGATGCGGCGCATCTCGGCGAGGACGTGCGGCGGATAGATCAGCATCCCGCCGGCACCGAGCAGCAGCGGTTCGACGATGAACGCGGCCGCGCCGCCCGCGCATTCGGCTTCGAGGGCATCGAGCGTGGCCTGTTCGGCACCCGCTGCGGGAAACGGAATCGTGCCAACATCGAACAGCAGCGGCGCATAGGCCTGATTGTAGACGCCCCGCGCACCGACCGACATCGCGCCGATCGTGTCGCCGTGATAGCTGTGCTCGAGGACGAGGATGCGGTGGCGCGGCTCGCCGCGGTTGAGCCAGTAGCCAAGCGCCATCTTGAGCGCGACCTCGACGCTGGTCGATCCCGAATCGGAGAAGAAGACGTGTTCGAGCGCGGCCGGCATGATCTGGGTGAGGCTGCGCGCGACCGCTTCGGCGGGCTCGTGGGTCCAGCCGGCGAAGATGATCTGGTCGAGCCGCTGCGCCTGCTCGGCGATCGCGGCCATAATGCGCGGGTGACAGTGGCCGTGCGTCGTCACCCACCAGGACGAGATCGCATCGACGATCCGCCGACCGTCGGCGGTGTAGAGCGCTGCGCCCTCGGCGTGCGTCACCAACGGGATCGGCTCGCCGAGACCGTGCTGGGTGAAGGGATGCCAGACGGGCGAGGTCAGCGGAAATCCTCCAGATCGAACGCAGCGGCGAAGGCGGCGGCGAGGGACGCGCGATCGAGCGTCGGCAGTATCGGCAATCGGCCGAGGCGTTTGACCTTGCCGATCGCGGCGATCGTTGCCTCGGTATTCTCGATGGCCTCGCCGACGAACGCGATGCCGCGGATCGGCACCTTCCGCGCGCGCAACGCCTCGATCGTCAGCAGGCTGTGGTTGATCGTGCCGAGCGCGGTGCGCGCAACGACGACCACCGGCTCGCCCCAGCGCGCGAAGAGGTCGGCGAACAGCAGGTCGCGGGTGACCGGTACCAGCGCCCCGCCCGCGCCTTCGACGACCAGCGGCCCGTCGACGGGCGGGAGCGCGAGGCGATCGGGATCGATCGCCACACCGTCGATCTCCGCCGCGCGGTGCGGCGAGCAGGGTGTGATCAGGCGATAGGCTTCGGGCAGCAGCTTGGCGTCAGGCAATCCGGACAGGCGCGCGACGCGCTCGCGATCCGAACCGTCGTCGAGCCCGGCCTGGACCGGCTTCCAGTAAGACGCGCCCAACGCCCCGGCGAGCCCGGCGGCGAACACCGTCTTGCCGATATCGGTATCGGTGCCGGTGACGATCGTGACACTCATGCCAACGCCTCTGCCAAGGCGAGGCCGAGTGCGTCAACATCGGCTTCGGTCACATTGAGCGTGAGCGACAGGCGAAGGCGGGCGGTGCCGGCGGGCACGGTCGGCGGTCGGATGCCACGCACGTCGAAGCCCGCCGCCTGAAGTCGTGCGGCGACCGCCATCGTCCGCGTGTCCTCGCCGATCACGAGCGGCAGGATCTGCGAGCCGGTCTGCGCGACCCCGGACGACGCCAGCACGCGTTCGGCATGGGCGACGAGCGCATGGAGCCGCGCGCGCCGCTCGGGCTCGTCGGCGAGGATCGCCAGCGCCTCGCGCACCGCGGCCGCCATCAGCGGCGACGACGCGGTCGAGAAGATGAACGCACGGCCGCGGTTGACGAGGAAATCGCGGACGATTTGCGGGCAAGCGATAAGCGCGCCTTCGCAGCCGAGCGCCTTGCCGCAAGTGTGCAGCGTGATGCGGTTTTCGGCGGGCAGATCGGCGGCGAGGCCGCGACCGCCCTTGCCGAACACCCCGGTCGCGTGCGCCTCGTCGATCACCAGCATGGCGTCGTGTCGCGCGGCGACGGCGGCGAGGTCGGCGAGCGGGGCGCGGTCGCCGTCCATGCTGTAGAGGCTCTCGATCGCGATCCACGGCGTGCCCGCCCCGCCCCCGACGCGCCAGGCGGCGATCGCGTCGTCGGCGGCTTGCGCGTCGTTATGCGTGAACGGCCGATGCTCGGCGCGAGCGAGGCGGAGGCCTTCATGGACGCTGGCGTGGCTGAGCCCGTCGTAGACAATCAGGTCGCCGCATTGGGGTACGGTAGCGAAGAAGCAGGCATTGGCGGCGAAGCCGGTCGAGAACGACAGTGTTGCCTCGGTGCCGAAGAAGCGCGCGGCCTCGGCTTCGAGCGTTTCGTGCGCCTCATGATTGCCGCGCAGCAGGCGCGAGCCGCCCGAGCCGATCGGCACGCCGGCCTCGATCGCGCGCGTGATCGCCGCGGCGAGGCGTGGCGATCCGGCGAGCGCGAGATAATCGTTCGAGGCGAAATCGAGGCCCTGCCGCGGCGCCAATCCTCGCAGCCGCCCCTTCTCCGCCAGCTTCGCCAAGTCATCATGGAGCGCGTCGAGGCGGTGCATCGACGCGGGCTTATTGATGGCTGCGCCCGAAATCGGGCGCGGCGTCGTCCTGGCCCTGCTCGACCACCCCGCGGCGGATCGCGCGGGTGCGGCTGAACAACTCGAACAGCTCGTCGCCCTTGCCCCAGCGGATCGCGCGTTGCAGCGCGGTCAGGTCTTCGGAGAAGCGCTGCAGCATCTCGAGCACCGCCTCGCGATTGGTGAGGAACACGTCGCGCCACATGGTCGGATCGGAAGCGGCGATGCGGGTGAAGTCGCGGAACCCGCCGGCGGAATATTTGATTACCTCGCTCTGCGTCACCTCTTCGAGGTCGGAGGCGGTGCCGACGATCGTGTAGGCGATGAGGTGCGGCAGATGGCTGGTGACAGCGAGGACGCGATCGTGATGGTCGGGCGCCATCTGCTCGACATCGGCGCCCAATCGCCGCCAGAACTCGGCGACGCGCTCGATCGCGGTCGGATTGGCGCCCTCGGGCGGGGTCACGATGCACCAGCGGCCGCGGAACAGCGTCGCGAAGCCGGCTTCGGGCCCGCTTTGTTCGGTGCCGGCTACCGGGTGCGCAGGGATGATCGTCGCGCCCGGCAGCGCGAAGGTGAGCGCGGCGACGACCGATTCCTTGCAGCTCCCGACATCGGAAACGATCGCATCGGCGGGCAGATCGTCGGCGATCTCCGCCGCCACCGCGCCCATCGCGCCGACCGGCACGCACAGCACGACGAGATCGGCGTCGATCACGCTGGTGCCCGCCGTGTCGGCGATGTCGTTGCACAGCTCGATGCGCTCGGCGGTCGCGCGCACTTCCGCGTCGGCGTCATAACCGGTCAGCCGCACTGTCGGCATCGCCTCCCGCACCGCGCGAGCGATCGACGAGCCGATCAGGCCGAGTCCGATGATCGTGACGCGCGCGAAGGGTAGCATCGTTCTCAGTCCGTCGCTTCGACCAGTTCGCGCAGTGCCTGCGCGACGCCCCGCGTTTCGTCCTCGGTGCCGATCGTGATGCGCAGGCCGTTGGCGAGGCCTTGGCCGGGCAGCCAGCGGACGATATAGCCCTTGTCCATCAGGCCTTTGTACGCCCTCTCGGCGGTCAGCGCGCCGTCGAAAACTACCAATACGAAATTGGCTTGGCTCGGCACCGCGCGCAGGCCCGCGTTGCCGAGCTTGCCGATTTCGTCGGCAAACCACGCGCGCCATTTCGCATTGTGCTCGCGGGTATGCTCGACGAAGGCGGTGTCGCCGAGCGCGGCGACTGCGGCGGCGGTCCCGGCGATGGTGATCGAGAACGGCAGGCGAATGCGGTGCATCGCCTCGATGATCGCCAGCGACGCATAGCCCCAGCCGATCCGTTCGGCAGCGAGCCCGTACATCTTCGAGAAGGTGCGCGTGACGAGCACGTTTGCCGCGCTCTCAGCGAGCGCCATGCCGCCGTCCTCGGCATCGCCCTCGATATATTCGGCATAAGCGTGGTCGAGGACGAGCAGGACGTTGTCGGGCAGGCCGGCGTGGAGGCGGGCGATCTCGGCCTTCGTAGCGTAGGTGCCGGTCGGGTTGTTGGGGTTGGCGATGTAGACGATGCGCGTCTTGTCGGTGACGCAGGCGAGCACGGCGTCGACGTCGGTCGCATAATCCTTGTCGGGCGCGACCACCGGGGTCGCGCCGACGCGGCGCGCGGCGATCTCGTAGACCGCGAAGCCGTAGCGGACGAAGATCACCTCGTCGCCCGGACCGGCGAACGCGCCCGCGGCGAGGTGCAGCACCTCGTCCGAACCGTTGCCGTAGATGATCCGTGCCGGGTCGAGGCCGTGCTTCGACGCCAGCGTCTCGCGCAAGTCGGTGGCGCTCGCGTCGGGATAGCGTTCGAGGCGGGTCGCGGCACTTGCGAACGCCTCGCGCGCGGCCGGGCTGGTGCCGAGCGGGTTCTCGTTCGACGAGAGCTTGGCGACCTTGCGGCCGTCGTCGGTGGTCGAGCGGCCAGGGATGTAGGGCGCGATGCCCATGATCCAGGGCTTGGGAGTGGGTCCGGTCATGGCGAGCCGCATAGCCGCTCGCGATGCGTTGCAACACCCCCCGCGCTTCGCTAGCGGAAGCCGCATGGACAGCCGCTTCGGCCTCGACCGCCGCGTCACGCTCGCCGGGCCGCTCGCGCTCGACAGCGGGGCGCGCCTGTCGCCGGTCGAGATCGCCTACGAAACCTATGGCGAGCTTAATCCCGACGCGTCGAACGCGATCCTGATCTGCCACGCGCTGACCGGCGACCAGCACGTCGCCTCGCCGCACCCGATCACCGGCAAGCCGGGTTGGTGGGAACGGATGATCGGCCCCGGCAAGCCGGTCGATCCGGCGCGGCATTTCGTCGTGTGCGCCAACGTGCTCGGCAGCTGCATGGGCTCGTCGGGGCCGGCGAGCATCAATCCGGCTAACGGCGCGCCCTACGGCATGGCTTTCCCGGTCATCACGATCCGCGACATGGTGCGCGCGCAGGCGATGCTGCTGGATCACCTAGGCATCAAGCGGCTGAAGGCGGTGGTCGGCGGGTCGATGGGCGGGATGCAGGCACTGTCCTGGCCGGCGACCTTTCCGGGTCGCGTCGAGGCGGTGGTGGTGATCGCCTCTACCGCGCGGCATTCGGCGCAGAACATCGCCTTCCACGAGGTGGGGCGACAAGCGATCATGGCCGATCCAAACTGGCGCGGCGGCGACTATTACGGCTCGGGCGCGCAGCCCGCTGCGGGCCTCGCGGTGGCGCGAATGGCGGCGCACATCACTTATCTGTCGGAGGCGGGCCTCACCGAGAAATTCGGGCGCAAGCTGCAGGCGCGACCGGAAAACCCGAATGGGGCCAAGACCTTCGGGTTCGATGCCGATTTCCAGGTTGAAAGCTATCTGCGCCATCAGGGGCTGAGCTTCACCGACCGATTCGACGCCAACGCCTATCTCTACATCACCCGCGCGATGGATTATTTCGACCTGGCCGAGGAGCATGGCGGCAAGCTCGCCAATGCCTTCCGCGAGACAGAAGCGCGGTTCTGCCTGATCAGCTTCGATACCGACTGGCTGTATCCGACGCGCGATTCGCGCGCCGTCGTGCAGGCGCTCCACGCCGCCGGGGCGCGGGCAAGCTTCGTCGAACTGTCGAGCCCGTTCGGCCACGACGCCTTCCTGCTGGAGGCCCCCGAGATGAACCGGGTGATCGACGGGTTCTTGAGGAACGGCGCATAACTCCCCTCCCGCTTGCGGGAGGGGCCGGGGGAGGGCATGTGGCGACGGTGAACAGACCCTCCCCTAACCCCTCCCGCACGCGGGAGGGGAATCTGCGTCCCGATCTCGCGGTGATCGCCGATCATGTTGCGACCGGATCGCGCGTGCTCGACATCGGCTGCGGCGACGGCGCGTTGATGGCGGCGCTCCGCGACGAGCGCGGCGTCGACGCGCGCGGGTTGGAGCTCGATCCCGCCAATGTCGCCGCCGCGGTGGGGCGCGGGCTGTCGGTCGTGCAGGGCGACGCCGATGCCGATCTCGCCGCTTATCCCGATGCGAGCTTCGATTGCGCGATCCTCAGCCAGACGCTGCAGACCACGCGCAGCCCGCATCTTGTGCTCGACGAGCTGCTGCGGATCGGACGCAAGGCATTCGTTTCCTTCCCCAATTTCGCGCATTGGCGGGTCCGTGCGTCGCTGCTGTGGGGCGGACGGATGCCGGTGACCAAGCTGCTGCCCGAGCGCTGGTATGACACGCCCAACATCCACCATGTCACGATCGACGATTTCCGCGCGCTGGTGAAGGAGCGCGGCATCGCCGTCGAGGGCGCGTGGTTCCTCAATCACGGGCGCCGGACCAGCGCCGCCGCCGCCAATTTCCGCGCCGAGCATGCCGTGTTCCTCCTAAGCCGCGACTGAACCGCGGCTGTCAGCAGCTTTCACGATCGGTTCAACGCGACTCGTCGATCAGGCGACACGCGGTGGGGCGCGTGAAGGAGTTTCGACGATGTCCGTACTGCTCAAGACCTTGCTCGCCGGCGCCACGTTACTGGGCGCGGCATCCCCGGGGCTCGCCCAGGATCGGTGGGATTGGCATGGCGGCGACTTTCGCCTGCGCGGCCCCGGCGTGCCGCTGCTGCTGCCTGAATTGCGCATGACCGGTCGCGGTCGCGCGTTCGTGATGCGGAACTTCGACCGGAACCACGACCGGCTGATCGAGCGGCGCGAGGCGCACGAGGCGAACCGCGTGTTCGCCCAGATCGCCGGCGCCGATCGCCGCCATTTCGATTGGGATCGCCACGGTCCCGCGGTCATCGCGGTGGTGCCCGAGCGCGGCGGTTGGGACCGCGAGGGAATGCGCGCCTATCATTTCCGCCAGACGCGCTACGGGGCGACCTTCGACATGTCCGACGTGCTGTTCCAGACCGACAGTGCGGCGTTGCGGCCCGGCGCGATCGCCAAGCTGCGGCCGCTGGGCGGCTATCTCAAGGCCAATCCGCGCGTCGAGTTGCGGATCGACGGCTACACCGACTCGCGCGCCTCGGCCGAGCACAACCAGATCCTCTCCGAGCATCGCGCGCAAAGCGTAGAGAGCGCGCTGGCGGGCATGGGCGTCAGCGAGCGGCGGATGATCGTCGCCGGGCATGGCGAACGCGATCCGGTCGCGACCAACGCGACCGCGGCCGGCCGCCAGCAGAACCGTCGCGTCGAGGTGACGCTGGTCGGCCAGCAGGCGAGCCGGTTCGACTGATCAATCCGCGCGGCGGGTGCGGTCGAAACGCTGCATCACATCCGCCGCGAGCACCGTGAGGCCCTGACGCTGGAGCGGCGTCAGGCCCTCGCGCGGGCGATTGTCGATCACGCACAACGCCCCCAGCGGGGTGCCGTCGGACGCGGTGAGCGGCGCGCCCGCGTAGAAGCGGATATGGGGCTCGCCGGTGACCAGAGGATTGTCGGCAAAGCGCGGATCGGCCGTCGCGTCGGGCACAACCATGACGTCGTCGCCGGTCATTGCGAACTGACAGAAGGAAACCGCGCGGGGCGTTTCGTCGAGGTCAGTGCCGGTGCGCGCGAGGAAGCATTGCCGGTCGGCCTCGACCAGGCTGACGAGCGCGACCGGCGCGTCGCACAGCGCCGCCGCAAAATCGGTGATGCGGACGAGCGCGGGATCGCGGCCGAGCCCCTCGCGATCGAGCTCGGCGATCACCTTCGCGCGCGCATCCTCGTCGACGCGCCAGCCCGGCGCAATGGCGGTGTCGCTCATAAGACCTAGAACGGCACGTCGTCGTCGAGATCGTCGGAGAAGCCGCCCGCGCCGCCGCCGAAGCCGCCTGCGCCGCCGCCGCTCGACCCGCCGCCCCCGCGATTGCCGCCGCCGCGCGAGCCGCCGCCGAAATCATCACCGCCGGCGCCCCAATCGTCACGGCCGGAGCTCACGCCGCCGCCCTGCCCACCGCCGCCCGGCGCGCCGTCGAGCATCGTCAGCACGCTGTTGAAGCCCTGCAGCACGATCTCGGTCGAATAGCGATCCTGACCCTGCTGGTCCTGCCACTTACGCGTCTGCAACTGGCCCTCGATATAGACCTTGCTGCCCTTGCGCAGATAGCGTTCGGCGACGTTGGCGAGGCCCTCGTTGAAGATCGCGACCGAATGCCATTCGGTCTTTTCCTTGCGCTCGCCGCTGTTGCGATCCTTCCACGATTCGGACGTGGCGATACGCAAATTGACCACCTTGCCGCCGTTCTGGAAAGTCCGGCTTTCCGGGTCGCGGCCGAGATTGCCGACCAGAATCACCTTGTTCACGCTGCCGGCCATGTCTTCTCCGTCTACAAACCGATTGCTGTTGCGATCCAGTATGTAGCGCCCGCGGCCAAGTATGCCAGCACGAACAGATAGGAAACCATGAAGGCGGGCCATTTCCAGCCATTGGTCTCACGCCTCGTGATCGCGATCGTCGAGATGCACTGCGGCGCGAACACGAACCACATCAGAAAGGCGAGCGCGGTCGCGAGGCTCCAACGGTGGCGGAGGTTGTCGATCATCGCGCGATTGCCGGTGTCGCTGTCGGGATTGTCGACCGAGTAGACCGTGCCGATCGCCGCCACCGCGACCTCGCGCGCCGACATGGCGGGGATAAGCGCCAGCGATATGTCGCGATTGAACCCGATCGGCTTGACGATCGGTTCGACGACATTGTTGGCGATCCGCCCGGCGATCGAATAATCGACCGGCGAGACGTGGCTGCCGGCGGGCGGCTGCGGGAAGCTGAGCAGCGCCCACAGCACGATCGTGGTCGTCGCGATGATCGTGCCGGCGCGCTTCAGGAAGATCACCGCGCGGGTCCACAGCCCCAGCACAATGTCGCGCGCGCGGGGCATCTGGTATTTGGGCATCTCCATCATGAAGCCCGACGAGGCGCCCTTGGTCACGGTGCGGCGCAGGACCAGCGCGGCGAAGAACGCGCCGACGATGCCCATCATGTAGAGCGCGAACATCGCCAGGCCCTGCAGGCCGACGAACGGCAGCACGCGGGTATCGGGGATCAGCGCGCCGATGATGAGGGTGTAGACCGGCAGTCGCGCCGAGCAGGTCATCAGTGGCGCGATCAGGATCGTCGTCAGGCGGTCCTTCTCGTCCTCGATCGTGCGCGTCGCCATGATGCCGGGGACAGCGCAGGCGAACGACGAGAGCAACGGGATGAAGGCGCGGCCCGACAGGCCGACGCTCGCCATGATGCGGTCCATCAGAAACGCGGCGCGGACCATGTAGCCCGATGCTTCGAGCAGCAGGATGAAGAAGAACAGGATCAGGATCTGGGGCAGGAAGACGATCACCGCGCCGACCCCGGCGATGACGCCGTCGACCACCAGCGAACGCAGGATATTGTCGGGGAAAGTGGTGGTGATGAAACGCGCGAGCGCGTCGAAGCCGGCCTGGATCAGGTCCATCGGTGCCTGCGCCCAGGCGAACACTGCCTGGAACATGACGAACAGGATCGTCGCGAGCAGCGCGAGGCCGAACACCGGATGCAGCGCGACCGCGTCGAACGCGTGCGTCCAGCGGCGCACCGGGGTTTCGGAAACCGTGGCGGCAAGCGAGATCGCGCGGGCGCGGCGCTGGAGGGTCGCAATATCATCATGGACGCTGTTGTCGCCGGCGCGCAACGTGACGACCGGTCCTTGGCGCACCGCTTCGCCAAGCGCGGCCTTCAGATCGTCGATGCCACGCCTGCGCACCGCGACGGTAGGTACAACGGGCACGCCGAGCTCGCGTTCGAGCGCCGCCGGATCGAGCGTCAGTCCGTCGCGCGCCGCGAGGTCGATCATGTTGAGCGCGACCACCACCGGCAGCCCGAGCGCGATCAGTTGCAGCGTGAAGCGCAGGTGATTGTCGAGATTGGCGGCATCGACGACGACGATCATCGCGTCGGGCAAGCGTTCGCCGGCTTGTGCGCCGGTGACGACGTCGCGCGTCACGCGCTCGTCGGGGGACGACGGGTCGAGGCTGTAGGCGCCGGGAAGATCGATCAGCTCGATCGGGCGGCCATCGGCAAGGCTCATGCGGCCGGCGTGACGCTCGACGGTGACGCCGGGATAATTGCCGACCTTTTGCCGCGCACCGGTCAGCGCGTTGAACAAGGCGCTCTTGCCGGAATTGGGATTTCCGACCAGCGCGACCAGAGGTGTGGCGTTCATCCTATCCGGCGATGGGAGCGACGTGGATCGCGCCGGCGACCGCGCGGCGCAGTGCGACGGTCATGCGGCCGATCCGGCAGGCGATCGGCCCGCCGCCGAGTCGCGCGCGGTGCAGCACCTCGATCTCGACACCCTCGTCGAAGCCTAGCTCGCGAAGTCGGCGCGCCTCGGGCACGGCGAGTCTCGCCCAGTCGATCGCGGCGACCGTCGCATGTTGCCGGCGCGGCAACGCCTCGAGGCTGACGGGTAGTAACACGCGCGACGACATATCCATGGTGCGACTGATTATCAATAACCAGCGCCCAAGGAAAGGGCGAAAATGCGAATCAGTCGCAGACGTTTGGCTAATTGATCAGCGCGGCGGGTAGCGCAATCGGCCGATGAAGCGTGACAGGCTGGGCATGCGATCGCGCTGCTTGAGGAGTTGCGCCTTGGTCTTCTCGAACGTGAGGATGCCGTCGATCCGGCGCGACAGGAAGGCGCGGGTGTCGGCGAGCCCCTCGCTCTCGTCGTCAAGGAACACGGCGATCGTCGCGGCATAGACGCCGGCGAGGATCGTGCGCTTGGTGTAGTGATTGTAATCGGTCGCGCTGTCGCCGGCGCGGCGCCACATCAGGTCGGCAGCGTGCCAGCCGAGCTTGGCGGCGCGCAGGGCATGTTGCGGGCGCGCGAGGATGGCGAGCGCGCGGCGCAGCGCCTCGCGGTTCGGCGCGAGCGCGTTGAGGCGGGCTTTGACCTGCGCCGAGATGCGCTCGCGAATCTTCATCGCCTTCAGGCGGTCGTCGGGGACGGCGGCGATCATTGCGCGGTCGATCTCCGCGAACCAGGCGGCGATCATGTCGACCGCACCTTCTGGGAAAGCGAGATGCGCGACCTCGGGATCGACGCCGTGCGCGGCAGCGGCGACATCGATCGCGTCGGTGTTCCAGCCGTCGAAGGCGGCGTTCTGCGCCAGCGCAGGGGCCAGCGCGGCACGGATTTCGTCGAGCGTCGGATCGGGCGGCAGCGTCGTCATGATTGAGCCGAGGTACGCGCTTCGGCGTCGATCGGCAACGTCGGCACGCGGCGGCGAACGAGCACCAAAGCAACCGCGACGAGCACCGCGCCGGTCAGATCGGCAGCACCCAGCGTCTCGCCATAGACCAGCCAGCCGATCGCGCCGGCGATGACCGGTTGCGTCAGCAGCGCGATGCCGACGACCAGCGGCGGCAGCTTGCCCAGCGCGTAGATCATCATCCCCTGCCCCAGCACCTGGCTCGCCAGCGCGACGCCGACCAGTGGGCCCCAATGATGCGGCCATACCCGCTCGCCGAGCAGGATCGACAAGGCCAGCAGCGGCAACAGGCTGGCGAGCGATGACATCGCCAGCGTCGGCAGCGGTGCGAGCACGGTGCGCGCGCGCGCCATCAGCACGAAATAGCCGGTGTAAAGAATGCCCGCGAGCAGGCAGAGCGCATCGCCGGCGAGGTTGCGGCTCGACAGCTCGTAGGAGCGCCCCATCAACAGCCCCGCGCCGATCGCGGCGAGCAGCAACGCCAGCCCCTGCGTCCGTGTCGGCAGGCTGCGCGCGATGACGAAGCCGTAGATCGGGTAGAACAAGGTCGCCGAATTGCCGAACAACGTCGCGTTGGCGAGCGTGGTGCGCAGGATACCGACGTGCCAGCTCGCGAGATCGGCGGCGAAGCACACCCCGCCCAGCGCCAGCGCGATCCATAATGGCCGACCGAGGTCGATCGGCCGCCAGCCGCTTGCCAGCACGATCGCCAACAGCACCGGCATCGCCAGCGCGATTCGCCAGAAGCCGACCGCAACCGGCCCGACATCGGCGAGCCGCACGAACCACGGCCCGAAGGCGAGCGCTGCATTCGCCAAAAGCAAGGCGGCGAGCGCGAGCGGCGGCACCTCGCTTGACGGCGGCGTAGAAAAACTTTGGCGGGACTTTTCGTGCATGCCGGCGGACGGCCCCCTATCTGGCGCGCATCCGGTAGCAAAAGGAAACCCGATGCCAAGCCTTTTCGATTCGCTTCAGCTCGGCGCGATCCACGCGCCCAATCGCATCCTGATGGCGCCGCTGACCCGCGGCCGCGCGACGCGCGAGCATGTACCGACGCCGATCATGGCCCAATATTATGCGCAGCGCGCCTCGGCCGGGCTGATCATCTCCGAGGCGACCGGGATCAGCCAGGAAGGGCTCGGCTGGCCCTATGCGCCGGGACTGTGGACCGACGAGCAGGCCGAAGCGTGGCAGCCGGTGACGAAAGCCGTGCATGACGCCGGGGGGCGGATTTTCGCGCAGCTCTGGCACATGGGGCGGATCGTCCATCCCGATTTCCTCGACGGGGGGCAGCCGGTCTCGTCCTCGGCGACCACTGCGCCGGGCAAGGCGCATACCTATGACGGCAAGCAGCCTTATGCCGAATCGCGGCCGCTCGACGTCGCCGAAATCCCGCGGCTGCTCGACGATTACGAGCGCGCGACGAAGAACGCGATCGCGGCGGGGTTCGACGGCGTCCAGCTCCACGCCGCCAACGGCTATCTGATCGATCAATTCCTGCGCGACGGCGCCAATTTGCGCGACGATCTTTATGGCGGTGCGCCCGAGAACCGAATCCGGCTGCTCGTCGAGGTGGTCGAACGAATCGCGTCGGTCGCCGGCGCCGATCGCACTGCGGTGCGCTTCTCGCCCAATGGCGACACGCAAGGCGTGATCGACAGTAACCCCGAATCGGTGTTCGTCCCCGCCGCCAAGGCGCTCGACGAGATCGGCATCGCCTTCCTCGAACTGCGCGAGCCCGGCCCCAACGGCACTTTCGGCAGCACGACGCAGCCCAAGGTGTCGCCGGCGATTCGCGAGGTGTTTTCGCGGCCGCTGGTGCTCAACCAGGATTTCCGCGCCGACGACGCGCAGGCGGTGCTTGATTCGGGCGTTGCCGACGCGGTCGCGTTCGGCCGGACCTTCCTCGCCAATCCCGACCTGCCCGAACGCTTCCGCCGCGGCGCCGCGCTCAACGCCGACGACATGCCGACGTGGTACGCGCGCGGGCCGGAAGGGTATGTCGACTATCCGACGCTGGAGACCGCAGCGGCTTAAGTCTTCCGGTATCGACAAACAAAGAAAACCCCGGCGGCCTTGCGGTCGCCGGGGTTCCTTTTGCCCTCCCGCCGGAGAAGCGGGAGTGCCGGACGGCCCCTGCACCCTCGTCTTTTTGGGGGGCGGTGCCGGAGCCGGTTTCCCGTTACTGAAGCAGCTTCAGAACGCTCTGCTGGCTCTGGTTGGCCTGGGCGAGCATCGCGGTCGAGGCTTGCGA
>JBQCHO010000025.1:0-23913 GCA_051954635.1 Sphingomonas sp. | reverse complement strand
GGTCGAGATGCCGCGCTTCAGCCATGCCATGCGCTCGGCCGAGGTGCCATGCGTGAAACTGTCGGGCACGACGCGGCCCTGTGCTTCCTGCTGCAGCGTGTCGTCGCCGATCGCGTGCGCGGCGGTCAGCCCTTCCTGCAGATCGCCCGGATCCATGCGGCTGCGATTGAGCCCGGCCCACACGCCGGCATAGCAGTCCGCCTGCAGCTCGAGCCGCACCGACAGCGCATTGCCGTCGGTCGAATTCGATTGCTGCATCTCCTGCTGCACCTTGTCCGAGGTGCCGAGCAATTGCTGGATGTGATGGCCAAATTCGTGGGCGATCACGTAATCCTGCGCGAAATCGCCGCTCGCGCCATATTTCTGGGTAAGCTCTTCGAAGAAGGTCGGGTCGAGATAGATCGTCTGGTCGTTCGGGCAATAGAACGGCCCCATCGCCGATTGCGCCGCGCCGCAGCCCGACTCGCCGTTGCGATCGTAGAACATCAACGCCGGCTGCTCGAAGCTCGCGCCTGATTGGCGAAACACGCTCGCCCATGTCTTGTCGGCCGAGCTGAAGGCGTTGCACGCGGCCTTCTTGTCGGGGCTGGCGTCGCAGATCTGCGTCGCATTGCCGAGGCCGCCGGGCGCCTGCGCCACCTGACCGCTCGGCGACTGACCGCCGCCGATCAGGCTCAGCGGATTGCCGCCGAGGAAGAAGGCGAGCGCGAGGAGCACGACAACCCCGCCGCAGCCGAACCGGCTGAACACGAACGGCAGCAGCCCCATCAGCATGCCGCCGCCACCGCCGCCGAACCCGCCGCTGCGATTGCCCTGGTCACCGACCTTGATGTTGGGATCGAAATCGTCGAGCCGCATGGTCCCTGATCCTTTTCGTAACGCCTGCGACAGGAATGCGTGACGGGCTCCGGGGTTGCAAGCGGGGTTGATCGTGCTGCGCTGCAACGCCATTTCAGGCGGCGATGGCCGATGTCGAACCCGGAGCCGAGTCGCGGCCAGACGCAAGATCGCGGCGCCATGCCAAGGCGCTGCCGCTTCCCGATCAGGTTGCCTTGGTCCTGCAGGGCGGCGGTGCGCTCGGCAGCTATCAGGCTGGGGTGATCGACGGCCTCGCCGATAGCGGGATCGAGATCGACTGGGTCGCCGGCATCTCGATCGGCGCGGTCAACGCCGCGATTGTCGCCGGTAATCCGCCGGAGCGACGGGTCGAGCGTCTGCGCGTTTATTGGGACAAGGTGACGAGCGCGCTGCCGAGCTTCCCGATCTTTCCCAACGACCAGCTCCGCGAGTGGCTGCACGAATGGTCCGCGGGCATGGTGATGGCAACGGGGGTGCCCGGCTTCTTCCAGCCGCGCGCAATCTCGCCGATGTTCGCGATCCCCGGCACGCCCGAGGCGCTGAGCTTCTACGATTCCGCCCCGCTCGCCGCGACGCTGAACGAACTGATCGACTGGGATTTGCTCAATGACGGGCCGGTGCGCCTGTCGGTCGGCGCGGTCGATGTCGAGAGCGGTAATTTCCGCTACTTCGACACCGCGCGAGAACGGCTCGACGCGCGGCACATCATGGCCTCGGGCGCGCTGCCGCCGGGGCTGCCGCCGATCGAGATCGACGGGCGACTCTATTGGGACGGCGGCCTCGTTTCGAACACCCCGCTCGCGCACGTCCTCGACAATCAGTCGGCCGAGATGCTGGTGTTCCAGATCGACCTGTTCTCGTCGATGGACGATCCGCCGCGCACGATCATGGACGTGATGGCGCGCGAGAAGGAAATCCGCTTCTCCAGCCGCACGCGCCAGGTCACCGATCAGTTGATGCGGCTGCGCAAGGAGCGCGAGGCGATCCGCAAGGTGCTCGCCAAGCTACCCCACAACCTCAAGGGCGATCCCGACGTGATCGCGCTCGCCGAGCGCGCAGCCGAGCAGCCGGTCAGCCTCGTCCACCTCATCTACCGCGCCAACGCCTGGGAGGGCGGCAGTCGCGACTTCGAATTTTCCGCGCGCACGATGACCGAGCATTGGACTGCGGGCCACGCTGCGGTCAGCGAGACGATGGCCAATGCCCGCCTCGTCGCCGAGAACATCATCGACGGCAAGACCGCCGCTTTCGACCTCACCCAGCGATAGGAGAAGACCATGTTCCTCAAGGGCAAGACTGCGATCGTTACCGGTTCGACCTCGGGAATCGGCCTTGCCTACGCCCAGGCACTCGCCGCCGAGGGAGCGCAGGTGATGATCAACGGCTTCGGCGATGCCGCCGACATCGAGAAGGAACGCGGGGCGCTGGAGGCGACCAGCGGCAAGGCGCTCTACGATGCCGCCGACATGACCAAGCCCGACGAGATCGCCGCGATGGTGCAGCGCTGCCATGACGAGCTCGGCGGGCCTGACATCGTCATCGCCAATGCCGGCATCCAGCATGTCGCGAAGATTGAGGATTTCCCCGCGGACAAGTTCGAGGCGATCATCAAGATCAACATGACGTCGGCCTGGTATCTCTACCGCGCCGCGGTGCCGTTCATGAAGGCGCGCAAATGGGGCCGGATCATTTCGACCGCCTCGGCGCACAGCCTCGTCGCCAGCCCGAACAAGACCGCCTACGTCATGGCCAAGCACGGCATCGCTGGCCTGACCAAGACGCTCGCGCTCGAAGTCGCGACCGACGGCATCACCGTCAACTGCATCTCGCCGGGCTATGTCTGGACGCCGTTGGTCGAGGCGCAGATTCCCGACACGATGGCGTCGCGCGGGCTGACGCGCGACCAGGTGGTCAACGACGTCCTGCTCGCCGCGCAGCCGACGAAGGAGTTCGTCACCGCCGAGCAGGTCGCCAGCTTGGCGGTGTATCTTTGCCGCGACGAGGCGAAGGCGATCACCGGCGCGAACCTGTCGATGGACGGCGGCTGGACCGCGGCCTGATCCAGCGCTAGCCCAGCGTCATGAAGATCATGCCGATCGTATTGACGCTGGCGCTCGCCGGCTGCGCCGCCGCCAAGGGGCCGCTCGCCACCGCAGCGATCGGTGACGCGCCCGATTGGCATATCGTCGTCACCGACGACGACCAGCAACGCCTCCGCAGCTGGCGCGACGCCTGGATCAGCGCGACCGATGCGGCGCGCGCGGGCGGGCAGGGCGCCGAGCTCGACAAGGATGCGACGCTGTTCGACCTCGATCGCGCGCTCGACAATGCCTCACCGCCGCCCGGCAACTATCGCTGCAGGTGGGTCAAAATCGGCTCGGCAGCGGCGGGCGTTCCGGCATTCTCGATTTATCCTGACGAGCCCTGCCGGATCGATACGCTCGGCAAGCTGATGCGCTTCCGGATGCGCGACGGGGCGCAGCGTCCGCGCGGGCTGATCTTCCCCGATGAACCCAAGCGCGACGTGTTTCTGGGCACGCTGGAGCTGTCGGACGAGACGCGGCCGCTCGATTATGGACGCGACGAAAAACGCGACATGGCGGGCTATCTCGAGCGGATCGGCGACCGGCGGTGGCGCCTGATCCTGCCGCAGCCGCATTTTGAATCGCTGTTCGATGTCATCGAGCTGACGCCGGCCGCCTGATAGGGACGACGGCCGCATTCTCCCTGCTTTCGGGTCGGATATAGATCGAGCTGAGTTGCGGCAGCGCCTCGCGCAGCCGGTCCTCGATTTCCTCGATGAGCGTCTCGGCATCGCCCATCGTCACCTCGTCGCGGAAGTCGACGCTGATCGCGGCGAACACCTCGTCGGGGCCGGTGTGAATCGTTCGCACATGGTTGACCGACGACACCGCCGGATGGCCATCGATGACGTCGTGGACCTTGGCGATCACCTCCTCGTCGGCGCGCTCGCCGATCAGCAGACCCTTGGACTCGCGGGCAAGCAGGACGGCGACGCCGGCCAGGATCACCGCGATCCCGATCGAGGCGAGTCCGTCGAGCCACGGCTTGTCGAAATAATGGCTCGCCCACACCCCGATGCCGGCGACGACGAGGCCGGCGAGCGCGGCCGAATCCTCGAACAGGACGATGAAATTGGGCGGGTCTTTCGAATGACGGACGGCTTGCCACCAGTTCATGTCGCCCTTTGACTTGGCGAATTCCTTGACCGCGAGAGCCCAGGACGTGCCTTCGAGTGCGGCCGAGACCGCGAGGACGATATAGTTGATCAGCGGGTCCGTCAGCTCCTCGGGCGCGACGATGTGGCGATAGCCTTCGAAGGCCGAGACGCCCGCGCCGATCGCGAAGATCAGGATCGCGACGACGAAGCTCCAGAAATAGAGCTCGCGACCGTAACCGAACGGGTGCTGGTGATCGGGCGCCCGTTTCGAGCGATGCTGGCCGTAGAGCAGCAGCACCTGATTGCCGCTGTCGACCACCGAGTGGAACCCCTCGCTCATCATCGACGAGGAGCCGGTGATTGCCGCTGCGATGAACTTGGCGACCGCGATCCCCAAGTTCGCCGCCAGCGCGGCATAGAGGACTATGCCCGATTCGCCCTTTTGTTGTGCCATCGGCGTTGCCTAGCCGAGGCGGGGGTAGGCGGGAAGAGACGGCGGAAACGCCCGCCGGGTTTCCCCGACGGGCGTCCTTCCTCCCCAGGAATGCTGTGCTCAGCCGAGGCGGCCGAGGCGGTGATAGAGCGACGAGAATTTGGACGAGCGCGGATCGTCGGCGATCTTGCGGACGTAATCGGCGACGGCCTCTTTCAGGAGCGCGAAATCCTCGGTCGAGAAGACGGCGCGGCTGCGTTGCGGTTCGGTGGGCATGGGTCTTCTCCTTTCAGGCGGCTTGCTTGGTGAATTGCGCGGCCTCGGTCGATTCGCCGAGCGCGGTGGTCGAGCTGGCGCCAGCGGCGACGGCTTGGGCGACGAGATCGAAATAGCCGGTGCCGACCTCGCGCTGGTGGCGCGTCGCGGTGTAGCCGACGGCCTCGCTGGCGAATTCGGCCTGTTGCAGCTCGGAATAGGCGGCCATCCCGCGGTCCTTGTAGCCGCGGGCGAGTTCGAACATGCCGTGGTTGAGGCTGTGGAAGCCGGCGAGCGTGACGAACTGGAACTTGTAGCCCATCGCGCCGAGCTCGCGCTGAAAGCGGGCGATGTCGTCGCGGTCGAGATTGGCCTCCCAGTTGAAGCTCGGCGAGCAGTTGTAGGCGAGCATCTTGTTCGGATGTTCGCGCTTGATCGCCTCGGCGAAGCGGCGGGCGTCGGCCATGTTGGGCTTGGAGGTTTCCCACCACAGCAGGTCGGCATGCTCGGCAAAAGCGAGCCCGCGCTTGATGCAGTGATCGACCCCGGTGCCGTCCTTGAGGCGGAAGAAGCCCTCGGGTGTGCGCTCGCCGGTGAGGAATTCGTGGTCGCGGTCGTCGACGTCCGAGGTGATAAGCTTCGCGCTTTCGGCATCGGTGCGGGCGACGATCACGGTGGGGACGCCCGAAACGTCGGCGGCGAGGCGCGCGGCGTCGAGGTTGCGGATGTGCGCCTGCGTCGGGATCAGCACCTTGCCGCCCAAGTGACCGCACTTCTTTTCGCTGGCGAGCTGGTCCTCGTAATGCACGCCCGCGGCGCCGGCGGCGATATAGGCCTTCATGATCTCGAAGCAGTTCAAGGGGCCGCCGAAGCCGGCTTCGGCGTCGGCGACGATCGGCGCGAACCAGTCGCGCGTCGCGCCGCCTTCCGAATGCTCGACCTGATCGGCGCGCTGCAGCGCGTTGTTGATGCGGCGACACAGATCGGGGCCGGCATTTGCGGGGTAGAGCGACTGATCGGGATACATCGCGCCCGCGGTGTTGGCGTCGGCGGCGACCTGCCAGCCCGATAGGTAGATCGCCTTCAACCCGGCGCGGACCTGCTGCATTGCCTGATTGCCCGACATCGCGCCGAGCGCGTTGATATAGTCCTCCGACCTGAGCAGCTCCCACAGCCGATTGGCGCCGCGGCGGGCGAGGGTGTGCTCGATCGCCAGCGAGCCGCGGAGGCGGGCGACGTCGGCGGGGCCATAGGGGCGGGCGAGGCCGTCGAATCGGCCGGTGGGGGCGGGGACGAGATCGTCGAATGTCATTGTCAGGTCCTTTACACTCGCCGGGTTCTTCACCGACTTTGCGAGCCTAAAGTGGAGAAAGTGGAGAGCATGGCGCGACTCTTTTCGCGTCCGGTGAGGGTTTTGGTGTCAATGACCCAGTGTTGGGAGCTGTCGAGTTGTAAAGATATTGACATGCGCCTCTGTTCGTCCATGCTGCTGTCGGTAATTTTAGAATTGAGAACACTAGTAGAACATCGGTTTGTAGGAAAGCGATTTGGCGCTGCGCGGGAGAGGGCGTCCCAACTGGGCCCCGGCCTTCGCCGGGGTGGTAAAGTATCAAGACGGCAATCCCGGCCGTTCGCCCTGAGCTCGTCGAAGGGCGCTTGGTGAGCACGTGCTTCGACAAGCTCAGCACGAACGGGGGATTGGGGCGCGCGATGTGATGATCGACGATTTGGCGCTGGAGATCGGGTGATGGCGGATCGGAAGCTGTTTGCGGGGCATGCGGTGCGGCGGTTGCGGCGGCAGGCGGGGCTGACGCAGGCGGCGATGGCCGAGATGCTCGAGATTTCGCCGAGCTATCTCAATCTGGTCGAGCGCAACCAGCGGCCGCTCTCCGCGACGTTGCTGCTGCGGCTCGCCGAGCGGTTCGATTTCGATCCGCGCACGCTCTCGGCCGGCGAGCCGGGGGGCGGGGCGGAGGCGCTGCGGCGGCGGCTCGGCGATCCGCTGTTCGGCGATCTCGAGATCGATCGCGGCGAGCTCGAGGAATGGCTGGCGGCGGCGCCGGGCGGCGCTGAGGCGTTCGCGCGCGCTTATGACCGGATCGGCCAGGCGGCGGCGCCCGCGGGCGGGCGCGACGCGGTCGATCTGGTGCGCGGCGAGATCGAGCGGTGGCGCAACCATTTCGCCGATCTCGACGCCGCGGCCGAGGCGCTGGCCGACGATTTGCGGCTCGGCGCGGGCGACCTCTACGGCGCAATCGCCGAGCGGCTGCGCGTCAAGCATCAGCTCGGCATCCGCATCCTGCCCGCCGAGGTGATGCCCGATCTGCTGCGCCGGCTCGATCTGCATGCGCGGCAGTTGCAGCTCTCCGAAATGCTCGATCCGGCGTCGCGGACCTTTGCCGCGGCCTATCAGCTCGCGCAAATCGAGGCGCGCGGCGAGATCGACGCGCTGGCGCGCGCCGCGGCGTTCACCGATCGCGTCGCCGAGCGGCTCTATCGGCGGCATCTGGCGAGCTATTTCGCCGCGGCGGTGATGATGCCTTATGCGCGCTTCCTGCGGGCGTGCGAGGCGACCGGATACGACGTCGAACTGCTGCAGCGTCGCTTCGGTGCGGGGTTCGAGCAGGTCGCGCACCGGCTGACGACGCTGAGCCGGGTCGGCGCGCGGGGGCTGCCGTTCTTCATGATCCGGATCGATCGCGCCGGGCAGGCCTCGAAACGCTATGCCGGGGCGAGCGGCGCGGCGTTGGTCGAGGTCGATGGAGCGCGGTGCCCGCTTTGGCGGCTGCACCACGCGTTCGATCGGCCGGGGAGCCTGGCGGTGCAGCTCGTCGCGCTGGAGGATGGGGCGCGCTGGCTCACGATCGCGCGGACGGTGACGCCGCAGGGGCGGCGGATCGGCGGGATCGAGGCGATGTTCGCGGTCGGGCTGGGGGTTGCGGCCGACCTCGCCGCGCCGCTGGCGGTGGCGCGCGGGATCGATCTGGCGGGAGAGGCGACCCCGATCGGCCTGGGCTGCCGCCGCTGCACCCGCGCGGCGTGCCCGCAACGCTCGGCCGCGCCGGCGTCACGCGCGCTGACGATCAACGAGATCGAGCGCGGGGTGTCGCCGTTTTCGTTTGCAGGGGAGTGACGAACGCCCAGGAGAGGTGCGGCTGGATGGTGCTAACGATCGATAAAATGAGGGAACTTAATTGACCGCGACCCGTTCTCGATGGGATCACTATAGAACACCATAGAAGAGGGTTCTTCATCATGCGTCCATTTAGAATCGCCACGGCCAGCATCATTGCGGCGTCGTTCATCGCTGCTACCGGCGCCAGCGCAGCCGGGCCGACACGATCGGCCATTGCAATGCCGATCCAGAAGGCGCCGATCCATGGCGTCCGTTCGGCGACGCCGGGCAATTATGTCAGCAAGCAGTCCGACGACGGTAGTTCGTTTTTGGGCTACGGTCTCGCCGCCGTCGTGTTGGGCGGCGTCGTCGCTGCGACCATCGCAGGAACCCACAAAGACAAGGATTATCCGCCTGCGGTCAGCGCGGGCTGATCCGAGCGGATTATCGTCAGGGCTCGTCGGTGCACATGCGCCGGCGAGCCTTCTTTCGACGTGACGACACTTGAAGTTGCCTGTGCTGAGGCTCCCAGCGCCTCATCCTCGCTGAAATTAGTCGCCCGTTACCCTGAGCGGCCCAACGTCGCCCATGCCTACCGTCCCGCTGGCCATCGCCAGCATCGCGTCGAGGCTCTTCTTGGCCTTTAGGCGCAAATCCTCGGCGATCTCGATGCGCGGCTCGAGGTCACGCAAGGCGACGTAGAGCTTTTCCATCGTATTGAGCGCCATGTACGGGCAGATGTTGCAGTTGCAATTGCCGTCCGCGCCGGGCGCGCCGATGAAGGTCTTGCCCGGCATTGCCTTTTCCATCTGGTGGATGATGTGCGGCTCGGTGGCGACGATCAGCGTGTCGCCGGGCATTTTGGTCGCATAGGCGAGGATGCCGCTGGTTGAGCCGACATAATCGGCATGGTCGAGGATCACCGGCGGGCATTCGGGATGCGCGGCGATCGGTGCTCCGGGATGCTCGGCCTTGAGCTTGAGAAGCTCGGTTTCGCTGAACGCCTCGTGGACGATGCACACGCCGGGCCACAGGATCAGATCGCGCCCGGTCTTGCGCGCGAGATAGCCGCCCAGGTTGCGATCGGGGCCGAAGATGATCGGCTGGTCCTTCGGAATCTGCGAGAGAATCTTTTCTGCCGAGGACGAGGTGACGATCACGTCGCTGAGCGCCTTCACCGCTGCCGAGCAATTGATGTAGGTGAGCGCGATAGCGTCGGGATGAGCGCTGCGGAACGCGGCGAACTGTTCGGGCGGGCAGGAGTCTTCGAGGCTGCAGCCGGCATCCATGTCGGGAAGGACGACGGTCTTTTCGGGTGAGAGGATTTTCGCGGTCTCGGCCATGAAGCGGACGCCGCAGAATGCGATCACCTCGGCGTCGGTGGCTTGCGCCTTGCGGGAAAGGTCGAGGCTGTCGCCGACGAAATCGGCGAGGTCCTGCAACTCGGGCTTCTGGTAATAATGCGCAAGGATGACGGCGTTGCGCTCCTTGCGCAGGCGATCGATCTCGGCCCGAAGGTCGAGGCCCGCCAGGCTGCCGCCAATGCCGTTACGCGCGTCCATGCTCTTGCTCCCGTTGTCGGTGTTCACATGGCCTTGCGGAGCGCGGCGATCAAGTCGTCAGGCGATGAGTGAGGGCAAGCAGCGGCGCGGAGAAGGCGATCGGGCGGATCAGCGAGACGCCGAGAATGATCGCGCCGAAGCCCCAATAATATGCCGGGTGGACCTTGCCGCGCGTCATCAGGTCGTAGATCAGCGCCGCGGCCATAAAGGGCAGCAGCGCGGCCCAGATGCCCCACAGGATCCAGCTTTCCATCAGCGGCAGCGGCAGCAGCCGCGCGACCCCGGGCACCATCACCTGGATCGCACCGCACAGCATCAGCCGGCGGTGCCAGTCGCTGGCGCCGCGCAGGCTCACTGCCGCCCAGGTGAGCCCGGCGAAGATCGCGACGATGGTCCAGTCCATCACCAGGAAGACGTTGACCTGAAAGAAGGGCGGGATGCGGTGGTGGATCGCGGCGAGCGTGTTGACGCTGACGCCAACCAGCACCATCCAGCCGACATAGACGGCGGCGATCCGCCCGAGCCGCTGGTGATCGATCACGTCGCCGCGCCAGGCTAGCCAGTTCTGCGTGCAATAAAGCACGAGCCAACCCATGAAGGTGACGCCGTGAAGGTGCACCCACCACGGCGAGTGGAAGCTCGATCGCCCGGCCGACAATTGCAGCACGAAGCCGCTGATCGCGGTCGCGGCGATGACGAGCGCCATGACGAAGAAGAACAGCCGATCGCGGACGATCGGGTGCAGGCGTGGCGGTGCAGCGGTGGCCATGACGCATCCCCCTCAACAGGTTCAGTTCGATGCGCCCGGTATTTTCTTTGGCTTTTACCCGATCGGCGGAGGCCGCTCAATTGGCGGAATTGCGGAGCACCTCGGGGATCGGCCTGGTGACGTCCCAGCGGCGATCGCCGAGGCGGTCGGGCGGGAAGGTGACGACGATGCGCGCGTGGCCGAAGCCGGCGGCGGCGAGCGGCTTGGCCATTAGGTCGGCGATCGCGCGACGGGCGTGCTCGCGGGCCTGCGCCATACGTTCGGGAGATTTGGCCTCGCGCGATGCCACCGCCTCGGCGTGGAGCGAGGTGCGGGTGGTGAGCGCCTCGCCGGCTGCGCGGGTGACGAACAGGCCAGAGGTCTTGACCAGCGTGCGGCGGCCCTCGTCGGTATTGGGCTGCGCGACCGTCACGTCGGGGGCGTCGACGACGAGCGTCCTGGCGTTCGCATCCCAGGTCAGGTCCTTTGCGGCGATCTGCGACATGTCGACGAAATAGCCGACCGAATAGGGCATCTTGACCACCTGATCGGAGCGCAGCCAGCCGAAGCCGCGAATGTCCGAGGCTGTTGCTTGAACAGTGCCCGAGAGTTGCGCGACCTCGAGGCTGCCCATGCCGACGAGCTTGGCGCTGACGATCTGGCTGACGCCGGGGCCGCCGGCCTCGGATTTGGTCTCGACATAGCGTTCGGTGACGCGGCCATAGGTCCAGACGCCCGCGGCGATGACGATCGCGAGGGCGGCGAGCGCGACGAGCCAGCGGACGGGATCGCGCCTCAGATGCCGTTCCATGCGTCCCCCTGTAGCGTCGCGCGCCCGCGGCGTTTGAGGTCGATCAGATGCGCGAGCACCGAGCGTTCGGCGGCGGGGCGCAGGCGGGGGTCGATGCCGACATACATGGTGTCGACCATCGCCGGGAGCTCGCCGACACCGCGGGCGAGGAGGCGCAGGATCTGTCCCTCGCGCTGCTTGCGGTGGCCGATCAGGCTGCGAACGAAACGCTGCGGGCGATCGATCTGCTCGCCGTGCGCGGGATAATAGACGCGGTCGTCGCGGAGCATCAGCTTGGCGAGGCTGGCGAGATAATCGGCCATGTCGCCGTCGGGGGGCGAGATCACGGTGGTCGACCAGCCCATGACGTGATCGCCCGAGAACAGCGCCTTGGTTTCGTCGAGCGCGAAGGCGAGGTGGTTCGAGGTGTGGCCGGGGGTGGCGACCGCGGTGAGTGTCCAGCCGGTGCCGGCGACCTGCTCGCCATCGGCGAGAATGCGGTCGGGGGCGTAGTCGCGGTCGAACGCGGCATCGGCGCGGGGGCCGAGATCGTCGAGCGCGAGCGGCGCGCAGCCGACGATCGGGGCGCCCGTCGCGGCCTGGAGCGGACGGCTCAAGGGGCTGTGATCGCGGTGGGTGTGGGTGATGATGATCGCGGTGACCGGCCGGCCGGCGATGGCCGCCAGCAGCGCGTCGAGATGCGCGGGATCGTCGGGGCCGGGATCGATTATCGCGAGGTCGGTTGCGCCGACGACGTGCGTCTGCGTGCCCGTGAAGGTGTAGGGCGACGGATTGGGCGCCAGCACCCGGGTGACGAGCGGTTCGAGCTGGATCGGCTGGCCGGTCGGGAAGTCGCTCTGGCGCGCGGGTTGGGGGGGGGGGGGGGGAATTGGCAGGGTCCCACACCCCAAACACCGGGCCGCCGGCCGGTCCCGCGGGGCGCCCGCCCCCGGCTCCCCTCCCAGGAGCTTCAGTCGTCCGCGCCGGCGTGGGCGAGGTCGTCCTGCATTTCCTTGATCGATTCGTCGATCGAGCTCAGCGCTTCGTTGCGCTCGTCGGCGCTGAGGCGGTTGTCCGTCATCAGGCGAGTGCGTGCGGTCTGGAGCCCGGCGAGTGCCGAGCGATAGGCGTTGCGCTCGATATCCGCCGAGTTGGCGGCGATCGTGGCGCCCTCGGCCGCGCCCTTGGCGGCGACTTCGGAGATGCGATCGGTGCAGATGATGATGCGGTTCTTCCCACCCGACTGGTCGTTGATGACCATTTGCTGGAGGTCGCCATGGCCGCAATTACGCGAGCTGACCTCGGGCATGTCGGCCATGATCGCGTTGACGTTATCGGTGACGACCTTGCCGTCCTGGATCACGCGAGTGCGCTCGATGCGGCGGGTGCCGGCGATCGCGGGCGCTGGTGGCGCGGGCGGTGCAGGCATCGCCGCCGGTGCCGGGTAGGGGGCAGGGGCCACCTCCGGTGCGGGCACGGGCGGCGGCGGCGGTACACTCGGATCGACGGTCGCGACCGGGGCGACGTCATCCTGAGCTACGGCGGCGAGGGCGACCGGTGCGCCATCGCTGCGGGCAAGTTCGACGGGGCGCGTCAAGTCGACGCCGATCGTCTTGCCAACCTTGGCGCGCAGCCCTTCGGCTGCTTGCGTGCCCGAGGCAGTGAGCCCGAGGCCGGTGACGATCAGCGTGCCGACGATCGCGGCGCCGCCGAGAATGCGCGTGCGGGATTTGCGGGCAGCGGACAGCATCTTCAATCTCCCCTTGAGGGCGTGGATGGTATGGAGGTGGCAAGCTGCTCCGATCGCGCCGCCATGCGCGGACTTGACGATCGCGCGGCCGTAGGCGTGGCGGAAGGCGGCGTCGCGACCGCGCAGGACGCGGGCGTCGTTGGCCATTTCCTGATCGGCGCGGAAAGCGCGGAAGGCGCGCCAAGCGACGGGATTGAACCAGTGGATGGCGAGCGCGATCAGCGCAGCCCAGTTGGCGACCAAGTCGCCGCGGGCGTGGTGGCCGAGCTCATGCGCTAGCGCGAGATCGCGTTCGTCGGAATCGTAGCGATCGGCGAAATCGCGCGGAAAGGCGACGTAGCGGCGCAGCACCCCGAAGGCGAGCGGGCCGGCGGCGGCGTCGCTCTCGATCACCCGGACCCCCGGGGCCGAGGCGGCCGAGGGCACGGCGCGGGCGAGCATCCGCCGGCAGAAGCGGACGTGCGCGATCCAGTGCCATGCGAAGAAGGCCGCCGCGCCCGCGATCCAAAGGGCAGCGATGAGCAGCCCCAGCGAGGGATGATGGGCCACGGGCGCGGCGGCGTCGCCGAGGCCGAGCGGCTTGACCACGAGCACGGTGATCGTGTCGCTCGCCCTGGCGATCGGGGTGAGGTGGGCGGGAAGCGGCGCGGCGGCGGTCTCGCGCCAGCTCGCCGGAAGAGGCGGCAGCACCATCCGCGCGAGCGGGAGCAGCCACAGCATATAGGCTATGCCCGGACCGAACACGCGGCGGACGGGGCCGCGCGCGATGAGCGCGAGGAGCATCAGCAGCGTAGTCGCAACGAGCGTCTCGATCGCCCAGCCGGTCATGACTTGAGCCCCTTCAGCAGCGCCTCGATCTCGGCGATGTCTTCGGAGGTGAGTTCGTCCTGCTCGGCAAGATGCGCGACCAACGGCGCGAGGCGGCCGCCGAACAGTCGATCCATCAGCCGTCGCGATTCGCCGACGACATAGCCTTCGCGGGCGATCAGCGGGCGATAGCGATAGCGGCGACCATCTTCCTCCGCGCCGATTGCTTCCTTAGCCATCAGCCGGCCGAGCAACGTCTTGACCGTATTGGCGCTCCAGTCGCGCTCGGCGGGAATGCGCTCAGCGACTTCCTGGGCAGTGAGCGGGCTCTCGTCCCACAGCACCTCCATCACGGCATGTTCGGCTTCGCTGATCCTCTCGGCCATCCGACTCGGCTCCTCCATCTGATTACAGATGTGATCGCACCGATTACGTGTGTAGTCAATAGTGTTTTATGCGAGTGGGTCACTAAGCCTGTTGTCGTCAGTTCGTGGGCACCGGCTCGTCGCGAAGAAAGGCCGTTATCGCTGCGATCGTTGGCTCGGGTTGCTCTTCCATCAGCCAATGGCCCGAGTTCGAGACGATCAGTTCGGTCACGTTGGTCGCGGCCGAGCGCATGATGACCGCCATCGTCGCGCCCAACGAATGATCGCCGCCGATCGCCAGCACCGGCATTCGCAACGGGCCACGCGCCACGAAGGCCCGATTGTCGATCACATCCTGATCGAACGCGGCAAATTGGGAGAAGCCCGCGTGCATCCGCCCCGGCGCGGCGTAGAGCTTTGCGTAATGGACACGGTCCTGCTCCGGAAAGGCAGTCCGGCTCGCCGCGAAATCATTCCAGAAGCGATCGAGATAGATGCGTTCGCGGCCGGCGACGAGGCGCTCCATATCGGGGCCGCCGAAGCGAAAGTGCCAAAGCAGCGGATTTTTCAGCAGCTCGTCCCAAGGCCCGATGCCGGGCACCGGCGCATCCATCATCACCAGGCGCGTGGTACGATCGGGATGCGCCTCGGCGAACGCGAAAGCGACCATGTTGCCTATGTCGTGGCCGACCACATCGGCTTTCGCGACATGGAAATGGTCGAGCACGCCGGCCATGTCCTCGGCCTGGTTCTTCTTGGTGAACCCGCTCGTCGCGACCGCGGACAGGCCCATACCGCGCAGATCGGGTACGATGACTTGGTGGTCGCGCATGAGGGCAGCGGCAAGGCGAATCCACATGTCCCCGGTGTCGCCATAGCCGTGGATCAGCAACACCGCGGGGCCGGTGCCGCCGACGCGAACGTGCAGCGTTGTGCTGTTCGTCGCGATGTCCTCCGTGTGGAACCCCGGCGGAAAGACGAAGCCGCGCGCGGATGCCGGCGAGACGGCGAGCAGCGCGTAAAGCAAACAGAGCAGGACCATGATCGCGCGCTTCATATTCTCTTCCCCTTTTCCCGATCACCGGCCCGGAGGCGACAATGACGAACAGGTTCGAAAAATGACTCGACGGCCGGTCGCACCGACAAACGCGGGCACGACCAGTCATCCGGATACGGCAGAGCCTGTCAGGCAGGTTTGGACCGCATCCCAGCCCGTCGGCTATATTTCTGGCGACCGCTAACGAGCCCGGAGTGCGGACGACAACTGTCGCTTCTCGCACCATGGATCGAGACGAGAATTTACGCGCATTTCGCGGCGAGACAATCGGGAATTCCGGCAGCCGAGCAGCGCCTCCCCCGTTTGCCATGTCGGAACAGTTTACAGGTCAAAAGGCGGGTGCCGTAACATTAACCATCGTCACCCGCCGGCAACCGCGCTCGGCGCCATCTGGCACGCGCGCTGCATCGCCGCCTTCATACCGATGCGTCTTTCATTCGACGCTTCAGCGCGGCGGGCTTGCTTCGTCTCTCACCAACTCGAAGCGGCCCGCCCGCACCCGGTAACCGCGATCAATCGGCCTTGGCGTCGGTTTTCTGGACGAGTGAGGCAAGCTCGCCCGATTCGTACATTTCCATCATGATGTCCGAGCCGCCGACGAATTCGCCGTCGACATAAAGCTGCGGAATCGTCGGCCAATCCGAATAGGCCTTGATGCCCTGGCGGACGGCCTGATCCTGGAGGACGTCGACGCTCTCGAACTCGGCACCGAGATGGTTGAGGATCGCCACCGCACGGCTGGAAAAGCCGCATTGCGGGAACAGCGGGCTGCCCTTCATGAACAGCACGATGCCGTTCGATTTGACGATGCCGTCGATGCGGGCGTTGGTGTCTTCGGTCATTGCTTTACTCCTGTCACTCGGGCGCGGCGGTGGTGAGTTGCAGCGCGTGGAGCTCGCCGCCCATCCGGCCGCCGAGCGCTGCATAAACCGCCTGATGCTGGCGGATCCGCGGCATGCCGCGGAAGCTCTCCGCTACGACCCGCGCGGCATAATGATCGCCGTCGCCGGCAAGGTCGGTGATCTCGACGGTCGCGTCGGGGATGCCGGTGCGGATCAACGTTTCGATTTCGGAGGCCTGCATCGCCATCGAGGTCAGATCTCCTGCATCAGCTGGCGGCGGGCTTCGATCATCTTGGCGTCGAGCGCGGTGCGGACATGGGCCTCGTCGGTCTCGATCCCGGCGGCGGTCAAATCGCCGACCAGCTTGCGCACGACGTCCTCGTCGCCGGCTTCCTCGAACTCGGCATGGACGACGGCGCGGGCATAGGCGTCAGCTTCCTCGGGGGTGAGCTGCATCTGTTCGGCAGCCCATTGGCCGAGCAGCTTGTTGCGCCGCGCGGTCACGCGGAAGGCGAATTCCTCATCGGCGGCGAACTTGGCCTCGAAAGCGCGATCGCGGTCGTCGAACGTCGTCATGTGTCGCCATCCCCTGCTGGCACGTTGCTACGAGCAGCCGAGATAGGGCGGGTGGGGGAAAGGCGCAACGGGAGCGCGCCAATAGAGAACCGTTCGTGCTGAGCCTGTCGAAGCACGGGTCGCGCCAGTCGCCCTTCGACAAGCTCAGGGCGAACGGAGGTAGGCTTCAACAGATCTCCACCACCAATTTCCCGATCGCGCCGCGAGCGGCCATCTTGGCGATCGCCTTGCCGCCGTCGGCGAAGGCGAAGATCTCGGTGACGCGGGGGGCGATCTTGCCTGCGGACCACAGGCGGAAGAGCTGCTCGATATGCGCCTGGTTGGCCTTGGGATCGCGCGCGGCGAAGGCGCCCCAGAAGACGCCGCAGACGTCGCAGCTCTTGAGGAGCGTGAGGTTGAGCGGGAGCTTGGGGATGCCGGCCGGGAAACCGACCACGAGGTAGCGGCCCTCCCAGCCGATCGCGCGCAGGGCGGGCTCTGCATAGTCGCCGCCGACCGGATCGTAGATGACGTCGGCGCCGCCCGGGCCGAGGGCGGCCTTGAACTGATCGGCGAGCGCCTTGGATTGCGCCTTGTCGAACGGCGCGCGGGGGTAGATCAGCGTCTCGTCGGCGCCGGCCTGTTTGGCGGCCGCGGCCTTTTCTTCGGATGAAACGGCGGCGATCACGCGCGCGCCGAATGCCTTGCCGAGCTCGATCGCGGCGAGGCCGACGCCGCCGGCTGCGCCAAGCACGAGCAGGGTCTGGCCTTCCTTCAGGTGACCGCGGTCGAGCAGCGCGTGGATCGTCGTGCCGTAGGTGAGGATCAGCGCCGCGCCCTCGGCGAAGCTGCGCTCTTCGGGGAGGTGGTAAAGACGCTGCGCATCGACCGCGACTTTTTCGGTAAGCCCGCCGTGACCGATCATCGCGATGACGCGGTCGCCGACCTGCCAGCCGGTGACGCCCTCGCCGACGCTCTCGATCGTGCCGGCAATCTCGCCGCCGGGGGCGAAGGGGCGTTCGGGCTTGAACTGGTATTTGTCCTCGATGATGAGGACGTCCGGATAGTTGATCGAGCAGGCCTTGACGGCGATGACGACCTGGCCCTTGGCGGCGACCGGATCGGCGACCTCGGTCAGTCCCAGAGTTTCAGGTCCGCCCGGCGCCTTCGACAGCAAAGCCCGCATGTCCGCTTGTCCTCCCGATCCATGGCCGGTCCTCGGCGAGACCGGATTCGAAATTCGAAATCTCGGTATCTCTTGCCAGCGTCAGACCGATCTCGTCCAGCCCTTCCATCAGGCAGCGGCGGCGGAACGGGTCGAGCGAGAAGGTGAAGCGGTCCTGATAGGGGGTGGTGACGGTCATCGTCTCGAGGTCGACGGTGATCGGCTGGTCCTGCGCGACCTCGACCAATCGGTCGATGGCGTCCTGCGGCAGGACGACGGTGACGATGCCGTTCTTGAACGCATTGCCCGAGAAGATGTCGGAAAAGCTCGGCGCGATCACCGCCTGCACACCCATATCGGCGAGCGCCCAGGCGGCGTGCTCGCGGCTCGACCCGCAGCCGAAATTGTCGCCGGCGACGAGGATCGGGGCGCCGGCATAGCGCGGATCGTCGAAGAGGTTGTCGGGCTGCGCGCGGACGGTTTCGAAGGCGTGCTGGCCGAGCCCCTCGCGGGTGATCGTCTTCAGCCAATGCGCGGGGATGATGACGTCGGTATCGACGTTCTTGGCGCCCCACGGATAGGCGGTGCCGGAAACCTGGGTGACGGGCTGCATCAGTGCGTCTGCATCGCCTCGAACGACGGGCTCGCGCTGGCGGCATAAGCAGCGACGCCGCTGAGCAGCGCGCCAAAGATCAACAGAAACAGTGCTTTCTTCATGGATGCGACCCCCTTTTTGGTCGAACTACTTCATCAACTCGCGGACGTCGGCAAGTTTCCCGATGACCGCTGCTGCGGCGGCCAGTGCGGGGGAGACCAGGTGCGTCCGCGAGCCCGGTCCCTGCCTTCCTACGAAATTGCGGTTTGAGGTGGAAGCACAGCGTTCGCCGGCGGGCACCTTGTCCGGATTCATCGCCAGGCACATCGAGCAGCCGGGCTCGCGCCATTCGAAGCCGGCTTCCGAAAAGATGCGATCAAGCCCTTCGGCTTCGGCCTGGCGCTTGACGAGTCCCGAGCCGGGGACGACCAATGCGCGCACGCCCTCGGCGACATGGCGGCCGCTGGCGACCTCAGCGGCGGCGCGCAGGTCTTCGATGCGGCTGTTCGTGCAAGAACCGATAAAGACGTGCTGGACAGGGACGTCCTGCATTCGCATGCCGGGGGCGAGGCCCATATAGTCGAGCGACTTCTTCGCCGCGACACGCTTCGAGGGGTCGGCGAAGCTGTCGGGATCGGGCACCGCATCGGTGATCGCGACCACATCCTCGGGGCTGGTGCCCCAGGTGAGCGACGGGGCGATATGGGTGGCGTCGAGGCTGACGGTCTTGTCGTAGCGCGCGCCGGCGTCGGTCGGCAGCGTCTTCCACCAGGCGACGGCCTTCTCCCAATCCGCGCCGGTCGGCGCCATCGGGCGGCCCTTCAAATAGGCGAAGGTGGTGTCGTCGGGAGCGATCAGGCCGGCGCGGGCGCCGCCCTCAATCGACATGTTGGCGACCGTCAGCCGGCCTTCTACCGAGAGGCCGCGGATCACCTCGCCGGCATATTCGATGACATGGCCGGTGCCGCCCGCCGCACCGATCTTGCCGACGATGGCGAGGATCACGTCCTTGGCGGAGACGCCGAAGCCAAGCGTGCCGTCGACTCGGATTTCCATCGTCTTCGACTGGCTGAGCAGCAGCGTCTGCGTGGCGAGGACATGTTCGACCTCGCTGGTGCCGATGCCGAACGCCAGCGCGCCGAGCGCACCATGCGCCGAGGTGTGGCTGTCGCCGCAGACGAGCGTGGTGCCGGGCAGCGTGAAGCCGAGCTCGGGGCCGATGACGTGGACGATGCCCTGCTCGGGCGCGGTCGCGTCGATATAATCGATGCCGAACTCGCGCGTGTTGCGTTCGAGCGCGGCGAGCTGCTGCGCGCTTTCGGGATCGGCGATCGGGAGGCGGCGGCCGGCGGCATCGACGCGCGCGGTGGTCGGCAGATTGTGATCGGGCACGGCGAGCGTGAGATCGGGGCGACGCACCTTGCGGCCGGCGGCGCGCAGGCCTTCGAACGCTTGCGGGCTGGTCACCTCATGGACGAGATGGCGGTCGATATAGATGAGCGCGGTGCCGTCGTCGCGCGTCTCGACGACGTGCGCGTTCCAGATTTTCTCGTAGAGGGTCAGCGGTCGGGCCATGATCGGGCCGGCATTAACCGAAAAGAACGCGTGCGCAACCCTCGGCGGAATATTGTTTCAGTCGTAACGCTTGAGGAACGCGACGCTGTCGGCGAGCACCGGCGCCTTGCCGCGGAACGGCACCGACAGCGCCATTGCGACATTTTCGTGGGTGAGGCCCTGATATTCCTTGAACTCGACGGGGGCGCCGAGCGCGCGCAATTTGGCGGCGAGGTTGATCGCGTTCTTCGGCTTGACCTCGGTGTCCCTGGTCGAGGTGACGAGCATCATCGGCGGCGCGTCGGCGCTTGCGAAGTGGATCGGCTGGGTCAGGATCGGGTCGGGCGCACCCTGCATCGCGTCGATCGCGCGACGGTCGTCGAAGGGGTAGAAGTCATAGGGGCCGCTGAGGCCGACCGCGGCCTTGACGATTGTCGGATCGACGCCCTCGGCGCGCAGCCACTCGGGATCGAGCGCGAGCATCGCGACGGTGTAGGCACCAGCCGAATGGCCGGCGAAGGCGATGCGATTGGGGTCGCCGCCGAATTGGGCGACGTGGTCGCGGGTCCATCTGACCGCCTGCGCTCCGTCTTGGAGGAAAGCGGGGAAGCGCACGTTCGGCACCTTGCGGTAGTCGGGCACGACGACGACGAAGCCAGCCTTGGCATAAGCGCGCGCCGCGAAGGCGTAGGCACCGCGCGAGCCCTTCACCCAGCCGCCGCCATACCAGAAGATCAGCACGGGGCGCTTGGCCGAGGTCGCGCCGGTCGGCCGCCAGACGTCGAGCGCCTGTTCGTGAGTGCCGAACGCGACCCCGCGACCGACGCGCTCGACGCCGCGCCCACCGCCCATCACGCCGTCGAGGAAGCTGAGCAAGCCGGGTGGCGAGGTCAGCGCGGCGGCGCTGCCCGCGCCCAGGAGCATGAGGATCGCGATGCCCAGCAGCCAGCGCTTCATGCCGCGCCGAGCGCTTCGAGCATCGATTTGGTCAAGACCTGAGGCAGCACCTGGGGCTCGGCTGCGCCGGGGGCATAATAGAGGTAGAGCGGCACGCCGGCGCGGTTGTGCGCCTCGATAAAGCGGCCGAGTTTGGCGTCGCCGTCGGTCCAGTCGCCCATCAGCACCGCGACATTGTGCTTCTTGAAGGCGGCCTGGACATCATCGGTCTCGATCGCGGCTTTCTCGTTGACCTTGCAGGTAAGGCACCAGTCGGCAGTGAAATAGGCGAAGACCGGGCGGCCCTGCTGGCGGAGCTCCGCGAGCTTCTCCTCGCTGAACGGCTGCGCGCCCGCGGCGGCGGTGGCGGCTTCGGCCTTGGGGGCAGGCGCGATCGAGAAGGCGGCGACCGCGACGACGACGAGCATCATGATCCCGAGCGGCCAGCCTGCGGCGAGGCCGCGTGCCTGGCGGCGACCGGCGAGCCACAGCAGCAGCGCGAAGGCGAGCGCGGCGATCAGGCCGAGCGTCATGCCGTTGATCCCGGTCTGCTGGCCAAGCACCCAGGCGAGCCCGATCGCGGTCAGGAACATCGGCACTGCCAGGATGCGGCGGAAGGTTTCCATCCAGCCGCCGGGCTTGGGCAGGCGGCGGCGCAGCGCGGGGACGAAGCCGATCGCGAGGAACGGCAGCGCCAGTCCGAGGCCGAGCCCGGCGAAAACGCCGAGCGCGGCGGGCCAGGGAAGCACGAGCGCGGCGCCGAGCGCGGCGCCCATGAACGGGCCGGTGCACGGCGTCGCGATGAACGCGGCGAGCGCGCCGGTGGCGAAGGCGCCGGCGGTGCCGCTCGAATTCGAGACGAAGCGTGGGGTGGGCAGCTCGAACAGGCCGGCGAGGTTGAAGGCGATTGCCGTCACCAGCAACAGCAGGACGAGGATCGCGTGCGGATCCTGCAACTGGAATGCCCAGCCGATCGCCGCACCGCCTGCGCGCAGCGCGAGAATCACCGCGCCGAGCGCGACGCACACCGCGATGACGCCGAGGGTGTAGGCGATCGCTTCGTGGCGGGCTTCGCGCTCGTCGACCTTGGCGTTCGCGAGGCTCAGCGCCTTGAGGCTCAGGATCGGAAACACGCACGGCATGATGTTGAGGATCAGTCCGCCGAGGATCGCGCCGCCGAGCGCAGCGAGCGCGAGTGCCCAAGTGTTGCCGGTCGAGGCGGTTTCGTTCGGCGTGGTTGTCGCCGCGGCCACCGTGCCGGGCTGCGCGGTAACGGCGAGGCCGCGATCGGGGCCGACGCGCAGGATGCCGGCGAGCGCGCCCGTCCCGGTGCCGTTGGCCTTGGTCGAGACGATCACGCGGTCGCCATCGCGGGTGACGGTCTGCGGCGCGGCATAATTGATGAAGCCGGTGGTCGCCGGGAAGAAATAGGCGTGATCGAGGCTCGCGCTGGCGGGATAGGGAATGGCGATGCGAAAGCCGCCGTTCGCAGCCTGATAGGTGGCGGTCGCGCCGATCGGCTTCGGCTGCGCCTGGCGCCACGCGTCGAACTGCTCCTGGCGATCGGGGGCGACATGGCCGTCTCCGACGGTGAGGTTCAGCGACAGATCGGCACTTTCGGGGACGCAGATCGAGGCCGAGCAAACGAGATAGCTCATGTGCAGCTTGATCGGCAGCGCCGTGCCCGCGGCGATTCCGGCAGGGACGTGGAGCGTCACCAGCGGGGCATAGGGCTTTTCGTAGACATAGTTCATCAGCCCGGCGATGAGCAGCTGGCTGGGCATCGGATAAGCGGGCGCACCGGCGGTGATGCCCTGGGGCAGCGTCCAGTCGAGCTTGTCGGGGAAGCCCGCGTCGCCGGGGTTCGACCAATAGCCGTGCCACCCCGCCTCGGGATGCGTGTCGAGCGCCACCGTGACGTCGCTGCCGGGCTTGGGGCTGTCGCTTTCGGCGACGAGTTGGATCGCGAGGTGATGCACGTCCGGCGGCGGCAAGCCGTCGGCGCGCGCGAGGCCGGTCAACCCCATCAGCATCGCCAGAAATGTCACAAAAGCGAAACCCGTTGCGCGCATGCGCTCTTCCTTGTCACAATCGTTGCGTCGCCTGATAGCGGCGTTCTGCCGACTTTGCATCCACGCCCGAGGAGATATCGTGAAAGCCCGTCATCTGATCGCTCTGCTCGCCAGCGTCTCGCTCGTCGCACCAGCCCTCGCGCAGCAACCCGCGCCGGTCGCAACGGCGCCCGCGCCGAGCATGGAGACCGCGCCCAAGCTGCTCGTCGCGATCTCGATCGATCAGTTTTCGGCCGATCTGTTTCAGGAATATCGCAACCGCTTCACCGGCGGGTTCGCGCGATTGCTCGACGGCGGGGTGTTCCCCTCCGGGTATCAGAGCCATGCCGCGACCGAGACGTGCCCCGGCCACTCGACGCTGCTGACGGGGATGCGCCCCGAGCACACCGGGATCATCGCCAACAACTGGATCGACTTCAAATCGCCTGAGGCGAACAAGAAGATCTACTGCGTCGAGGACGAAACCAAGCCTGGCAGCACTGCATCGCATTACGACGTCAGCGACGCGCATCTGCTAGTACCGACGCTCGGCGAGCGGATGAAGGCGGTCAACCCGGCGAGCCGCGTCGTATCGGTTTCGGGCAAGGACCGCGCCGCGGTGATGATGGGCGGCCACAAGGTCGATCAATTGTGGTGGTGGGACGGCGGCAACGCGATGGTCGGCGACGACTATCTCGATAATTTCATGAGCTATGGCGGCCGCCCGGCGCCGGCGGTGGTCAAGCGCGCGCAGGATGCAGTAGCGACGGAAATCGCGACCGATCAGCCGCCGCTGGAGCTGCCCGATTTCTGCAAGCCGCGCGATCGCGCGATCACCGCCGGCTCGGTCAGCGTCGGCGCCGGGCGTTTCGCGCGCGGCAAGGGCGATGCCGATGCGTTCAAGACCTCGCCCGAAATCGACGGGGCGACGCTGGCGCTCGCCGGCGGGCTGGTCCAGGATATGAAGCTCGGCCAGGGCAGCGCGCCGGACCTGCTCAACATCTCATTGTCGGCGACCGATTATGTCGGCCATGCCTATGGCACGCAGGGCACCGAAATGTGCCTGCAACTCGCCTCGCTCGATCGTGATCTCGGCGATTTCTTCAAGATGCTCGACGCGACCGGGGTATATTATGCCGTCGTGCTCAGCGCCGATCATGGCGGCATCGACCTGCCCGAGCGGCTCGATCAGGAAGCGATGCCGATGGCGCGCCGAGCCGCCGCGTTCGATCCCGACAAGATTTCGGTCGATGTCGCGACCAAGCTCGGGCTCGGCGCCGACGTACTCCGATAT
>JBQCHO010000024.1:0-11966 GCA_051954635.1 Sphingomonas sp. | reverse complement strand
CCGCAAGCGGGAGGGGAGTTTAGCCCTTCATCGCCAGCGCCCGCGCGTAGAGCGCCTTGCGGTCGAGATTGAAGCGTTTGGCGACCTCGCCCGCGGCCTTCGAGGCGGGGAGGCGGGTGAGGGCTTCGGCGAGTGCGGCGTCGCCGTCCTCGGCGCTGGCCGGCGGTGCCTCGCCGGGGGGCGCGACGACGACGACGATCTCGCCCTTGGGGGCTGCGTCGGCGTAGCGTGCGGCGAGGGTCGAGAGCGTGCCGGTCACGGCTTCCTCGAACTTCTTCGTGAGCTCGCGCGTCACCGCGGCCTCGCGGTCGTCGAGCACGGTCGCGAGGGTCGTCAGCGTCGCGGCGAGACGCGGGCCGGATTCGTAGAGCACCAGCGTCGCGCGCACGCTCGCGACCTCGGCGATCGCGTCGGCCCTGGCCTTCTCCTTTGAGGGCAGGAAGCCGAGAAACAGAAAGCGGTCGGTCGGCAGGCCCGCGAGCGTCAGCGCAGCGACGGCGGCGCACGGGCCGGGGATCGTCACCACCGCATGCCCCGCCGCGCGGGCGTCGCGGACGAGCTTGTAGCCGGGGTCGGAGATCAGCGGCGTGCCGGCGTCCGAGACCAGCGCGATCGCCTCGCTGCTCATTCGCGCGATCAGGCCGGGGCGGACATGCTCGGCATTGTGATCATGATAGGGTGTCATCGGCCGGCGAACGCCGATATGGTGGAGCAGCTTGGCGGTCACCCGACTGTCTTCGACGGCGATCAGGTCCGCGCGCGCCAATATGTCGGCCGCGCGCGGCGAGAGGTCGCCGAGATTGCCGATCGGGGTGGCGACGATATAGAGACCGGGCGATAGTGTTGCGTTCATCAGGGGAGCAGTCATGGCAGAGGCGAAGGTCACACGGCAACGGATGGTTTCGTGGCGCAGGCTCGCCGCCGCCGCCGCGACGCTGCTGATCGCGGGGTGCTCGACGGTGCTGCCCAAGGGGCCACCCCCGCCGGTGACGCGCCCGGTCGAGCATCGCCCGACGCAGACCGGCCCGATCGAAAGCGGCATTCCGACCGACAACGATCGCGATCGCGTCGCCTTGCTGGTGCCGCTCACCGGCCAGAATGCCGGGGTCGGCAAGTCGATCGCCAATGCGACGCAGATGGCGCTGCTCGACACCGGCAGCGCGAAGGTGCGGATCACCACCTATGACACCAATGGCGGCGCGGTCGCCGCGGCCAACCGTGCGCTGGCCGATGGCAACAAGCTGATCCTCGGGCCGCTGCTCTCCGAAGACGTCCGCGCGATCGAGCCGGTCGCCGATCACGCGCATGTGCCGATCATCACCTTTTCGAACGACGAGAGCGTCGCGGGCGACGGCGTCTATCTGCTCGGTTACGTGCCGTCGCAGGCGATCGACCGCGTGGTGAGCTATGCCAAGGAACGCGGCATCGGCAATTTCGCCGGGCTGGTGCCCAACGGATTGTACGGCCAGCGCGCGTCGACGGCGTTCCTGCGCTCGGTCGAGGATGCCGGCGGGCAGGTGCTGTCGCTGCAGACCTATGATCGCAGCGCGGCGTCGGTGTCGGGCGCGGTCAAGCGGATGGCGGACAAGGCGCCTTATGGCGGGGTGCTGATCGCCGACAGCGGCGCGACCGCGGCGATGGTCGCGCCGGTCGTCAAGCGGTCGCTCGGCGCCAATACGCAGTTGCTCGGCACCGAATTGTGGAACACCGAAAGCTCGATCGCGTCGAAGGCGTCGCTGAACGGCGCGTGGTTCGCGAGCGTACCCGACGATCTCTATCGGCAATATGCGGTCAAATATCGCAGCCGGTTCGGCGCGGCGCCGTATCGCCTGTCGAGCCTGGGCTATGACGCGGTGCTGCTGACGGTGCGCGTCGCGCGCGACTGGCGGCCGGGCAGCGACTTCCCCGAATCGGCGCTGCGTGATCCGGGCGGGTTTTCGGGCATCGACGGCGCGTTCCGCTTCGGCCGCGACGGCATCGCCCAACGCGCTCTCGAGGTGCAGGAAATCCGCGACGGGCATACCGTGGTGGTGTCGCCGGCGCCGGCCAGTTTCGGGCGATAACTCGCGCGAACAGATTGAGTGAGGGCCGCTTGTAACGGCGTCCTTCACGGCTTGCTTACCATTCGCGGCTATGGCCGGGGGCGATGTTCCACGATCGCTCCCTCGCCAAACAGGCGCGCGCCGCCGATCCGCGTCCCAAATCGGCGGTGAGCCACGGCGCGGGGATCGCGGGGATGGTCGGCATGCTCGCCTGGACCGCAGTGTCGCTGATCTACGGGATGGACGGGCCCTATTCGGCGATGGTCAACGTGATCGCGTGCGGCGTGCCGATGGTGCTGTGGTCGCTCGCGGTCGATAAGGTGCATCGCAACGCCTCGACCGGAATCGACTGGTCGATGCGGCGGCCGTGGCACGAGACGATCGACATCAGCCTCGCCAAGCTCGCCGGGCTATGGGCGACCTGGGCGATGATCGGCGTCGCCTATGGCACGATCCGGGCCTATTGGGACGGGCCGTTCCTGTTTTCGATGTGGTGCTTCGCTTATGCGGCCCCGGCACTGTTCGTGCTGTCGATCCCCTATGTGATCTGGCTCGATCGGCGGCTGATCGAGCCGCGCGATGGCGCCTGGGCATTCGGCGCGTGGCTGATGGGGACCGCCAAGCCCGATCGGGAAGATATCTATGCGCACCTCAGAAGCTGGACGGTGAAGGGCTTTTTCCTCGTCTTCATGCTGGCGATCGTACCGCCCAATTTTCAGAGCGTGATCGACACGCCCTTTGCGTGGGGCGATCCGGTGATCCTCGCGACGTGGCTGATCCGATTCATGTTCCTCGTCGACGTGGCGTTCGCGACCGTGGGTTATCTGCTGACGATACGACCGTTCGATTCGCACATCCGCTCGGCCAATCCGTTCGCGGCGGCGTGGATGGCGGCGCTGATCTGCTACCCGCCGTTCATCATGATGGATGACGGCGGACCGCTCGATTACCGGGTGGGGACGCAGGACTGGAACGTCTGGTTCGCCGGGCACGACGCCATCCTGTGGGCGATGGCGGTCGCGCTGGTGGTGCTGACCGCGCTCTATGCCTGGGCGACGGTGGCGTTTGGCTTGCGGTTTTCGAACCTCACCAATCGCGGCATTTTGACGCACGGGCCGTATGCGATCTCGCGGCATCCCGCCTATCTCGCCAAGAACAGCTTCTGGTGGCTGTCGTCGGTGCCGATCCTGACGACGGGGTCGATCGTCGACGCCGCGCGCGCGACGATCCTGATGGCGGTGGTGAGCGGCGTCTATTATTGGCGCGCAAAGACCGAGGAGCGGCACCTCAAGCTCGATCCCGACTATGTCGCCTATTGGGAATGGATGGAGCGCAACGGCCCGGTGCCAAGGGTGTTCGCGTGGCTGTTCGGGCGATCGCGTGCGACCGGCGCGGCGCGCGCCTCTGCTTGATGGAGCAATTGCCCGGCGCCGTCAGAGACGCCGGGCCGACGGCCGGACGCGGGAGATATTCCGGCCGTCGATTTCAGCGCTCAGGGCATCATGACGGTGTCGATGACATGGATCACGCCGTTCGATTGATAGACGTCGGCAATCGTGATGCGGCCGGTGTCGCCTTTGCCGTCCATGATCTTCCAGCCGCTGCCCGCCTTTTTGAACATCAGCGGCTCGCCTTCGACCGTCTTGTAGGTCGCGGTGCCGCCATGTGCCTTGGCCTTGGCCGCGATGTCGGCGGCGGTGATCCGCCCCGGCACGACGTGATAGGTAAGGATGCTCGTCAGCTTCGCCTTGTTCTCGGGCTTGACGAGCGTGGCGACCGTGCCCTTGGGAAGTTTGTTGAAGGCTGCATTGGTCGGCGCGAAAACCGTGAACGGGCCGGCGCCGTTCAGCGTATCGACCAGCCCGGCGGCCTTCACCGCGGCGACCAGCGTGGTGTGATCCTTCGAATTGACCGCATTCTGGACGATCGTCTTGGTCGGATACATCGCTGCGCCGCCGACCATCGGGTCTTTCATTTGCGCGCCGGAAGCAGTGCCCAGCGCGAGCATGGCGGCGGCAATCAAGCTATTACGATATAGCGGCGTCATCACGGCTCTCCTCTTCGTCGACCGATGTCGGTCAAGAGAAGTTACGGGAGCGCGCCCGTCAAAGATGCGTCTCTTCGTCGTTAAGGCGCCTGGCAAAGTTTCGTCGACTGGCCGCTCTACCGGGGGGGGCGGCTAGAACTTCGTTTCTTCGTAGATCTTGCAGACGTTGCCGTCCCACGGGACGGCATAGTGATCGAGCAGCACCTGTGCGGGCACCTTGCCGGTGCGGACGATCTCGCGCAGCGGTTCGAGGAAGCCGGTTTCGTTGTCGCCCGAGGAATTGAGGCGCGCGCGGGCGGAGAGGCCGTTCGCGGCGATGTCGAGGACCTCGCCGGCGATGTCGCGGAGCTTGCCGCCGCCGGGGATCGGGGCGTCGAGCGCGAGCTTGGGGACGGCGCCCCGCAGCGCCTCGCGCTCGTCCATCGACCAGCCTTTGACCACATCCCACGCCGCGTCGAGCGCAGCGTCGTCATAGAGCAGGCCGACCCACAAGGCGGGCAGCGCGCAGATGCGGCCCCACGGGCCGCCGTCGGCGCCGCGCATTTCGAGGAAGGTCTTGAGGCGGACCTCGGGAAAGGCAGTCGAGAGGTGGTCATTCCAGTCGTCGAGCGTCGGCAGCTCGCCGGGGAGCACCGAGAGCTTGCCTTCGAGGAAATCACGGAACGATAGGCCGGCGGCGTCGATATACTTGCCGTCGCGGTAGACGAAGTACATCGGCACATCGAGCGCATAATCGGCATAACGCTCGTAGCCGAAGCCGTCTTCGAACACGAAGGGCAGCATGCCGGTGCGGTGCGGATCGGTGTCCGACCAGATGTGGCTGCGGAATGAGAGGAAGCCGTTGGGCTTGCGCTCGGTGAAGGGCGAATTGGCGAAGAGCGCGGTCGCGAGCGGCTGCAACGCGAGCCCGACGCGGAACTTCTTCGCCATGTCGGCTTCGGTCGCGTAATCCAGATTGACCTGGATCGTGCAGGTCCGAAGCATCATGTCCAGCCCGAGGCCGCCGACGCGCGGCATGTGGTCGAGCATGATCCGATAACGGCCCTTGGGCATCAGCGGCAGGTCGCTCCGCGCCTTGTCGGGCCACATGCCGAGGCCGAGAAAGCCGAGGCCGAGCTCGTCGCCGACGGCCTTCACCTGTTCGAGGTGACGCGCGGCTTCGGCGCAGGTCTGGTGGAGATTGTCGAGCGGCGCGCCCGAGAGCTCGAACTGGCCGGCGGGTTCGAGGCTGATCGCGCCGTCGGGGCCGGTCAGCGCGATGACGTTGCCGTTCTCCTCGACCGTCCGCCAGCCATAGTCGGTCAGGCCCATCAGGAGGTCGCGGATGCCGCCGGGCTCGTCATAGGAGGGCGCGTGAAGGTCGCGGGTCGAATAGACGAACTTTTCGTGCTCGGTGCCGATGCGCCAGCGATCCCTGGGCTTTTCGCCCTTGGCAAAGCTCTGGATGAGCTGGGATCGGTCGGTGATGACCGCTGCGTGGCTGTCCGTAACGGTCTTCGTCGTCATGGGCGCGGATGTAGGGGAGATGAATGGGGTGCGCTAGAGGTGCCGGACCTTCCGTTCGCCCTGAGCCTGTCGAAGGGCGTGTTGGCGAGCGAACCGCAGCCGTGCTTCGACAAGCTCAGCACGAACGGAGGTTAAGCTATTCCGTCTACCAATCGCCGGCCGCTGCCATCCATAACGAGACAGCCGCGGCGGCGGCGGTGTCGGCGCGCAGGATGCGGAGGCCGAGGCTGATGCCGATCGCCTGCGGGAGCGCACGGATCGCGTCGCGCTCGGCCGTGTCGAAGCCGCCTTCGGGGCCGATCAGGATCGCGGCGGGGCCGGGGTGCGCGCGCATTGCGTCGAATGCGGCGACGCCGCCGGTTTCGTCGGCGAAGAACAGCGCGCGAGTCTCCGGCCAGTTGGCGAGGAGGGCGGGGAGCTTGACCGGTTCGGCGAGCGCGGGAAGCGCGGTGCGGCCGCATTGCTCGGCGGCCTCGATCATGTGCGCGCGGAGGCGATCGGTCTTGGGCTTGTCGACCACCGAGCGGCGGGTGATGACGGGGACGAGCCGGGCGACGCCGAGTTCGCACGCCTTCTCCGCCATCCAGTCGATCCGGCCCTTCTTGAGCGGCGCGGCGCATAGCCACAAATCGGGGACGGGCTCGCGCTCGCGGAGGCGCTCAGTGACATCGACGACGAGGTCGCGCTTCGCGACGGTCGCGGCGACGGCGAGCCATTCGCCGGTTACGTCGTCGAACAGCTTGACCGGATCGCCGGCCTTCAGCCGCATCACCGAGATCAGATAGTGCGCGGCCGACCCGTCGATGCGCAGCGGGCCCGGCGACAGATCGGTCTCGACGAACAGGCGCGGGGTCGATTGCGGCGGCCAGGCGGGGGTGGCGATCATCGCCGGCGCTTATTGCCGCTGACGAGCCGCCGCGCCAGCTTGAACGCGACGAACAGGGCGACGACCCCCGCAAGGACGGCGAGCGTCGTCCACAACGCGATGCCGAACAGCGCGTAGAGCAGGGCCTCGAAGAAGCGGCCGATCGCGACGGACAAGTGGACCACGAGGTCCGCGGTAACGTCCGATCCTGCGCGTGCAACCCCGCGGCTGGCGGTGGCGCGCAAGGCGGACTAGACGAGCGGGCATGAACGCGACCGAGATCGTCCCCGATTCCGAGCATCGCGGCCTGGTCGGCCGGCTGCCGGCGCGCTTGCGATATTATGCGCTGCTCGCGCGGCTCGATCGGCCGATCGGGTGGTGGCTGCTCTTCTGGCCGGGCGCGTGGGCGGTGGCGCTGGCAGGCGGCGTGGTCGCGCGTTGGCGCCTGATCCTGTGGCTGCTGCTCGGTGCGATCGCGATGCGCGGGGCGGGGTGCGTGTATAACGACATTATCGACCGCGATCTCGACCGGCAGGTGGCGCGCACGCGGGCGCGGCCGGTGGCGAGCGGGGCAGTGTCGGTGAAAGCGGCGTGGGGCTGGCTGCTGCTGCTGTGCCTGATCGGGCTGGTGGTGTGGCTGCAGCTCGGCACGCTGGCCAAGATCGTCGCGATCGCCAGCCTCGCGCCGGTCGCGGCCTATCCGTTCATGAAGCGGATCACCTGGTGGCCGCAGGCGTGGCTGGGCCTCGTATTCTCCTGGGCGGCGCTGGTCGGCTGGGCGGAGATATCGGGATCGCTGAACTGGCCGCTTTGGCTGCTCTACGCAGGGTCGATCTGCTGGGTGATCGGGTACGATACGATCTACGCGCTTCAAGACCGCGAGGACGATGCGCTGATCGGGGTGCGATCGTCGGCGCGGGCGATGGGGGCGCATGTGAAGGGTGGGGTGGCGCTATTCTATCTCGGCGCGCTGGCGTGCTGGGCGGGGGCGTTCTGGCTGGTACGGCCCGATCCGCTGGCGTTGGTCGCGCTGGTGCCGATGGCGGTGCATCTCGGCTGGCAGGTGACGACGCTGAACACCGATGACGGCGGCTCGGCGCTCGACCGCTTCCGCGCCAACCGGTTTGCGGGGTTGCTGATGTTCGCCGCATGCTTCGTCGTCGGGACTACGCTTTGAATTGGCGGCGCGCCACCCTAAGTCGGCGCGCATGAAATCAGTCGATCAAGCGCGTAGCCTTGCCCAAGACATCGTCGCCCGCGCGACCGCTGCGGGGGCGGATGCCGCCGATGCCATGGTTTCCAGCCATGCCTCGCTCAACGTCTCGGTGCGGCTCGGCCAGCTCGAAGATGTCGGACGATCCGAGGGGGAAGATCTGTCGCTCCGCGTCTTCTGCGGGCGGCGCAATGCGAGCGTCGCGACCTCCGATTTCGCGTCTGCGGCACTCGACGAGTTGGTCGCGCGCGCAATCCGCATGGCGCGCGAGGCGCCCGAGGACAAATGGGCCGGGCTCGCGCCCGAGGAGCGGCTGCTGCATGGCAGCCCGCCGCAGCTCGACATCGACGACGGCGGGGTGATCGCGCCCGAGGAACTGCGCGAGCGCGCGCTCGAGGCCGAGGATGCCGCGCGCGCCGTGGAGGGTGTCACCAACAGCGAGGGCGCCGGCGCGGGCGCGAGCCGCGCGGTGATGGCGCTCGCCACGAGCCACGGCTTCGCCGGCGGCTATGCGGCGACGAACTACGGCATCCATGCGAGCGTGCTCGCGGGCAAAGCGGGCGGCATGGAGCGTGATTACGCGCACCACAGCGCGCGGCATCTGAAGCAGATCGAAAGCGCCGCGGCGATCGGCGCGCGTGCGGGCGAGCGTGCGGTGAAGCGGTTGGGTCCGGGGCGCGTGCCGAGTGGGCCGGCGCCGGTGGTGTTCGATCCGCGGGTCGGCAGCAGCCTGCTCGGCCATCTGGTCGGCGCGATCGCGGGGCCGGCGATCACCCGCAAGACGAGCTTCCTGCTCGACGCGATGGGCGAGGCGATTTTCCCCGAAATCGTCACCGTGCGCGACGATCCGCACCGCCCGCACGGATTGCGCTCGCGGCCGTTCGACGGCGAGGGGCTGGCGGTTCAGCCGGTCGATTTGGTCAAGCACGGCCAGCTCGAGACCTGGCTGCTCGACAGCGCCTCGGCGCGGCAATTGGGGCTGGAGCCGACCGGGCATGGCGGGCGCGGCGGCGGCGTCTCGGCGAGCAACCTTTACATGGAGTCGGGCAACGTTTCGGTCCAGGCGCTGATCGGCGATATCGAGCGCGGCGTGTGGGTGACCGAGCTGATCGGGCAGGGCGTCAATTTGACCACCGGCGATTATTCGCGCGGCGCCTCGGGCTTCCTGATCGAGAATGGTGTGATCACGCGGCCGATCGCCGAGTTCACCGTCGCGGGCAATCTGAAGGCGATGTTCGCGGCGCTGACGCCGGCCAATGACCTGGAATTCCGCTACGGGATCAACGTGCCGACGCTGAGGATCGACGGGATGACGGTGGCGGGTGACTGATCTCGCCGCTTCGGTTGCCGCGGTCGCGGCCGAGGCGGGGGCGCTGGCGATGCGACGCTGGCGGACCGATTTTCGGCGCTGGGAGAAGACGCCGGGGCATCCGGTGTGCGAGGTCGATCTCGAAGTCGATGCATTGCTGCGCGAGCGGTTGGCGGCGCTTGATCCCGAGGCGGGGTGGTTGTCCGAAGAGACAGTCGACAGCGAAGAGCGTCTGGCCCGGCGCCGCGTGTGGGTGGTCGATCCGATCGACGGGACGCGCGATTATCTGCGCGGGCGCGAGGGCTGGGCGGTGTCGATCGCGCTGGTCGAGGACGGCCAACCGATGATCGCGGTGCTCGACAGCCCGGCGCGCGGCGCGGTATTTCGCGCCGAGGCGGGGCAGGGTGCTCGATGGAACGGCGGCCGCATCCGGGCGGTGACGCGGACCGAGCTTGCCGGCGCGCGGGTGCCGACCGACGCGCTGCCCAAGACCGACCGCGACCTGACGATGGTCTATCGCCCCAACTCGATCGCGCTCAGGATAGCGATGGTCGCCGCGGGCGAAGCCGATCTCGTCGCGACGCTGCACTGGGGCCACGAATGGGACATCGCCGCCGCGGTGCTGATCGCGCGCGAGGCGGGCGCGGAGGTGAGCGACGCACTGGGCCAGCCGCTCTCGTTCAACACCCGCACCGCCGAGGCGTTCGGCGTACTGGCGACCTCGCGCGGGTTGCGCGACGCAGCGGTCGAGCGGTTGAGGGATCGGGCTGAGATCGCGAGCCGACGCTGATCCTCCCCGCTTTGCAGGGAGGGGGACCAGCCGCAGGCTGGTGGAGGAACCAGGCCGCAAACGGGATCGCTCGTGGCGAGCGCCCCTCCACCACCGGCTTTGCCGGCGGTCCCCCTCCCCATTGCATGGGAGGATCGTTAGTTTTCGATGACGTCGTCGCCTTGATATTTGATCTGTAGGTAGCGGCCGCGGGTGGCTAGCAGGTCGAGGTCGCCCGAGGCGAGCTGTTCGGTCATCTGGGCGATCTCGCGGTCGATCACCGCGAGGCCATCGGCGAGTTGCTGATCGGGGCTCTTGCCGTTGCGCTCGACGGTGCGCAGCGGGGCGGGGACGCGGTTGTAGCTTTCGACCAGGCCGGGAAGGTTGTCGGCGAGCAGCTTGCGGATTTCGCTCGCGGCCGGCGTGTCCTCGTCGAGCCCGGCGAGTTGCGGCCCGAGCGTTTCGAGGCGTTTCTCGATGCCGTCGACCTGGCGCGCTGCCTGGGCAGGCATGTTCATCCGCTCGCGCGCCAGCCATTGCTCGGTCTTCAGCGGCAGGATGCGGATCGGGGTCTGGTGAAAGGTCTCGGGCTTGATCTCTGGCATCGCGCTGCCGGGCATCACCGCCAGCCCGAAGGTCGCGGCGACGAGCAGCAGCATCACCAGCAGCGCGCCGCCGATGCCGAGGGGGATGAACCAGCCGATCACCGTCGCCGCCACCAGGATCGCGATGTCGGCGATGGCGATGCGGCCGATCCGCTTGGCGATCGATTCCTGGCGCCACTCGCGCTGCCGGCCGCCCTGAGCACGGTAGCGTTCCGAGGTGCGGTTGAGCAGCTCGGTCGAGCGCGCGATCTGCTCGTCGACCTCGCTCATCCGGCCAGCGACTCCAGCTTGAACTGGTTGCCGGCGGACGCGCCGCTATTCTGTGCGGCGCCCTCGGCGCGGGCGATATAGCCCTTCGATTTCTCGACCTCGTTCGACAGCGTGTCGACCGTGGTTTTCATCGAATCGAGCGCCTTCAGCTTGAAGACGTCGATCGCGTCCATCGTGTCGTAGATGTTCTGGAACGCGCGCTGCAGCGTCTCGACGGGAATGGTCGAGGCGGCGGCCTGTTCGTGGATCGCGGCGGTTTGGCTCTTGAGCAGCTTGCCGGTCGAATCGATGATGTCGGCGGTGGTGGTGTTGAGCGCGGTGATCTGGTCGAGCACCAGCTTCTGGCTGGTCAGCGCCTGCGCCACGGTGACGGCGGTGCGCAGCGCCGCGACGGTGGTGGTCGAGGCGCGATCGACTCCCTTCACGAGCTCGACATTGTTCTTCTTGACGAGATCGAGCGCGAGATAGCCCTGCACCGTCACCGCCATCTGCGTCAGCAGATCCTGCGTGCGCTGGCGGACGTAGAACAACGCGGTCTCGCGGATCGCCTTGGCCTTGGCGGGATCGGTCGCGTCGAGCTCGTTGGCCTTGTCCTCGAGCCGGCTATCCATCGTCTTGGCGAGCACGATCATCTGCTCGAGCCGGCCCATCGCGTTCCACAGATTGGCGCGCTCGGTATCGATTGCGGCATTGTCCATCAGGAGCTCATCCTTGCCCGAGGCGAGGCTCTTCATGATCGCGGCGATGTGCGTCTGCGAGGACTTATATTTATCGAAATAGACCGTCATCTTGTTGCCGAACGGAATCACGCCGAGCAGCTTGCGCGGGCCCTTCAGGCTGCCCTGCTTGCCCGGATCGAGCGTCTCGATCGTTCGGCGGAGCTGCGCGAGATCGGCGCCGACGCCATTATCCTTGTCCATCGCGCGGATCGGGCGATCGAGAAAGCGGTTCGATTGCCCCGCCGCGTCGCGGATTTCCTTCTGCCCCATCGCGGTGATCGCATCGACGCGCTTGCCGAATTCGGGCGAATTGACGTCCTGCGCGACGAGATCGGTGACGAACCCATCGACCTTTTCTTCGAGCTGCGTCTTGGTCTTGTCGTCCACGGGGACGAGGCCCGCCGCCTTCTCCGCCGCCACGCTCGGCACGGGGTCGGGCGGGGTCAGCTTCAGGTCAGTCTCGGCCGTGTCGGTCGCCGTCGTCGCCATCGAAAATTCTCCGCTTGCGGGCACCCCGCCTAGATGACGAGGTTCGCGTTCGCGTTCAAGTGTATCATCAATGTAATACGCTTGTCGATGCCGGCAAGGTTCAGGCGAGACCGATGAGGTGGAGCAGCGCCA
>JBQCHO010000023.1:0-3859 GCA_051954635.1 Sphingomonas sp. | reverse complement strand
CGCCCGCGAATCCGAACCGCGCTGGCAGCGCGTATGGGACGAGCAGGCGATTTTCGCCACACGCAACGACGACCCCCGGCCGAAATACTATGTGCTCGAAATGTTCCCCTATCCGTCGGGGCGCATCCACATGGGGCACGTCCGCAACTACACCATGGGCGATGTGGCCGCGCGCTACATGCGGGCCAGGGGACACAACGTCCTGCATCCCATGGGCTGGGACGCTTTCGGCATGCCGGCGGAAAACGCCGCGATGCAGAACAAGACCCATCCGGCGAAATGGACCTACGCCAACATCGCCACCATGAAGGCGCAGCTCAAGTCGATGGGTCTGTCGCTGGACTGGACGCGAGAAATCGCGACCTGCGATCCGAGTTACTACAAGCACCAGCAGCGCATGTTCCTCGACTTCCTCAAAGCGGGGCTGGTCGAGCGCAAGCAGTCGAAGGTGAACTGGGACCCGGTCGATCAGACCGTGCTCGCCAACGAGCAGGTCATCGACGGCCGCGGCTGGCGCTCCGGCGCGATCGTCGAGCAGCGCGAGCTGACGCAATGGTTCTTCAAGATCAGCAAGTACTCGGAAGACCTGCTGGCGGCGCTCGACACGCTGGATCGCTGGCCCGACAAGGTGCGCCTTATGCAGCGCAACTGGATCGGCCGTTCCGAGGGCCTGCTGATCCGTTTCGCGCTCGATGAGGCCACGACGCCCAAGGGTGCGAGCGAGGTCGAGGTGTTCACCACCCGTCCCGACACGCTGTTCGGCGCCAAGTTCGTGGCGCTGTCGCCCGATCATCCGCTGGCGGCGGAAGCGGCCAAAACAAATCCGGCGCTCGCGGCCTTCATCGAGGAGTGCCGCCGGCACGGCACCGCGCAGGCCGAGATCGAAACCGCGGAGAAGCAGGGTTTCGACACCGGCATCAAGGCGGTGCATCCGCTCGACCCAAACTGGACCCTGCCGGTCTACGTCGCGAATTTCGTGCTGATGGACTACGGCACCGGCGCGATCTTCGGCTGTCCGGCACACGACCAGCGCGACCTCGACTTCGTCAACAAATACGGCCTCGGCAATGCGCCGGTGGTGTGCCCGCCCGATCAGGATCCGAAAAGCTTCGTCATCACCGACACCGCCTATGACGGCGACGGCACGATGATCAATTCGCGCTTCCTCGACGGCATGACCATCGATCAGGCGAAGGAAGAGGTCGCAAAACGGCTGGAGACGGCGACCCTCGGCAATCGTCCGGTGGCGCAGCGCCAGGTCAATTTCCGCCTGCGCGACTGGGGCATTTCGCGCCAGCGCTATTGGGGCTGCCCGATTCCGATCATCCATTGCGAGACCTGCGGCGTGGTGCCGGTCCCGGTGAAGGATCTGCCGGTGCAACTGCCCGACGACATCGAGTTCGATCGTCCCGGCAATCCGCTCGACCGTCACACCAAATGGAAGACGGTGGCGTGCCCGCAATGCGGCAATCCGCATGCCCGGCGCGAAACCGACACCATGGACACGTTCGTCGATTCGTCGTGGTACTTCGCGCGCTTCACCGATCCGTGGAATGAGACTTCCCCGACCACGCGCAACGTGGTCGACAAGATGATGCCGGTGGATCAGTACATCGGCGGTGTCGAACACGCGATTCTTCACCTGCTCTATTCGCGCTTCTTCACTCGCGCGATGAAAGCGACCGGCCATATCGGCATGGACGAGCCGTTCGCCGGCATGTTCACGCAAGGCATGGTGGTCCACGAAACCTACAAGGCTCAGGACGGCAGCTACGCCTCGCCCGCCGAGGTGAAGATCGAGACGGTCGGCGACAAGCGGCAGGCCGTATTGCTGTCATCGAACGCGCCGGTCGAGATCGGCCCGATCGAGAAGATGTCGAAGTCGAAGCGCAACACGGTCGACCCCGACGACATCATCGGCACTTACGGCGCCGACACCGCGCGCTGGTTCATGCTGTCCGACTCGCCGCCCGACCGCGACGTGATCTGGAGCGAGGAAGGTGTGCAGGGCGCGAGCCGCTTCGTGCAGCGGGTCTGGCGGCTTGTGAACGTCGTCGCCCCGCTCCTGCCGAAAGCCGGCGCCCCCGTCGCACACGGCGACAACGCCGCGGCCAAGACGCTTCGCATGGCGACGCATCGCACGCTGGCCGATGTCTCGGCCGCGATCGAACGACTGCGCTTCAACACGGCGATCGCCAAGCTCTACACTTTCGTCGGCGCGCTCGCCGAAGTGGCCGACCACCCCGACAAGCTCAGGAGCGATCCGGTGCTGGCCGCCGCCGCGCGCGAAGCCTTCGATGTTCTGGCGCGTCTGATTTCCCCGATGATGCCGCATTTGGCCGAAGAATGCTGGACCGTGCTCGGCGGCACCGGGCTGGTCTCGGAGGCCCTGTGGCCGCAAGCCGAAGCGGCGCTGCTGGTCGATGACACCGTGACGCTGCCGGTGCAGATCAACGGCAAGAAGCGCGGCGATGTCACAGTCGCCCGCGACGCGCCGAACGGTGAAATTGAGGCTGCCGTTTTGGCCCTCGATACGGTAAAACAGGCCCTCGATGGGAAAGCTCCCCGCAAGATCATCATTGTTCCGCAGAGGATCGTGAATGTCGTGGTTTAATCCCCGCATCGTGACGCGGCTGGCGGCCGTTGTGGTGCTCGCCGCACTGACGGCTGGCTGCTTTCAGCCGATGTATGCGGAAAAGACGCCCGGCGGCGGTCCCGGTTTGCGCGAGAAGCTTTCCACGGTCGAGTTCGCTCCGCTCAATGTGCCGAACGGTTCGCGCGAGGCCCGCCTTGGCGTGGCGATCCGCAACGAGCTGATGTTCAAGGCCTATGGCAGCGCCGTCGGCGCGCCGCCGCTCTACACTTTGTCGATGCGGCTCAGTACGTCGCGCACGTCGATCATTCTCGACCCGACCACCGCCCGGCCGGACATCGAGAACTACGGTATCGACGCGATCTACGAGTTGAAGGACATCGCGTCCGGCAAGACCGTGATGCGCGGCAACACCACCGCGCGCGTGTCCTACAACATCCCCGGACAGGAACAGCGCTTCGCCCGCGATCGCGGATTGCGTGACGCCGAGGACCGCGCCGCGAAGGAAATCGCCGAGAACATCTCGACCCGGCTGGCGTCGTATTTCTACTCCAACATCTGACCGGCAGGCGCTGGCGTGACGGCCCTGCGCGGCAGAGAGATCGACAGCTTTCTGGCAAAGCCGGATCCGGCGCGGCCGGTGATCCTGCTCTACGGTCCCGACGCCGGGCTGGTGCGCGAGCGCGCAGACGCCCTGATGGCGTCCGCGGTCGATGATCCCAACGATCCGTTTTCGCTGGTCCGCATGGACGGCGACGAACTCGCCGGCGAACCATCGCGTCTCGTCGAGGAAGCGATGACGGTGCCGCTGTTCGGCGGCCGCCGCGCGATAAGAGTGCGCGCCGGGGCCAAGAATTTTTCCAGCGCCATCGATACGCTGGCGACGATGGCGCCGAAGGATTGCCGCATCGTCATCGAGGCCGGCGAACTGCGCCCCGATGCGCCGTTGCGCAAGGCCTGCGAACGCTCGAAAGCCGCGGTCGCCATCGCCTGCTATGCGGACACCGGCCGCGACCTGGCGCGCCTGATCGACGACGAACTGCGCGCGGCGAGTTTGAGAATCGCGCCCGACGCACGCACCGCGCTGACCTCGCTGCTCGGCGGCGACCGGCAGGCGTCCCGCAACGAATTGCGCAAGCTCGCGCTCTATGCCCACGGCAAGCAGGAAGTGACGATGGCCGACGTCGCCGCCATCGTTACCGACGCCTCGGGCCTCGCGCTCGATCCGATCGTCGATGGCGCATTCGCTGGCCGCGTCGCCGATGT
>JBQCHO010000022.1:0-21437 GCA_051954635.1 Sphingomonas sp. | reverse complement strand
GCCGCGACCCAGGCGCTCGACGCCGTGCTCGCCAACCCGGTGACCGCGACGGGCGGGGCGATCGTACTGCGCGGCAGTTCGGACTCGCATGGCAGCGACGCCGACAACAAGGCCGCTTCCAAAGCGCGGGCCGAGGCGGCGGCGCGCTATCTCGAAAAGCACGGGGTCACGAAGGATCGCATCACCGTGATCGCGCTCGGCGAGGATCGGCCGATCGCGCCCAACGCCAATCTCGACGGCAGCGACAATCCCGAAGGGCGCGCCAAGAACCGTCGTGTCGACATCACCGTCAGCCCGGGCGAGCAGCCCGCGCCCGCACCGGACCCCGCGGCGACGCCGAGCCCCAGCCCGACGCCGTCACCGCACCGCTAGCCGATCAATGCCAATTGCCGCCGTCATGATCGTGATCGCCGTCATGGTCATGATCGTGGTGATGGCCGTGATGATGATCGCCCCAGCGGCCCGGATGGTCGTTGTAGCAACCGCCGAGCGAGAGCCCGGTGGCGAGCAGGCTCGCCGCGAGAATGATCTTTCCGATACGCATCATGCCTCTCCTTGTTGGTGGCTCCGCGCATCAAGCGCTCGGGCAGCTTTACCGTTCCTGTATCGGCGCCTCGAAAATGCGATTATAATGCGAGCGGACAGATGGTTGGGGGGGACGGCGATGCGGGACGAAACGGCAAATCGAAGGACGGTGATCGGCCTGGGCGCGATGCTGGCGGGGGCGAGCGCCACGCCCGCGCTGGCCGAGGTGCAGCGGGCGAGCGACAGCGGCGCGGCGGCGGGCTACACACCGGCGTTCGAGCCGCAGGACGCCTGGCTCGACGATCCCGCCAAGCGTCACCGCATGGTCCTCGACACGACCAGCCCGGGGGCGGCGGGCAGCGCCTTGTTCTTCGCCGACAATTTCTACACCGCGAACAAGACCGGGTACGGCATCGCGCCGCAGGCGGTGGGCGTCGTCATCGTGCTGCGGCACATGTCGACGCCGTTCGGCTATAACGACGCGATCTGGAAGAAATACGGCGCGGCGGCGGCCGATCAGCTCGGGCTGAAGGGCGCGCAGGCGATCAAGGCGACCAAGGGCAATCCGCTGCTCAGCGCCGACGCGGGCGACAAGGACGCGGTGACGATCGCCAGCCTCGCCGCCAAGGGCGCGCGCTTCGCGGTGTGCGGCATGGCGACGCACGGCATGGCGATGACGATCGCGAAGAAAGCGGGCGCCAAGGCCGAGGACGTCGAGAAGGAGCTGCGCGCCAACCTCGTCCCCGGCGGCATCGTCGTGCCCGCCGGCGTGCTGGCGATCAACCGTGCGCAGGAACATGGCTACGCCTTCCTCTACGTCGCCGAATAGGCGAGCAGACCGGCCTCGATCGTCGGTCCGCCGCGCCCATCAGAATTGCCGTTCGCTGGCGTCGTAGGGGCGGCAGCTCCCCTCGAACGAGTTCATCGAGCCGTTCACCGAGATCGTGCCGGCATAGCGATCGATCTTGAACACGGGCGCGTAGAGGAAGCCGAGGTCGATCTTGCCGGTGATCGCCGCTTCGCTGACGCTCAGCTTCTTGATCGGGCGCCAGCCGCCGACATCGGCCTGCGCCAGCATCGGCTCGGGCGGCAGCGCGTCGGCCTGGCCGCCGCGGATGCGGACGCGCAGCATGCCGTGGAACGGCTCGTCATAGCTTTGGGTCCGCGTCTTGCGCTCGCCCTTCTTGTTGTGGCCATCGGGCACCTGCCGCATCTTGTGCATCGTGCCGCGCCCCATGAAGGCGAGATCGATCGAAAGCGGCGCGCCAGGCGGCGGCGCGGCCTGTTCGGCAGTAAGCGGCGTGGCGAGCACCGCCAGCGCGGCGGCGAATGCGAAACGAAACGTCATGTCGGCTTCCCCCCGGAAGATGTGATGCGCCAACCTTTTGATGCGCGGGCCGAAATCGTCAATGGGAAAAAGCGAGAAGCGCCCCATGCGCCGCCCTGCCCGCCGGTCCGCATCGAATACCTACCCCGTAAGAGCAAATTGACTCGATCTCGTCCCGCGGCGCTCAATCCTGCCGGTTCGGACGGAGCGGGGAGAGGAAGCGATGGCGGACGGGATCGACTGGCCCGTGAAGACGCGGGAGATGCACAGTCACCATTTCGATTCGACCGTGTGGAACGACCTCGCCTTTCGCGACGACGACATCGTCATCGCCACCTATGGCAAGGCGGGGACGACGTGGACGCAGCAGATCGTCGGGCAGATGCTGGCCGGGGGCGACCCGACGCTGGAGACGGCGGCGCGCTCGCCCTGGGTCGATCTCAGGGTGCCGCCCAAGGCGGTCAAGCTGCCCGAGATCGAGGCGCAGACCGGGCGGCGCTATCTGAAGACGCATCTACCGGTCGATGCGCTCGTCTACAGCCCCCGCGCGAAATATCTCTATGTCGCACGCGACGGACGCGACGTGCTGTGGAGCATGTACAACCACCATGCCACCGCCAATCGGGACTGGTATGACGCGCTGAACGACACGCCGGGGCGGATCGGCCCGCCGATCGAGCGGCCGGTGGGCGACGTGCACGCTTATTGGCGCGACTGGTTCGAGCGCGACGGCTGGCCGTTCTGGCCCTTCTGGGGAAATGTGCGGAGCTGGTGGGCGATCCGCGAGCTGCCCAATCTGATGCTGGTCCATTTCGACGATCTGAAGCGCGACATGGGCGCCGAGATGCGGCGCATCGCGGCGTTTCTGGGGATCGAGGTGGCGGCGGCGCGGTGGCCGGCGATCGAGCGCCTGTGCAGCTTCGAGTGGATGAAGGCGCATGCCGGGCAGGTCTCGCCGCTGGGCGGCGGGCTGTGGGACGGCGGGGCTGCGAGCTTCATCAACAAGGGCACCAACGGCCGCTGGCGCGACGTGCTGAGCGCGGAAGAAAGCGCGGCGTACGAGGCGCGGGCGGTGGCGGACTTGGGCGAGGAGTGTGCGGGGTGGTTGCGGGGTGGGAGAGCGGCGTGACGGCCGGGCGACTTGGCGGCCGGCCGGCGCGGTGATAGGTTCGGCACCATGAAGCAGGACAAGACGTTGTTCGACGCGATCGACCCGGCGGCAGAGGCGAAGGCCGATGCCCGCGCCGAGGCCGATGTGCGCGACGGGCGACTGATCGGCCATGACGCGGTGAAGCGCTGGATCGGTTCATGGGGAAGCGTCGCGCCGCTGCCCCGCCCCAAGGCCGGCGACTGAGCGGTTGCGGCGGATCGTCTGGACCGAAGAAGCGGTCGGCAATCTCGAAGCGATCGTTCACTATATTTCCGCCTTCAATCCCGACGCGGCGCGGGGGCTGGCGGCACGGCTGATCGAGGTGGCGGACAGCCTCGCCGAGTTCGCCGATCGCGGGCGAGACGCCGGCGAAGGTCGGCGCGAAATGACGATCGTGCGGCCCTATATCCTGCGCTATCGCGTGACGGCGGATACCGTGTTCATCTTGCGCATCCGGCATGGGGCGCGGGCGGAGGATGACTAGCTGGCGGTGACGTGCTCCTAGATCAGGTCCGGAGCACGCTCCTACGGTGCGGTTTTGAAACCGCCACGGCGGGCCGCCAAGCGGCGCAGATCAGGTTGCAGGGTGATGAACGTTTCAGGAAGAGCATGAGAAGTCTTTCTGCCTAAAGCGAAAAGCATCCTACCCTTTCATTGCCGGCTTACCTGCGGCTGTTAGCTTTTCGGCTAATGCAGCACGTCGTTCAGCAGCCTTAGCCGGTGCAACATAATAATGTTGAAACATATCTAGCAATATTTCTAAGCACCACTCCGCCTCTCCATCCTCGACCTCAACAACCTGCAGTGTGGTCATATCAGTTATAGGATGGGCGGAAAAGTTTCCGAAATTCCGAATGGCGTCCATATTTTCCTTTATTGACGCAGGTAGCGCTTTGCTTGCGTTAGTCTCTGCTAACGCTGCTTCGACCTGCTTAACAAGGTCTCGCCCCGTGTAGCCTCGCGAAGTAAGTATCGATTGAAGGCATCTTCGTGCGAGCGCAGCCGAAGCCTTAGGGCTTATAGGCAATACTTCATTAGCTTCGATATAATCATTGGAGACCTCTGGCGGGACTTCAGCGGGCGCAGGTGGGAAAGGACCTGAACGGGGATAAGCCCTCGCTTGATAGACTCGATTTGCGCCGTGATAAAATTCTAAGTCGATCGTAGAGCCGTGACATTTCGGGCATACGCTGATTTCAGAGTGAAGTGTTACTTTCTCACCTGAATAAGCACCTCCAACCATGACAGGGCCACCAGTCGCTTGGAGATTCGTATAAGCGACATTCGGGAAAATGTCGTGAAGGCAGTGGGGGCATTTCATGTTCTCACTCCGCCGCAATCCCCGCCTTCGAGAACATGTCCCCGTCGCCGTCCTCTTCCTCGTTCGCCGCCGCCGCGCCGGCCTTGGCTTTCTGGCGCTTGTCGAAGCCGTCCCACACCTCGTTCCAGTTGCCGCGGGTCGCGGCCTTGGAATATTCCGTCGCGCGCTGTTCGAAGAAGTTGGCGTGCTCGACGCCGTTGAGCAGCGGGGCGAGCCAGGGGAGGGGGTGTTCGTCGATCATGAACATCGGCTTGAGGCCGAGCTGGCCCAGCCGCCAGTCGGCGATGTAGCGGATGTACTTCTTGATTTCCTTGGGCGTCATGCCGGGGACGGGGCCCATCTCGAAGGCGAGATCGATGAACGCGTCCTCCAGCCGGACGGTCGTCTGGCACTGATCGAGGATGTCGTCCTTGACCGACTTGGTCAGGCAGTCGCGCTCCTTCGCAAAGGCGTGGAACAGGCGGATGATGCCCTCGCAGTGCAGGCTCTCGTCGCGCACGCTCCAGCTGATGATCTGGCCCATGCCCTTCATCTTGTTGAAGCGCGGGAAGTTCATCAGCATCGCGAAGCTGGCGAAGAGCTGCAGCCCCTCGGTGAAGCCGCCGAACATCGCCAGCGTCTTGGCGATGTCCTCATCGGTGTCGACGCCGAACTTCTGCAAATAATCGTGCTTGTCCTTCATCTCGGCATATTCGAGGACGGCGCCATATTCGCTCTCGGGCATGCCGATCGTATCGAGCAGGTGGCTGTAGGCGGCGATGTGCACCGTCTCCATGTTGGAGAAGGCGGCGAGCATCATCTTGATCTCGGTCGGCTTGAACACGCGGCCGTATTTCTCGTGGTAGCAATCCTGCACCTCGACATCGGCCTGGGTGAAGAAGCGGAAGATCTGGGTGAGCAGGTTGCGCTCGTGCGGGGTGAGCTTCTGCGCCCAGTCGCGGCAATCCTCGCCGAGCGGCACTTCCTCGGGCATCCAGTGGATCTGCTGCTGGCGCTTCCAGAAATCGTACGCCCAGGGATATTCGAACGGCTTGTAGGTCTTGCGGGCTTCGGTGAGGGACATGGGGGCGGACTCCTAGGCGAACAGTGAGAAGATGACGGCGGCGAGGCCGAGCGAAAAGAAGCTGCCGAAAATGACGAGCAGCCATGCTTGAATATGAGCAAAGCGGCGATCCCAAGCGGTGCGGGCCGGGGGCTCGATACCGGCAGCCCGATCGATCAGCCATTCCGCGACGGGGACGCTTTCCTTCCATGCGGCCGTTCGCAGACTGCGAATGCCAAGCGTGAGAAGGCCCGGCCCGGCGATAACAAGAGAAACAAGGGCGATGGCGGTATTCATCACCGCCGATCCCGATAGACGGTCTTGGTGACGACCTTGGTGCCGCCGCGATGCGCGCCGACGCCGAACACCATGATGCCAAGGAAATAGCCGAAATCGTACCAGCCGCCGTTGTTGGGTACCGCGTAGATCGCGACGTCGGGCATGAACAGGCTCAGCACCCACGCGACCGGGAAGATGAAGCCGTGCCACAAGCCGAGCAGGAAACCGGGCGTGTCGGGATTGTGCGCGACGGCGCTCGAGAGCTGCTGCGCACAGGCGGCGAGCGCGGTGAGCGGGCTCAGCGCAACCAAGCGGCGGGCAACTCGTTTCATCGTCGAACCCCCAGCAGGAGAACCATCATGGCCGATACGAGCAACATCAAGGAACATATGAAGGTCGTGGGCGCGGACGGCGTCCATCTCGGCACCGTCGACCACATGGACGGCGACCGTATCAAGCTGACCAAGGCCGACAGCCCGCAAGGGCCGGACGGCGAGGGCGCCAAGCACCACTACATCCCCGCCGGCCTCGTCGCCGAGGTCGAGGGCGACACGGTGCGGCTGAGTGCGACCGCGCAAAACGCGCAGGACATGTTCGAAGAGGCCGAATAAAGACACTTTCCCTCTCCCCTTGTGGGAGAGGGAAGGAGCCGCCGACAGGCGGCGGAAGGGTGAGGGGGTCGACGTCATGGCCGGCGCTCTCCCCCAATCCCGCTCGAAACGGCGTCTTCGTTCGCTAAAGACGGAGCAAGGTGCGTAGCGACTGCTTCAATCACCCCATCGATATTCTCCAGAATGTCATTATTCCAGAAGCGAATAACGTGGTAACCTTCACCTTCGAGGAAGCGGGTGCGGGCTGCGTCACCGGCGCGATCAATCGCGTGCTGACCACCATCGGCCTCGATGATCAGTTTTGCCGAATGCGAGCAAAAGTCCGCGAAGAACGGCCCCATCGGAACCTGAAAACGAAACTTCGCCCCTGGAAATGCTCGGCGCAGGGCGTGCCATAGGACATCTTCCGCCCCGGTTCGGTCACGCCGCAGCCTGCGCGCGCGGGCGGTGGTGGTCGAGGGTAACAGCTGACGCTTTGTCAGGCCGTCGGCATTCCCCCTCACCTTCCCACGCGGATTTGCCGCGCGGGCCCCTTCCTCTCCCACAAGGGGAGAGGAGAAAGAGCATTCTACCCCGCGCATCTCACTGGCACGCGAGACATTCATCATAATCGGTCGTTTCGAGCTCGAACTTCGCCAGATCGGGGGTGTTGTCCGCCTCCACGCCGCCCGCGAAGCCGGCGCGCTGGATGCTCTTCGAGCGGAGGTAATAGAGCGACTTGATGCCGAGCTCCCAGGCGCGGAAGTGGAGCATCAGCAGGTCCCATTTCTCGACGTCCGCCGGGATGAACAGGTTGAGGCTCTGCGCCTGGTCGATGAACGGCGCGCGGTCGCCGGCGAGTTCGAGCAGCCAGCGCTGGTCGATCTCGAAGCTGGTCTTGAAGCTGTCCTTTTCCTCAGGCGAGAGGAAGTCGAGGTGCTGGACCGAGCCGCCTTTCTCGAGGATCGAATTCCACACCGCGTCCGAGTTCTTCGACTTCTCGATCAACAGCTTTTCGAGATAGCGGTTCTTGACCACGGTCGAACCCGACAGCGTCTTGTGGGTGTAGATATTGGCCGGGATCGGCTCGATGCACGCGCTGGTGCCGCCGCAGATGATGCTGATCGACGCAGTCGGCGCGATCGCCATCTTGCACGAGAAACGCTCCATCACGCCCTGCTCGGCGGCATCGGGGCAGGGGCCGCGCTCGGTCGCCAGATGCATCGACGCTTCGTCAACTTGTGCGCGGATGTGCTTGAAGATGCGCATGTTCCAGCTCTTGGCCATCGCGCCTTCGAAGGGCAGGCCGCGGGCTTGCAGGAACGAGTGGAAGCCCATCACGCCCAAGCCAACCGACCGCTCGCGCATCGCCGAATAAGCGGCGCGCGCCATGCCGGGTTCGGCACGCTCGATGAAATCTTCGAGCACGTTGTCGAGGAAGCGCATGACGTCCTCGATGAAGCCCTTCTCGTCCTTCCACTGATCCCAGGTTTCGAGGTTCAAGGAGGATAGGCAGCACACCGCGGTGCGATCGTTGCCGAGGTGATCCTTGCCGGTCGGCAGCGTGATCTCGCTGCACAGGTTCGAGGTCGAGACCTTGAGGCCCAGCTCGCGGTGGTGCCGCGGCATATTCTGGTTCACATGGTCGGCGAAGACGATGTAGGGCTCGCCGGTCGCCAGCCGCGTCTCGACCAGCTTCTGGAACAGCGCGCGCGCATTGACCGAACCGCGGACCGAGCCATCCTTGGGGCTCTTCAGGTCCCAATCCGATCCGTCGCGCACCGCTTCCATGAAGGCGTCGGGGATCAGCACGCCGTGATGGAGGTTGAGAGCCTTTCGGTTGAAGTCGCCGGAAGGCTTTCTGATTTCGAGAAATTCCTCGATCTCGGGATGCGAGATGTCGAGATAGCAGGCAGCCGAGCCGCGGCGCAGGCTGCCCTGGCTGATCGCGAGCGTCAGCGAATCCATCACGCGCACGAAGGGGATGATGCCGCTGGTCTTGCCGTTGAGGCCGACCGGCTCGCCGATGCCGCGGACATTGCCCCAATAGGTGCCGATGCCGCCGCCGCGCGAGGCGAGCCAGACATTCTCGTTCCAGGTATCGACGATGCCGTCGAGGCTGTCGGGCACCGAATTGAGGAAGCACGAGATCGGCAAGCCGCGCCCGGTGCCGCCGTTCGACAGCACCGGGGTCGCCGGCATGAACCAGAGGCGCGAGATATAGTCGTAGAGCCGCTGGGCGTGCGCCTGATCATCGGCGTACGCGGACGCGACGCGGACGAACAGGTCCTGAAAGCTCTCGCCCGGGAGCAGGTAGCGATCCTTGAGCGTGTCCTTGCCGAAATCGGTCAGCAGATCGTCGCGGCTGTGATCGACGTCGAGCGGGTAGGGCGCCGGCGTCGCGCGCTTGGGCTCCTCGCTCGAAACCGCTTGCGCAACACTGCTGGCGGCCTGCGCCGCGGCGGCCTCGATCGCGTCGGTAGCCATGTCGTTCGGGCTCTCCTGTGAGTCTCTGAAATCCATGTGTACCTCCCTCGCACGTCCTGAACTGCGTTCCCGGTCCGTTCGAATCGGAGGCGAACCCCCATGCTACACCCGGACCCCCATCGGCGGGGAAAGTTTTTCACCGCCTGTGCGGACAAAAGGGCGCAGAAATCCCTGCTGCGAATATAGGATCGCAGCCGCTGTTCCACCAGCGATTGGGTAGGCCCCCTGCCTCGACCACAATAGATTGTGCCAAACCGGCGGCGCACGCAATAGCGTAAATGACAATTAAGGGACTCGGTTCGTCGCTCCTATGAGTCGTTTCATGGCGGCGACGAAGCGTTGCAACGCAGCGACGCGCGGAGTTGCGCGGCTTTGCGAAATTGCAAGCGAACGGACGACGAACGCGAAATATTTTTTGATCGTCCCGTGATGATAGCTGCCCGATCCGCCGGACGACCGACTGTCCCGGACGAGAACGTTTCGTTCTGCTCTTGTTCTTACGGAACAAATGCGATACACGACCTCTCACGTTGAACGCGTCTCACGATTGTTCTAGCGACGGGAGCCTCTCATGGCAGCGAATCTGAAGGTCATCGACACCGACATGGCGACTACGAATTCGGACAGGCAGAAGGCATTGGACGCCGCGCTGGCGCAGATCGATCGCGCGTTCGGCAAGGGCTCGGCGATGAAGCTCGGCCAGAAAGAGGCGATGCAGGTCGAGGCGATCTCGACCGGTAGCCTCGGGCTCGATATCGCTTTGGGCGTCGGCGGGCTGCCGCGCGGCCGCGTGATCGAGGTTTACGGCCCGGAAAGCTCGGGCAAGACGACGCTCGCGCTCCACGTCATCGCCGAGGCGCAGAAGAACGGCGGCACCGCCGCGTTCGTCGACGCCGAACACGCGCTCGATCCCGTCTATGCCAAGAAGCTCGGCGTCGATATCGACGAATTGATCGTCTCGCAGCCCGATACCGGCGAGCAGGCGCTCGAGATCACCGACACGCTGGTCCGCTCGAACGCGATCGACGTGCTGGTGGTCGATTCGGTCGCCGCGCTCGTGCCCCGCGCGGAAATCGAGGGCGAGATGGGCGACAGCCATGTCGGCCTGCAGGCGCGGCTGATGTCGCAGTCGTTGCGCAAGCTGACCGGCTCGATCAGCCGCTCGCGCTGCATGGTGATCTTCATCAACCAGCTGCGCATGAAGATCGGCGTGATGTACGGTAACCCGGAAACCACGACAGGCGGCAACGCGCTGAAATTCTACGCCTCGGTCCGTCTCGACATCCGTCGCACCGGGCAGATCAAGGATCGCGACGACATCATCGGCAACGCGACCCGCGTGAAGGTCGTCAAGAACAAGGTCGCGCCGCCGTTCAAGCAGGTCGAATTCGACATCATGTACGGCGAGGGCATTTCGAAGATCGGCGAGATCCTCGATCTCGGCGTCAAGGCCGGGCTGGTCGAGAAATCGGGCTCGTGGTTCAGCTATGACAGCGTCCGCATCGGCCAAGGGCGCGAGAACGCCAAGACCTACCTCAAGGAAAACCCCGAAATGGCCGACCGCCTCGAAAAGGCGATCCGCCGGCACACCGACAAGGTCGCCGAAGAGATGATGACCGGGCCCGATGCCGAGGACGATCTCTGACACGCCTCCACCCCTTACGCGACGCCCGGAGCGCCGCACGCATGGAAGGGCCTGCCGGCAACGGCGGGCCCTTCATCGTTTGGCGAAGTGGAGAAAGCCGTGCGACGCTCTCCACTTTCTCCACTTCACCCCTCTACTCTTCCATATTTCGGCTCCCCGGCGAAGGGGCACCCGACAAAGTAATACTTTGTGAGGACCCCGATGGCCGGGGTCCAGTTGGGAAGGCTGAAATGAGGACGCGCGGCGCTCGCCAAGCCACTTTCGTCACCCCGGACTTGTTCCGGGGTCCAACCCTCCTCATACGCTATCACCTGCGGCTCGTTGGATGCCGGAACAAGTCCGGCATGACGAACATGGACATGGTTCACTCAACGGAGCCCCCGCAATGACCGAAGCACATGACTGGGCCGGCCTCGTCGGCGGCACCTGGGCGTCGGAATGGCAGCGCACCGATCGCTCGTTCGCAGGCCTCACGCCGGAGCTCGACGCGGCGATCCTCGCCGCCGCGCCCGACACCGGCCGCGCGGTCGACATCGGCTGCGGCGCAGGCTCCACCAGCATCGCGCTCGCCACGGCGCGCCCGAACCTCGCCGTCACCGGCGCCGACCTGTCGCCGGCCCTCCTCACCGTCGCGCGCGAACGGGCCGCCGGCCTCGCCAATCTCGATTTCATCGAGGGCGACGTGCTCCACACCGCGGCCGCTCGCTCGCCGATCGACCTGATGGTGTCGCGCCACGGCGTGATGTTCTTCGCCGATCCGGTCCCCGCCTTCGCCGCGCTCCACGCCGCCGCCGCGCCCGATGCCCGCCTCGTGTTCACCTGCTTCCGCGCGCCGGCGGAAAACGCCTGGGCGAGCGCGATCGCCACCGCGGTCACCGGCTCACCGCCTTCGCCACGCACCGACGCGCCCGGCCCGTTCGCCTTCGCCGACGAGGCGCGCGTTGCCGACATCCTGTCCGATTCCGGATGGCGCGAGGCGCGCGCGACGCCGATCGATTACATTTACCGCGCCGGCGACGGCCCCGACGCCGTTGCCGACGCGGTGAGCTTCTTCAGCCGCATCGGGCCCGCCGCGCCGTTGCTCCGCGAGCTGCCGCCCGCCGCGCGCGAGGCCGCGCTCGCCCGGATTGCCGCGGTCTGCGCCGATCATCGGAGTGGCGACGCCGTCGAATTCCCCGCCGCCGCCTGGCTGTGGACTGCCCGCGCCTGAGGAGAGACCGCCCATGACGATCATCGTTCACCACCTCGAAAATTCACGCTCGCAGCGCGTACTGTGGATGCTTGAGGAAGTCGGGCTGCCCTACGAGGTCAAGCGCTACCAGCGCGATCCCAGGACGATGCTCGCGCCGCCCGAGCTCAAGCGCATCCATCCGCTCGGCAAGTCGCCGGTGATCGTCGATAGCGACGACGACGACCGCGTCGTCGCCGAAACCGGCGCGATCATCGACTATCTGGTCGAAAAGGCCGACGGCAGGCTCGGCCCGCCGAGCAACCGCGCCGGGGTGCTGCGCTACCGTCACTTCCTCCATTATGCCGAGGGGTCGCTGATGCCGCCGCTCTTCGTCAAACTCGTGCTCAGCCGTATCCCGCTGCTCGGCAAGGCGGCGCAGAAGAAGTTCCAGCCGATGATCGACGTCCATCTCGATTATGTCGAGGCCGAGCTCGCCACGCGCCCGTGGTTCGCCGGCGAGGGCATGACCGCCGCCGACATCATGATGAGCTTCCCGCTCGAAGCAGCGCGGAGCCGCGCCGGCCTCGACGCCAGCCGCCCGCACACGATCAAGTGGCTCGAGGCGATCCACGCCCGCCCGGCCTATCAGCGCGCGCTGTCGGCGGGCGGCCCCTATGCCTATGCCTGAACTGGCGCCTCGGGCTCCAGCGCGCCCTCCCATTTGGCGATGACCGTCGAGGCCACGGCGTTGCCGATCACGTTGGTCGCGGTGCGCCCCATGTCGAGGAAGTGATCGACCGCGAGGATCAGCAGCAACCCCGCCTCGGGGATGTGGAACATGCTGAGCGACGCGGCGATCACCACCAGGCTGGCGCGCGGCACGCCGGCAATGCCCTTCGAGGTGATCATCAGCACCAGCAGCATCGTGATCTGCTCGCCGAGCAAGAGGTGGATGCCATAGGCCTGGGCGATGAACATCGACGCGAAGGTCATGTACATCATCGAACCGTCGAGGTTGAACGAATAGCCCAAGGGGAGAACGAAGCTGGCAATGCGGTTGGGCACCCCGAACTTCTCGAGCGCCTCCAGCGTGCGCGGATATGCCGCCTCCGACGACGCGGTCGAGAAGCCGAGCATCAGCGGCTCGCGGATGTAGCCCACGAGCTGGCGCACCCGCGGCCCGACGACGAGGAACGCCGCGCCGATCAGCACGCACCACAGGATGACGAGGCCGATATAGACCGAGCCCATGAAGTAGGCGAGGTTGCCGATCACCCCCGGTCCCTGTTCGGCGAGCGCGCTGGCCACCGCGGCGAACACCGCGATCGGCGCGAGGCGCATGACGTAGTCGGTGATCCGGAGCATCACCTTCACCAGCGCGTCGATCGCCCTGACCAACGGCGCCGCCGCCTCGCCGACGGAAGTGATCGCCACGCCGACGAACACCGAGAAGACGACGATCTGCAGGATCTCGTTATTGGCCATCGCCTCGATCATCGAAGCGGGGAAGATGTGGGTGAAGAAGGTGTTCAAGTTGAACGCGCTCTGGTCGAGCCCGGCCGACGCCGTTGCGGGCGGCAGCGTCAGGTGCAGCCCCGATCCGGGCTGCAACAGATGGACGAGGATCAGCCCGATCGTCAGCGAGGTCAGGCTCGCGCCGATGAACCAGCCGAGCGAGCGCGCGCCGATCCGCCCCAGTGCTTTGCCGTCGCCCATGTGTGCGATGCCCGCGACGAGGGTTGAGAACACCAAGGGCGCGATGATCATCTTGATCAGCCGCAGGAAGATCGTCGTCAGGATCGAGAAATAGCCGGCGATTTCCTTCAACTGCGCCGTCGCCGCCGCGCTGCCGTCGTCGATCGCGAGGTTGATCCCCCAGCCGACGATGAGCCCGAGCACCAGCCCGATCGCGATAAACATGGTCAGCCGCTTGGCCATTTCCGCTCCCCTGTTAGAAGCGGGCTACCAACGGGAAAGCGGCGCGCCGGTCAAGGCGCGGGAAGGGAAAGTCATGGGCAAGGGGATCACGATCGGGCGGCGCGGCTTGCTGAGCGCGGGCGCGGTGCTGCCCCTCGCTGCCGCCAGCGTGGTGCGCGCGGCGGCGCCCGATCTCGCGGGCTTGAGCGACATTACCGGCGACGCGAAGCCGATCGACGCGGCCGAATATGCCGGGCGGTTGGCGCGCGTGCAGGCGCTGATGAAGGCGAACGGCATCGGCGCGGTGGTGATCGAGGCGGGCTCGTCGATGGTCTATTTCACCGGCGTCCACTGGTGGCAGAGCGAGCGGCTGACCGCGGCGATCCTGCCGGTCGAGGGGCAACCGTGCATCGTCACGCCGTTCTTCGAATCGCCCTCGGTCAAGGAAACGCTCGCCGTCCCCGCCGAAGTGCGCGTGTGGCAGGAGGACCAGGACCCGATGGCGACGATCGCCGGCTTCCTGCGCGATCGCAAGCTCGCCAACCGCCCGGTCGCGATCGAGGCGAACGTGCGCTATTTCGCCTTCGACGGTCTCGCTCGCGCGCTGCCTGACGCCAGGCTGGTGCAGGCGACGCCGGTCGTCCGCGCGACGCGGATGATCAAGACCCCCGCCGAACTCGCGCTGATGCAAAAGGCGACCGACGTCACGATCGCCGCCTATCGCTGGGTTTACCCGCGCGTCGAGAACGGAATGAGCCAGGGCCAGGTCTCCGCGCTGATGGACGCCGCGACGCGCAAGCTCGGCGGCAGCCCCGAATTCTCGATGGTGCTGATCGGCGAATCGGCCGCCTATCCGCACGGCTCGAAACACCCGCGCACTGTCGATGACGGCGAAGTGGTGCTGATGGACTGCGGCTGCACCGTGCAGGGCTATCAGTCGGACGTGTCGCGCACCTGGGTTCACGGCGCCGCGAGCGCAGAGCAGCGCAAGGTCTGGGACCACGTCCATCAGGGCCAGCAGGTCGCGATCAAGGCCGCGCAGGTCGGCACCCCGGCGGGCGAGGTCGACGACGCGGTACGCCACTTCTACGAAAGCCTCGGTTACGGTCCCGGCTACCAGCTTCCCGGCCTGTCACACCGCACCGGCCACGGCATCGGCCTCGATGGGCACGAACCGGTCTATCTCGTCCACGGCGAGACCACGAAGCTCGCGCCGGGCATGTGCTTCTCCGACGAGCCGGGCCTCTACCTCCCCGGCAAGTTCGGCGTGCGGTTGGAGGATTGCTTCCACATGACCGAAGCGGGCCCGCGTTTCTTCTCGCAACCACCGGCCTCGATCGACGTTCCGGTGTGATGACCGCCACGCTCCCCGTTTTCGTCAACCGTTCGGGGGGCACCGCGGCCTCGAAAGGCGACTCCCTCGCCGACGAGCTCAACACCGCATTCGCCGAGGCCGGCATTGCGATCGACCTTCATCTGGTCGAGGGCGACGAGATCAGGCAGGCGGTGCGTGACGCGCTGGAAACGCACGACTGCGTCGTCGTCGGCGGCGGCGACGGAACGATCGGCTGCGCGGCCGAATGCGTCGCGGCAAGGCACGCGACGCTCGGCATCCTGCCGCTCGGCACGCGCAATCACCTCGCGCGCGAGCTTGGCATCCCGCTCGACCTGCCCGGCGCGGCAGCGGTGATCGCGGGCGGGCATCGACGCAAGATCGACCTCGCCGAGGTCAACGATCGCGTCTTCATCAACAACGCCTCGGTCGGCATCTATCCCGAGATGGTGCGTGAACGCGACGCCAAGGCCGCGCCCAAATGGTTCGCCGCAATCGGCGCGAGCATCGCGGCCCTCACGCGGATCCGCCACCACCGCCTGCGCATCGTCGCGCCCGACGGCAAGGCCGACGTCGTCACGCCGATGCTGTTCGTCGGCAACAACCGCTACGCGCTCGATGCCGGCCGGATCGGCACGCGCGAGACGCTCGATGGTGGGCGGCTCGCGGTCTATGCGGTCGCGTCGCGGCGGCGGCTGGCGCTGATCGGCTTCGCGCTGCGCACGATCGTCGGGCTCGCCCGGCCGCGCGAGGATTTCGCCGCGATCGACGAGGCCGAGGCGGTCGAGGTGCAGGGCCGATCGCACAGCGTCGAGATCGCGCTGGACGGCGAAGTCGTCGAGCTCGACATGCCGCTCTGCTTCAAGAGCCGCGCCGCTGCGTTATGTGTGTTCGCGCCCGCTTGAGCGAAGCCACCGCGTCGCCTAGATGCGGGCGATGACCTCGACCAACGACATCCGCCGATCGTTCCTCGATTACTTCGCTGCCAACGGCCATACCAAGGTGCCGTCGGCGCCACTGGTGCCGCAGAACGATCCGACGCTGATGTTCGTCAATGCCGGGATGGTGCCCTTCAAGAACGTATTCACCGGCCTCGAGACGCGGCCGTACAAGCTCGCCACATCGAGCCAGAAATGCGTGCGCGCCGGGGGAAAGCACAACGATCTCGACAATGTCGGCTATACCGCGCGGCACCACACCTTTTTCGAGATGCTCGGCAATTTCTCGTTCGGCCAGTATTTCAAGGAACAGGCGATCACGCACGCCTGGACGCTGCTTACGCGCGACTGGGGGCTTTCCCCCGACAAGCTGACCGCCACCGTCTATCACACCGACGACGAGGCGTTCGACCTGTGGCGCAAGATTTCGGGGCTGCCCGAAAGCCGCATCATCCGCATCGCGACCAAGGACAATTTCTGGGCGATGGGCGACAACGGCCCGTGCGGCCCGTGCTCGGAAATCTTCTACGATCACGGCGATCACATTCCCGGCGGCCCTCCCGGCAGCCCGGACGAGGACGGCGACCGCTTCGTCGAAATCTGGAACCTCGTCTTCATGCAGTTCATGCAGGAGGCCAACGAGATCGTCGGCGACCTGCCCAATCCGTCGATCGACACCGGCATGGGGCTGGAGCGCATCGCTGCGGTGATGCAGGGCGTCCACGACAATTACGATACCGACACGTTCAAGGCGCTGATCGCGGAATCGGGTGACCTCACCCACACCGCGACCACCGGCGCCAACCAGGCGAGCCACCGCGTCATCGCCGATCACCTGCGCTGTTCGGGGTTCCTGGTCGCGGACGGCGTGCTGCCGGCGAACGAGGGCAGGGGCTATGTCCTGCGCCGGATCATGCGTCGCGCGATGCGCCACGCGCACCTGCTCGGCGCGAAAGAGCCGTTGATGCATCGGCTGGTGCCGGCGCTGGTCGCCGAGATGGGCGTCGCCTATCCCGAGCTGATCCGCGCGCAGCCGCTGATCGAGGCGACGCTGCTCCAGGAGGAAACGCGCTTCCGCCAGACGCTCGACAAGGGCCTGAAGTTGCTCGACGAAGCGACCGCGGGAATGAAGCAGGGCGACACGCTGCCCGGCGAAACCGCGTTCAAGCTCTACGACACGTTCGGCTTCCCGTATGATCTCACCGAGGACGCGCTGCGTGCGCAGAACCTCGCGGTCGATCGCGCCGGGTTCGACACGGCGATGGCCGAGCAGAAGCGCGCCGCGCGCGCGGCGTGGAAGGGCTCGGGCGACAAGGCTTCGGAAGAATTGTGGTTCGACCTCGCCGAGGAGCACGGCGGCACCGAGTTCGTCGGCTACGGCGCCGAGGAAGGCGAGGGCGAGGTGATCGCGATCGTCAAGGACGGCGCGCGGGTAGAGAGCGCCACGGCCGGCGAGACCGTCGATATCGTCACCAACCAGACCCCGTTCTACGCCGAGAGCGGCGGGCAGGTCGGCGATGCCGGGACGATGACCAACGACAAGCTCCGCGCGCATGTCGAGGACACGCAGAAGCATGTCGGCCGCCTATGGTCGCACCGCACGGTGATCGAGGCGGGCGAGGTGAAGGTCGGCGACAGCGTGAAGCTCGACGTCGATCACCAGCGCCGGAACGCGATCCGCGCCAACCATTCGGCGACGCACCTGCTCCACGCTGCCTTGCGCGAGCGTCTCGGCACCCATGTCGCGCAGAAGGGCAGCCTCGTCGCGCCTGAGAGGCTACGCTTCGATTTCTCGCAGCCGACCGCGGTCGAGCATGCGTCGCTCGCCGAGATCGAGGGCGACGTGAACGCCTATATCCGCCAGAACGACGCGGTGCAGACGCGGCTGATGACGCCGGAAGAGGCGATCGAGGAAGGCGCGATGGCGCTGTTCGGCGAGAAATACGGCGACGAGGTCCGCGTCGTCTCGATGGGCCGGCGCGGCGGCGATAATGCGCCCGTGTACAGCCTCGAGCTGTGCGGCGGCACGCACGTTGGCGCCACCGGCGATATCGGCCTGTTCAAGGTGGTGAGCGAGGGCGCGGTGTCCTCGGGCGTGCGCCGCATCGAGGCGCTGACCGGCGAAGCAGCGCGCGCCTGGTTCACCGCGCGCGACGAGAAATTGCGCGAGGCGGCGGCGGCGCTCAAGGCGTCGCCCGACGAGGTGCCGGCGCGCGTCGCCGCGTTGGTCGAGGATCGGCGGCGGCTCGAGCGCGAGCTCGCCGAAGCGAAGAAGGCCCTGGCGCTCGGCGGTGGCGGCAATAGCGATGCTGCCGGCCCCGAGCAGGTCGGCGGCGCAGGCTTCCTCGCGCAGGTCGTCGAGAGCCTCGATCCCAAGGGCCTGCGCGGCGCTGTCGATGAAATGAAGGCACGCGTCGGCTCGGGCGTGGCGATGCTCGTCGCGGTCAACGATGGCCGCGCCTCGGTCGCGATCGGCGTCACCGACGACTTGACGGGCACCCGCAGCGCGGTCGATCTCGTCCAGCGCGCGGTCGCGGCGCTCGGCGGCAAGGGCGGTGGCGGTCGGCCCGACATGGCGCAGGGTGGTGGGCCGGACGGCGACAAGGCAGACGATGCCGTGGCCGCTGTACGCGGAGCGCTCGAGGCCGCCTGAGGTTACGTTCGGGCGGGTTCAGTCCGCCTCGATCGGCGCGGACAGGATGACGCGGAGGCCTTGCGGGCTGCTGTCTTCGGTCATGTCGCCGCCGAGGCGCTCGATCATCGCCTTGAGCATCCGCGTGCCGAAGCCGCGCCCGCTCGACGCCTTGCCCTTGCCGCGATCGGCGACGACGAGGCGGAAGCGCTGGCGATATTGCTCCAGCGTGATTTCGATCGGGCCGGCATCGCCGTCATAGGCGTATTTGTTCGCGTTGATGACGAGCTCGGTGAGGATCAGGCCGACATTCACCGCACGATCGGTCGAGATCAGGATCGGCGCGAGTTCCATGCGGAGCTGATCGCGCCACTCGCGGCCCATCGAGGTGGTCAGCTCGGTGACGAGATCCTCGATATAGCGGCCGAGATCGACCGCCTCGACGCGGTCGTCGGCATAGAGGCGGCGGTGGACGAGGGCGACCGCCTGCAACCGCCGCTGCGCCTCGTCGAGATGATCGGACACCGCAGGCTCGTTCGCCGCGCGCGCCTGCATCGCCAGGAATGCCGAGACGAGCTGCAGGCTGTTCTGGACGCGGTGATTGACCTCGCCCATCAGGTAATCCTTCTGCGCGAGCAGGCTTTCCTTGTCGGCGATGGTTGCGGCCAGATCGCGGTTGAGCTCGCGCAGGCGGCGGTTCTGGCGCGCTTCGAACATCGTCCGCTTGAGGCGGTTGGCGGCCTCGATCTCTTCGCGCGTCCACGGGCGGGCGCGGCCGCGCACCGTCTCGCTCCACGCGTCGAACGAGGCGCGGGGCGTGAGCACGGCGTTGGGATCGCTTTTGTCGCTGGCGTGCGGATTGCCCGCCCATTCGACGACCTGCGGCTGTTCGGCGCGGAACCACATCATGATCGTGGGCTCCTCGGTCGACATCGTCGCGGCGAGCAGGCCGCTCGCGCAGTCGCGCCACGCGCTTGCCTTGTCGAGGATCGTTTCGAGGCTCGCGGTCGCAACCGGTTGGGCGAGGGCGGCGTGCTTGAAATGCTCGCCGATCGCGAACAGTGCATCCTGCGGCGGACAGATGCCGCTGACATAGATGTCCTTGCCCTGGATCGCGACGAAGCCATCGGCGTCGAGCATGCGACAAACATCGCCGCCGGCATGTTCGAAGAACTCGCCGAGCGAGGCGTCTCCGCCCAGCCGGGTGACGACGCGGTCCTCGGCGGCGCGCAGTCGGATGCGCTCGCGGTAATTACCGGCATTTTCCTTGGCGCGGATCTGGCGGGCGAGATCGCCGGCAAGCGCGGCGCAGGCGAGGCGCAGGTCGATCGGCAGGGAATGCGGCGTGCGGTGATGGCACGCGACCAGGCCCCACAGCAACCCGTCCTTGACGATCGACATCGACGCCGAGGCGCCGACATCCATGTTGCGCAGATATTCGAGGTGGATCGGCGAGACGCTGCGCAAAGCGACGTCGGACAGGTCGATATCGCGCGCGGCGGCGGGACGCAGCGGCGCGGGCTCATAACGGACGTCGGGGATGATGCGGACGCGGTTGCGCACGTAGAGCGCGCGCGCCTGTTGCGGGATGTCGGTCGCCGGGAAATGGTGGTTGAGAAACGAATGCTCGCCCTCGGCGCGATCCTCGGCGAGGACGACGCCGGCATCGTCGTCGAGGAAGCGGTAGATCATCACGCGGTCGAAGCCGGTAAGCGTGCGGAATGCGGCGGCCGCGGCTTCGCACAAGGAGACGAGATCGGTGCTGCGTTCGAACGAGGCGGTCGTCGCCTCGAGCATCGAGAGCGTGCGCGCGGCGGGCCATTCGCGTGCGGTTTCGAGCTCGAGTTCGACGAGCAGGTGATCGCCCGAGGCATGGACGACGATGTCGAACTGCGTCCCGTGGCGCTCGACCCGATCCAGCACGAGGCTGCCGCGGCCGGGCTCGTCGGTCCGCGCGAGCGCGGCGCCGACGTTCTGACCGAGCAGATCGTCGAGCGTGCGGCCCATCCAGTCGGGCGCGAGACGATTCTCGATATCGCCTGCCCCCGCGACAACCTCGCGGCTCGCGGCGTCGGCGACGAGCAGCAGGCCGTGCGGCTGGATCGAGCCCGGAATGTGGATCGGTTCGCGGTCACAGGCGGTGAGATCGGGGCGAGCCAATTGCCGCTGGCCCCCGGCAGGCGGCAGCGAACCGTCGATCAAATCAATATCGGGCAGGGGAATCCTCCTGTGATCGAGGTTACAGCCGACCCGAAAAGCTTGTGGCATAGCGGTGCGGTTGCGTCCGGCTCCCCCCGAGCCGGCCGTTCCAACCATAGGGTCGGAAAACCAGTGCACAAGCGTTTATCAGTAGGCAGTTTTTTGCGCAATGCCACCGCGCAGGACCATCAGGCGGTCGATAACGCCTTCGGCCGCTTCGACCTTTCCGTCCGCGACGGCTATGTCGCGTTCCTGACGGCGCAGTCGCGCGCGTTGCTCGCGCTCGAGGCGATGTTGTGGCAGTTGCCGGGCTGGCGCCCGCGCGGCGGGCTGATCGCCGACGATCTGGCCGAACTCGGCGAAGCGACGCCGCGGACATTGCCGTTCGCCGCACCGGCGACGGCGGCTGAAGCATGGGGCATGCTCTACGTCATCGAAGGCTCGCGGCTGGGCGGCGCGATACTGGCGAAGCAGGTCGGCGCGGGGTTGCCGACCCACTATCTCGGCGCGGTGCACGGCAATGGCGAGTGGCGGGCGTTTCGCGACCGGCTCGATGCGGCCGAAGCCGAGGATGCGCGCGGCGGCGATCATTGGCGCGACGAGGCGCTGAGCGGCGCGCAGGCGGCATTCGCGCTATTCCGCGACGCCGCACAATAAAGAAGGGCGCCGGAAACAAGTCCGGCGCCCGTTCTTCAAATTATCGGATCAGGCCTTGACGTGCTTCGAGATGTGCTTGTTCATCTCGAACATCGAAACGCGATCCTTGCCGAACACCTTCTTCAGCTTGTCGTCGGCGACGATCTCGCGCTTGTTCTCGGGGTTCTGCAGGTTGTTCTTCTTGATGTGGTCCCACACCTTGCTGATCACCTGGCTGCGCGGCA
>JBQCHO010000021.1:0-26042 GCA_051954635.1 Sphingomonas sp. | reverse complement strand
CCAAGGACGTGCTGATGCTCGTTCCCGGCGGGCCCGAGGTCGGCGCGGCGATCACCGCCGATCTGCGCATCCAGGGCGTCGCCTTCACCGGCTCGACCGGCACCGCGCGGCGCATCGCGCAGTCGCTGCTCGCCGCCGAGGAACGCGCGATCCTGCCGCTGATCGCCGAGACCGGCGGGATCAACGCGATGATCGTCGATTCGACCGCCTTGCCCGAACAGGTCGTCGCCGACGTCATCATCTCGTCGTTCCGCTCGGCGGGGCAGCGTTGCTCGGCGCTGCGGCTGCTGCTGCTGCAGGAGGACATCGCCGAGGGCATGATCGAGATGCTGAAAGGTGCAATGGACCTGCTGGTGGTCGGCGATCCGGGCAATCCGGCGACCGATGTCGGCCCGGTGATCGACCAGGCAGCCTATGACAAGCTGATGTCGTATCGCGACGCCGCGCACGATCGCTGGGTGAAAACCGTCCCGGCGCCCGAGGACGGGCTGTTCGTGCCGCCGACGCTGATCCGGCTCGACGCGATCGAGGATCTGAAACAGGAATGGTTCGGCCCGATCCTTCATGTCGCGACCTGGCCCTCGGGCAAGCTGGTCGAGACGATCAAGCGCGTCAACGAGAAGGGCTTCGGCCTGACCATGGGCCTCCACAGCCGCATCGCCCGCGCCGCCGATATCACCGAGGCGCACGCTCATGTCGGCAACCTCTACGTCAACCGCTCGATGATCGGCGCGGTGGTCGGCTCGCAGCCGTTCGGCGGCGAGCGGCTGTCAGGGACGGGGCCCAAGGCGGGCGGGCCGCATTATTTGTTCCGTTTCGTCGCCGAGCGCGCGGTATCGATCGATACCACCAGCGCGGGCGGGAATGCGTCGCTTCTGAGTCTGGACGAAGGCGGGATTTGATCATTCCGTCATGCCGGACTTGTTCCGGCATCCAACCATCCGCGGGCGTTTCCGCCTGAGGCACGTTGGACCCCGGAACAAGTCCGGGGTGACGGCTATCTATGTCGTCTGTCTCTCGCCCTCTTTGAGGCGGCAAGCGCGGCGAGCCTCACTCTATCCGGTAATCGATCGGCTTGAAGCTGCCGCCGTTGCTGTCGAGCGCGGAGCAGGCGGTGAGGCCTATCACGAGGTCCATCGCGGCGCGGAAGGTAATGTGATCGCCGGCCTTGCTCGTCGGCGGCAGCACGCGGAGCTTGCCGGTTGCGCCGTCGACGGGGACGTTCATGAAGCAGTTGAACGCGACCGGGATGCGATCGGGGGTGACCCCGTAGGGCGCGAGCGCCTCGGCGAGGTTGCCGAAACAGCCGCTATGGACGGGCTGGTCGGGATAGAAATGGCGGAAGGTGTCGGTCGAGCACGGCGTGAGCAGGAAATCGTGCATCCCGACGGTGTCGTCGATGATGTCCAGCAGCACGTTCGAACGGTTTGAATAGAGCTGGTGCCCCGTGGTCAGTCGGATCGTCTCGGCATAATCGAGCGTGCGGCCCGAGGAGATCACCTCGTCCATATCGTCGGCGTTGAACGCCAGCAGATCGGCGACCTGTTCGCCTTGCGGATCGATCACGGTCAGCGTCTGGCCCTTCGCAAGCCGGAAGGCGGTGCCGCTGCGTTCGGGAATGCGCTGCGTGTCGATCGTCAGTCTCCGTTATACTGGAACGGCGGCGCCCAGTCGGGATCGACCAGGCGGCCGCTATATTGGCGGGCCTCGCTGGCGTCGCCGTGGCGCGCGAGCATCGGGTTGCGCGAACCGGCCAGCGCCTCGTCGCGCGTCATGATCTTCTCGCGCATGCCTTCATATTTGTCCTCGGCGCGCAGCCGCTCGAACTGGTCGTGGAGGTTGAAGACGAGCGCCGGCCGCTCGAAGCGGCGTGCGGGGCGGCTGGCATGAGGATGGAGGCCGACGATGAAGAACGCCTCGCCGCCGAAGCTCAGCGAGAAATGCGGGTTGCCCGGATCGTTGCTCACGCGCTTGTCGTAGTCCTGCCCGCGCCAGACGTCCTTGTCCGACAGCGACTGGACGCGCTGCCACAACGCCGCTTCGAAGGCCGCCTCGTCGAGATCGGTCGGGCCGGCGAAGATCACCGCGAAACTGCGATAGAGGCTCTTTTCCCGCCGATAGTCCGCGACGAAATGGAGCAGCGCGTCGTGGATGCGCAGATCGTCCCACGCGCTGTCGAGCCGGTCGCAGGCCAGCACCTCCAGCGTCCCGCGCGCCAGCGCCGCCTTCGCGCCGACGCACGGAAAGGCGCGTGCCTCGACATGGTCGAACAGCTTTTGCTGCAACTCGTGCTGCGCAGCATGGAGCCAGGGAAAGATCTGGGAGCGGACAGGCATGGACGGGAGATACGCGCCGCTGGCCGGCGCGTTCCCCGCCACTAACCCAGGTTGTTACGCTTTGCCGCCGTCAGGTTTTTCATCGTCGCGTAGATCGATGCGCTTGACCGGCTGCACTTCCGGATAGGGCATGATGATCGTGCCGTCGGGCGCGGCGGTGTAGGTGGTCTGGGTCGGGTAAGGGATCGAGATACCTTCTTCGGCGAAGCGCTTCATGATCGCGACGAGCAGGCGGTCGCGGGTCGGATGGGCGATCGACCAGTCGGCCCCCGGGACATCGACCAACAGCGCGAAATCGAGCGAACTTGCGCCGAACGCCTCGAACCCCGCGCGTGCGGCAACCGCACCCTCGGCCTCGACGAGCTCCTTCAGAATATCGGGAATGCGCGCCAGCGTTTCGGGCGGGGTTTCGTAGGCGACGCCGATCGTGAAGGGCAGGCGGATATGATCACGATGCGTGACGTTGAGGATTTCCTTGTCGAGCAAGTTGCGGTTCGAGATCACGCGCAATTCGCCCGAATAGGCGCGGATGCGGGTCGATTTGAGCCCGATCGCCTCGATCGTGCCCGAGCTGTCGCCGTAGCTGATCTTGTCCCCGCGCGAGAACGGTCGGTCGAAGATGATCGCCAGCGCGGCGAACAGGTCGGCGAAGATGCCCTGCGCGGCAAGGCCGATCGCGATGCCGCCGACGCCCAGCCCGGCGACGAGTCCGGTCACATTGACGTTGAGGTTATCGAGCAGCACGACCAGCGCGATGGCGAACACAACCACGCTGACCAGCAGACGGATGAGCCCCATCGCGTTGAGCACCGCTTCGCCCTGATAGCCCTCGGCGGATGTGCGGTGCTCGATCGCGCCGAGGATCAGCTCGCGCGCCCAGATCGCGCCCTGGAAACAGGTCGCGACGATGAACAGGAAGCCGACGATCTTGTCGACCGCCGGCGGTGTGGCGGCGTATCCGTCGACCAGCCTGACCGCGACCATGATGATGAAGTAATTGGTCGTCTTGCTGACGGCGCGGCCGATGATCGTGCGCCAGTCGGAGCGCAGACGGCCCGGGCGACACAGCCGGCCGCCTAGCCCGCGAAGTCCGTAGAGGATCGCCGCGATGACGACGCCGATTACCGCGGCGATGATGATCTGCAGCCAGTTGGTCTGGAACCAATCGGTCGTGGCGACCACGAAATCGTGAAGTTGTTGCTGGAACGAAACGAGGTGTTTGGCAGGCGCGGGCGCGGTCGTCGCGGGGGCGGCGGCATTGCTGGCGATCATGGGTCTCTCTTCAGGCTGCTTTGCGCGAGGACGCGGCCGCACTTTCGAGGAAAGCGATCAGGCCACGCTCGATGCGCGTCAGATATTTGGTGGTGCGGGGTAGATGCAGCCCCGCGCGGAACGCCGCCTGGCCGGTCTTGCTCTTGGCAAGCTCGATCAGGCGGGGGTGGACATAGGATTTGCGCGCGATCGCCGGCGTGTTGCCGAGCGCGGCGGTGACCGGCTCGAGCATCGTCTTGAGGCTGATGTCGTGCTTCGCGGTCGCCAGCGCCTCGAACGCGAGCATGCTCGCGCCCCAGGTGCGGAAATTCTTGGCGGTGAAGTCTTCGCCCATCGCCTTGTGGATATAGTCGTTGACGTCGCCCGATGTCACGGCATGACCTTCGCCGTCGCTGTCGACCCAGCGGAACAGGTGCTGGCCGGGCAGGTCTTGGCAGTTGCGCACGAAGCGGATCAGCGAGCCGTCGGCGATGGTCAGCGCGCGCATCTTGCCCGATTTGGCCTTGTACTGGAGCTTGAGCACACGGCCGTCCAGATCGGCGTGGCGCTTGCGCAGGGTGGTCGCGCCGTAGCTCTTGTTCGATTTGACGTAGCATTCGTTGCCGACGCGCACGAAGCCGAGGTCGAGCAGTCGGATCACCGCGGCGACGGCGCGATCCTTGTCCATCTTGCGGTGGCGCAGATCGGCCTCGACGCGTTTGCGCAAGCGGGGGAGCTTGCGACCGAATTCGGCGCACAGCTCATATTTCTCGGCCTCGCGCGCCTCGCGGAAGTCGGCGTGGTAGCGATATTGCTTGCGGCCCTTCTCGTCCCAGCCGACCGCCTGGATGTGGCCGTTGGCCTTCGGGCAATACCAGGCGTCCGTATAAGCCGGGGGCAGGCCGACGGCGTTCAGGCGGTCGATCTCGTCGCGATCGGTGATCCGCTTGCCTTCGGCGTCCCAATAGCCCCAGCCGTGGCGGACCTTGCGGCGGGTGATGCCGGGTTCGCTGTCATCGCAGTAGACGATCCTGACCAAGGCTTTCCCTTCCGCTCGCGCAACGTCGCTTCCAATGCGCGGACCATCGCGTGGTTCCGGAACGGGCGGCGCGGGTGCTCGTTCAACTGTCGTGCAACCCCAAAGCGATGGAGGAAATCATGGCCGATCTTACCGGCAAGAAAGTGCTCATCATGGCCACCGACGGCTTCGAGCAATCCGAACTGTTCAAGCCGCGCGAGGCGCTGCTCGATGCGGGCGCCAGCGTGAAGCTCGCCTCGATCAAGACCGATCCGATCCAGGGCGTCGTCCATGACGACAAGAAGGCCGAGACGATCACCCCCGACATGACGCTCGATCAGGTGAGGGCCGAGGATTACGACATGCTCGTGCTCCCCGGCGGCGTCGGCAATCCGGACAAGCTGCGCATCCAGGCGCGTGCGCCCGAGATCGTGAGCGCGTTCCTCGACGCGGGCAAGCCGGTCGCGGCGATCTGCCATGCGCCGTGGCTGCTGGTCGAGGCTGATGTCGTCAAGGGCAAGCGCGTGACGAGCTGGCCGTCGCTCCGGACCGACCTGCGCAACGCCGGCGCCGACGTGGTCGATCAGGAAGTCGTGGTCGACGGGCAACTGATCACCAGCCGCAAGCCCGACGACATCCCCGCCTTCAACGCGGCGATCGCCAAGGCGCTGACCCGCGAGCTCGCCGACGCCTGACACCTGCGCGAATTGCGCAATTGGTGTATGAAGCGGTCATTGCATCACGATTGAGGTGACGAGCAATGATCGACCAGGATCGAGACGATCGCCGGGGCGCAGACCGCCGCACCGGCGATCGTCGCGAGGGACAGCAGCCCGATTACGCCGGCGACGAGCGTCGCAAGACCGATCGCCGTCAGGGCGAGCGTCGCGAAGGCCGTTAGCCGGCTGGCGGTTCCCCGCGCCATGCGATAGCATCCGCCGCTTCAACGGGAGGCGAAGATGAGCAGGATCGCATGGTTGGGCGCAGCATCGCTGGCGCTGGTTCTGGTCGGCTGCAACGACAAGCATGGCGAGGTCGGCCAGCCGCTCGCCACGCCGGGGCGGACGGCGATCGCGGTACTGCACAACGCCGCTGGCGCCGAAGTCGGCCGAGCGACCGCGAGCGAGGTAGAGGGCGGCCTGCGCATCACGCTGGAGACCCGCGGCCTTCCGCCGGGCTATCACGGCGCGCATATCCACACCGTCGGCCGTTGCGATCCGCCGGGCTTCGATAGCGCCGGCGGGCACTGGAATCCGCTGGCAGCGCATCACGGCACGCTCAACGCGGCGGGGCCGCACATGGGCGATCTGCCCAATCTGATCGTGTCGACCAGCGGCCGCGCGACGCTTGGCGTCAATATCCCCGGCGCGACGATGGACGGATTGCTCGACGCCGATGGCTCGTCAATCGTCCTTCATGCCGTGCGCGACGACATGATGAGCGACCCCGCCGGCAACAGCGGCCCGCGCCTCGCCTGCGGCGTGTTTCAGGCGAGCTAGGCGGCGGCGTCTTGCGGGTGATGGGGCTCGAGGATCAGCTCGCGCCCCTCGACCCGCCACGATTTGAGCATCGACAGGAAATTCATGCCCAGCACGTCGGTGTCGCCGAACGCCGGTGACACGACCACCGGCAGGTCGCGCGCGACGATGTCGCCGAGCCGCAAGTCGGGCAGCGTCGCGGTACGCGCGGTGATTGCGCCGTTCGCGGTGTTGAGAACGACCGGAAAGAGCTGATCGTCGGTCTTGAGCCCCGCCGCGGCCGCCGTCTCGCTCGACAGCGCCGTCAGCGTTGCGCCGCTATCGATCAGCATGCGACGATCGACCCCGCCGACGCGGACATGCGCCCAAAAATGGCCGTCGGGCGCCATGCGGATGCGGACCTCCTTGCCGACGACTTCCTGCCCGCCAAGGTGCAGCGCCGAGACGATGCGCGAGAAATAGGGGTCGAACCGGCCGCGCTGGATAACGACCAGAATCAGCAGCCCGACCAGACCCACGGTAATCGCGAAGCTGAGGATCGAGCGCAGCACCCGCACGCGCAACACGATCGCCACCGCGATCGCGACGAGCGCGATCAGCAGATAGAGGTGAACGTCAGGATTGAGGTGCGGCAGCATCGGCAAAGCGGGATCATCTCGACTGTCTTGCCAAGATAATGCGCTTCGCCGCCTTTACCAATGCTGGCCGCTCAGTTTGTCAGGCGGCGCTGGGAAAGGTCGGCGGCGTCGCAGGCGGTGCGCCGGGATCGGGCACGTCGATGTCTGGCGCGGGCGGGATGATCTCGGGCGGCGGCGCCGGCGGGCTTGCCGGCGCGGGCGTCGGCGCGGGGCTGGGCGGTGGGGTGGCCATGGGCGATCTCCTCGCCCGGACCAACGAAGCAGCGCGCCCCGAGTTGCCCCGGCCGCCGCGGCAATCGCCCGGCCGCGCGCGACTCGGCTTGCCCTTGGCCCCCGCGCTGGTATAGACGCCGCCGACCTGCTGTCCCACGCGGGCGTGGCGGAACTGGTAGACGCGCTGGATTTAGGTTCCAGTATCGAAAGATGTGGGGGTTCGAGTCCCTTCGCCCGCACCAGGCCTGTCCGCGACCGCTCGTGGACAGCGCCGAAATTTTTTTCCGACTTTTGACACGAAGGCCCAGAAGCGAATGCAGACTGTCGAGACGTTGAACGAAGGCCTCAAGCGCGCCTACACCCTGACGATCACCGCCAAGGATATCGACAAGCGCGTCGATGCCGAGGTGAAGCGCGTCGCCCCGCAGGTCCGCATGCCGGGCTTCCGGCCGGGCAAGGTGCCGGCTAATCTGGTGCGCAAGATGCACGGCGAGGCGCTCGCCGCCGACGCGCTCAACTCGTCGATCCAGGAAGGCGTGCAGAAGGTCATCGCCGACCACAAGCTGCGTCCCGCGATGCAGCCCTCGGTCGAGCTGAACGACGGCTATGAGGCGGGCAAGGACGCCGAGGTCAAGGTCGAGCTCGAGGTGCTCCCCGACGTGCCGACCCCGGCGATCGACAAGCTCAAGCTCGAGCGGCTGACCGTCCCCGTCGAGGATTCGGCGGTCGACGAACAGCTCCAGACCTTCGCGTCGCAGATGAAGAACTGGAAGGACGCCGCCAAGACGCACAAGGCGAAGCAGGGCGACCAGGTCGTGATGGATTTCGTCGGCAAGGTCGACGGCGTCGCGTTCGACGGCGGCACCGGCGAGGACATGGCGGTCGAGATCGGCTCGGGCCGCCTGATCCCGGGCTTCGAGGACCAGATCGTCGGCGTCAAGGCGGGCGACGAGAAGACCATCAACGTCACTTTCCCCGACGATTACAATGCCGAGAATCTCAAGGGCAAGGCCGCGACCTTCGATCTGACGATCAAGAAGGTGCAGGTTTCGGGCGAGAGCAAGATCGACGACGAGCTCGCCAAGTCGATGGGCCTCGAAAGCCTCGAGCAATTGAAGGGTCTGCTCAAGGGTCAGGTCGAGCAGGAGCACAACCAGCTCACCCGTACCCACATGAAGCGCAAGCTGCTCGATCAGCTTGCCGAGGGGCATGATTTCCCGGTCCCGCCGTCGATGGTCGAGGCCGAGTTCAACCAGATCTGGGCGCAGCTCCAGCACGAGGCGACCCACGAGGAAGACCCCGAGGCGGCGATCAAGGAAATGGAAGCCGAGCGCGACGATTATAAGGCGATCGCCGAGCGCCGCGTGCGCCTCGGCCTGCTGCTGTCCGAGATCGGCCAGGCCAACGGCGTCGAGGTCAGCCAGCAGGAGATGAACCGCCTGATCGCGCAGGCCGCGCAGCAATACGGTCCCGAAGATCGTCAGCGCTTCATCCAGTACGTCCAGCAGGAGCCGATGGCGGCCGCCCAGCTCCGTGCGCCGCTCTATGAGGACAAGGTCGTCGACTTCCTGTTCGACAAGGCCGAGGTCAGCGACCGCGAAGTGACGCGCGAGGAATTGGAAGCGGCGATCGAGTCGGAAGAGGGCTTCTCGACCGGCACGCACAGCCACGACCACGATCACGACCACAAGCCGAAGAAGAAGGCCGCGGCCAAGAAGCCGGCTGCCAAGAAGGAAGAGGCTAAGTCCGAGGAACCGGCGAAGAAGGCTGCGACCAAGGCAGCGCCGGCCAAGGACGAAAAGCCCGCCAAGGCGCCTGCCGCCAAAGCCAAGGCGGAGGCACCGGTGAAGGACGCCGCGCCGAAAAAGGTGCCGGCCAAGGCGCCCGCCGCCAAGCCGGCGGCGAAGGCTGAAGCCAAGCCGGCCGCCGCCAAGAAGCCGGCCGCGAAGAAGGCGCCGGCGAAGAAGTAATCGTCATGCCGGACATGGGCACCCGTCAAAGCAGTACTTTGACGGGAACCCTTGTTCCGGCATCCACGGTGAGGCAGGAGTCGTGATCGCGGCTCCTGCCGCCCGGTAGACCCCGGAACAAGTCCGGGGTGACGAATGGGGGCGACGTGACCGGTCCGAGAATCGCAGTCTTGCTACCCTGCTACAACGAAGAAGCGGCGATCGCGCAGACGGTTGCTGGCTTCCGTACCGCCCTGCCCGACGCCGCGATCTACGTTTACGATAACAATAGCCGCGACCGCACGACCGATGTCGCGCGCGAGTCCGGCGCCATCGTCCGCACCGAACGGATGCAGGGGAAGGGCAATGTCGTCCGGCGAATGTTTGCTGATGTGGACGCCGACATTTATGTCATGGCCGATGGCGACGCGACCTATGACGCCGCCTCGGCGCCCGCGCTGATCGCGCGGCTGTTCGATGAAAAGCTCGACATGGTGGTCGGCAGCCGGGTCGGCGAGGCGGTCGAGGCATATCGGCGCGGCCACCGGCTCGGCAACCGCATGCTGACGGGCATGCTCGCGCGCCTGTTCGGCCGCAGCTTCTCCGATATTTTATCGGGTTACCGCGTGTTCTCGAGGCGTTTCGTGAAGAGCTTTCCGGTGCTGTCTGCCGGCTTCGAGATCGAGACCGAGATCAGTGTGCACGCGCTCGAACTCAAGATGCCCGTCGCCGAGGTCGAGACGCCCTACTTCGCGCGACCCGAGGGGTCGGAATCGAAGCTCAGCACCTATTCGGACGGCTGGCGCATCCTGCGCACGATCGTCACGCTCTACCGCATCGAGCGGCCGCTGCTGTTTTTCGGTCTGATCGGCGCGGCGTTCGCGGCGCTCGCGGTGATCCTGTCGATCCCGCTCGCCATTACTTACATGCACACCCACCTCGTCCCGCGCCTGCCGACCGCGGTGCTCGCGACGGGCCTGATGATCCTCGCTTTCCTCAACGGATTCGCCGGGCTGATCCTTGATACGGTCGTCCGCGGCCGCCGCGAAGTGCGCCGGCTCGCCTATCTCGCGCACAAGGCACCGGGCGCCTGACGGCGAACAGGGCGCGAGCCCTTCCAAAGTTGGATTATTCCTGATCTATCCTCGACGATGCAACCGCCTCCGTCCTCGTCCTCGTCACCAGGCCGCGCCTCGTCGGCGCAAAGCTGTCGCCACTCTGCCGCATGCGAGGCGCTAATCGGTTCGATATCGCCGCGTGGAAGACGCGGTAGCGGCGCGAGACTGTCGCGGCATAGTCGCCAACCTGTCGTTTCGCCGGCGCAATGCCGGCAAAAAGCCCACGACGATCTCCACTTTCTCCACTTCACGCTCGACGCAGCCCGCGAATCGTCACCCCCGCCGTTAACGATCAACCGGGCTTGAACTCGTTCGCGCCAGCGACGATGTTACAAATCGAACTCAAGAGGACCTGAGACCTTCATGCACAATCCGTTCGAAACCGGTGATTTCACCTCGCCGCTGACCAGGCTGACCAACGGCCTGGTGCCGATCGTCATCGAACAGTCGAACCGCGGCGAGCGCAGCTTCGACATCTTTTCACGGCTGCTGCGCGAGCGGATCGTGTTCGTGACCGGGCAGGTCGAGGACCAGATGGCCTCGCTGATCACCGCGCAGTTGCTCGTCCTGGAATCGGAAAATCCCAAGAAGGACATCTACATGTACATCAACTCGCCGGGCGGGGTCGTCACGGCGGGCATGGCGATCCACGACACGATGCAATATATCCGCCCGCGCGTCGGCACGGTGTGCATCGGCCAGGCTGCGTCGATGGGCAGCTTCCTGCTCGCCGCCGGCGAACCCGGCATGCGCGTCGCGCTCACCAATGCGCGGATCATGATCCACCAGCCCTCGGGCGGGGCGCAGGGCATGGCGAGTGATATCGAAATCCAGGCGCGCGAGATTTTGCGCATCCGGCACCGGATGAACGAGCTTTATGCGAAGTACACCGGCAAGCCGATCGAGGAGATCGAGAAGGCGATGGATCGCGACAAGTTCCTCTCGGCCGAAGAGTCGAAGGAATTCGGCCTGATCGACGAGGTGTTCGACAAGCGGCCTTCGCCGACCGAGGATTCTTCGGACGTGGCGAAGCTGCCGAGCGACAAGTCGTAACGGCAAATTTAGGTGATTGTGGTAGGGAGCGTTGCCGGTCTAGGATGGCCGGCACGCTCGAACGCGCCAGTGTAGCGTTAGGCGCAAGGATGGAAGTGAATGACCAAACTCAGCGGCGGTGACTCGAAGAGCACGCTTTACTGCTCCTTCTGCGGCAAGTCGCAGCACGAAGTGAGGAAGCTGATCGCCGGCCCGACGGTGTTCATCTGCGACGAGTGCGTCGAGCTCTGCAACGACATCATCCGCGAGGAAACCAAGTCGGCGCTCGTCTCGAAAAAGGACGGCGGCGTGCCGACGCCGCAGGAAATCTGCGACGTTCTCGACGATTATGTGATCGGGCAGAAGCAGGCCAAGCGCGTGCTCTCGGTCGCGGTGCACAATCATTACAAGCGCCTGTCGCACGGCCAGAAGGGCGCCGATGTCGAGCTCGCCAAGTCGAATATCCTGCTCGTCGGCCCCACCGGCTGCGGCAAGACGTTGCTCGCGCAGACGCTGGCGCGCATCCTCGACGTGCCGTTCACCATGGCCGACGCCACGACGCTGACCGAGGCCGGCTATGTCGGCGAGGATGTCGAGAACATCATCCTCAAGCTGCTCCAGGCGTCGGACTATAACGTCGAGCGGGCACAGCGCGGGATCGTCTATATCGACGAGATCGACAAGATCAGCCGCAAGGCCGAAAATCCCTCGATTACCCGCGACGTCTCGGGCGAGGGCGTGCAACAGGCGCTGCTCAAGATGATGGAGGGCACTGTTGCCTCGGTCCCACCGCAGGGCGGGCGCAAGCATCCGCAGCAGGAATTTCTACAGGTCGATACGACCAACATCCTGTTCATCTGTGGCGGCGCGTTCAGTGGCCTCGAGAAGATCATCGGCGACCGGTTGCAGGGCAAGTCGATCGGCTTCGGCGCTTACGTTGCCGCCCCCGAAGAGAAGCGCACCGGCGAGGTGCTGCGTCAGGTCGAGCCCGAGGATCTGCTCAAGTTCGGCCTCATCCCCGAATTCGTCGGCCGCCTGCCGGTGATCGCGACGCTCGAAGACCTCGACATCGACGCGCTCGTCAAGATTCTGACCGAGCCGAAGAACGCGCTGGTCAAGCAGTATCAGAAGCTGTTCGACCTCGAATCGGTCGGGCTGGGCTTCACCGACGACGCCTTGGTGTCGGTCTCCAAGAAGGCGATCGATCGCAAGACCGGCGCGCGCGGGCTGCGCTCGATCCTCGAAGGCATCCTGCTCGACACGATGTTCGACCTGCCCTCGATGGACGGGGTCGACGAGGTGATGATCGACAAGGATGTGGTCGAAGGCCGCAAGGACCCGATCCGCGTCTATGCCAAGAAGGAAAAGGCAAGCGGCGACGCCGCCTGATTCCCGGCCCTTCGAGACAAGACGGGCGTCGGTATTTTCCGGTGCCCGTTCTCGTTTTTGAGGAATGACTTAGCGCTCTGGCCTACATCGCCGTTGCGTGTCATTCTTCCCCGATGCCGGATCGCGCCTCACCGCCGGATATTCGCCTGGCCTCGGGCCGAGACCGCCTCGCGATCGCCGCGATGCTGTCTCGCGCCTTTGCCGACGATCCGGCGATGCGGTTCATCTTCCCTGATCCTGCCGACCGCGCAGGGCGCCTGCCGCGGCTGTTCGCGCTGTTGTTCGACGCCGACGAAACGGTCGGGATGCGCTTGGTGTCGAGTGGTATCGAGGCGGCGACGCTGTGGCGCGAGCCGGGCCGCTCGAAGACCGGCATCTGGGAGATGATCCGCCACGCCCCGGCCATGCTCGGCGCGCTCGGCGGGGCCTTGGGGCGGGCGTTGCGGGTCGCCAATGCGATCGACGCGCATCATCCGGACGAACCGTTCTGGTATCTCCACATCGCGGGCTGCGAGCCGCGTTTTCAGGGCCAGGGGATCGGCGGCGCGATCGTTCGCGACGGACTTGAACGCGTCGCGAACGATTGGCTGCCTTGCTATCTCGAAACGCCGCTCGAAAGGAACGTCGCCTTCTATCAGGGCATCGGCTTCGAGCAGGTGGATAGCTGGTATGTGCCGAAGGGAGGGCCGCGCTTCTGGTCGATGATGCGCGCGCCGGGATCATCATGAAACGGAGCTAATAAAAGCGAGGGGGGATAATGCCGAAGGTTTTTGGCGCGATCATCGCTGCGGGGGCGGTGATGGTCGCAGGGGGAACAGCCAACGCGGCCGACAACAAGTGCTCGATCGGGCAATTGCTCGAACTGCCAGTGACGATGATCGATCGGCAGCCGACGGTGCCGGTCGAATTGAACGGGCATCAGATGCGGCTGGTCGCCGACAGCGGCGCGTTTTTCAGCTCGCTCTCGCCCGGGGTAGCGGCGGAATACGGCTTCAAGCGGCGCGGCGCACCGATGGGGCTGTACGTCAGCGGTGTGGGGGGCGATATCCGGCCCGACGTAACGACGATCGATAATTTCAGATTGGGGCCGGTGACGCTGCACCGCGTCGACTTCCTCGTCGGCGGCAGCGAGGTCGGGCCGGCGGGGCTGCTCGGCCAGAATATCCTCGGCGTCGCCGACGTCGAATATGACCTTGGCAACGGCGTCGTACGCCTGATGAGGCCTGATGATTGCCGGGGGAAGAACCTTGCATATTGGGCCGATGGCAAACCGTCTTCGGTCGAGCCGATCGCCGCCGACTCGCGGATCGGCAAGCAGACGGTCGGCGTCGTCGAGCTGAACGGGGTAAAGCTCAAGGCGGTGTTCGATACCGGGGCGGGGCAAACGATCCTGTCGTCGCGCGCGGCGGCGCGGGTCGGGGTGAAGCCGGACAGTCCCGGCGTGGAAGAGGCAGGCTATTCCAACGGGATCGGGCGGAAGATGGTCGATACCTGGATCGGGTCTTTCGACAGTCTCAAGATCGGCGACAACGAGGAAATCCGGAAGATCAGGCTGCGCTTCGGCGACCTCAACGACGGCGGCGATTTCGACATGCTGATCGGGGCGGACTTCTTCCTGTCGCACCGCGTCTATGTTTCGAACGCGATACACCGGATGTTCTTCACCTATAATGGCGGGCCGGTGTTCGACCTGTCGATGCATCATGACGGCGGCGGCAAGGCTCGCGCGGCGCTGACGAGCGCGGCAGCGTACAGCCAGCGCGGCATGGCCTCGGCCGCGCGGCACGATTATGCAAGTGCGCGCGACGACCTTACGCATGCGATCGCGCTGGAGCCGAAAGAGGCGCGCTATTACAGCCAACGCGCGACGATCGAACTCGACATGGATGACGAGGAGGCGGGCGGCGCCGATCTCGATGCGGCGATCGAGCGCGCGCCGGGCGACACGACCGCACGGCTTACCCGCGCCTGGTTGCGGATCAAGCAGGACGACAAGGCTGCCGCGCGACGCGATGCCGATGCCGTCGACCACGCGCTCGCGCTGCCGAGCGATGCGCGCTTCGAGCTCGCCGAGCTCTACGATACCCTCGACCTGACGCAGCAAGCGATCCGCCAATACGGCCTCTGGATCGACGCGCATCACGATGACAGCAAGCTCGCTTCGGCCTATAACGGCCGCTGCTGGTTACGCGCGCGCGCCGGGGTTGAACTCGACGCCGCGATCGACGATTGCAACCGCGGTCTCCACCTGCGCTCGCACGATCCGGACATTCTCGACAGCCGGGCCTTCGCGAGGTTGCGCGCGGGCGACACGAAGGGCGCGGTCAACGATTACGACGATGCGCTCGAGCGCAATCCCAAGATGCCGACATCATTGTACGCGCGCGGCATCGCCAAGCGGCGGCTCGGCCAGACCGCTGCGGGGGACGCCGATATCGCGGCAGCGAAGAAGCTCGACGCCGATATCGCCAAGACGATGAAGGGGTATGGGCTGACGCTCTAGAACAGCCCGGGGACGAAGCGCTTCACGCGCGCGGCATAGGCGTCGTGGGCGGGGCCGAACATCGCGCGCAGGAGCTTTTCCTCCTCGGCGATGCGTAGCCAGGTGCCGAGTGCGTAGAGCGGCAGCGTGACGATCAGTCGCCATTCGTTGCCGAGGCCGATCGCGAGCGCAAGGAGCAGCAGCGCCATCGCGCTGTAGATCGGGTGGCGGACGTGCGCGAATGGGCCGGTGGTGACGAGCTCGTGACCGGAGCGGGTGCGCGCGACGATGCTCCAGTTGCGACCCATCGTGCGCCTCGCCCAGACGAACAGCCAAACCGCGGCGGCCATTAGCAGCGCGATGACCGCGGCCTCGATCAGCGCGAGTGGCGACAGCGGATCGATCATCGCGCCGGCGGTGCCGATCGAAGTGGCGAAGAAGGCGAGGGCCTGGATGGCGATGCCGAGCATCGAGCGTGGCGAGCGGCGCTGCGGACCGCTGTCGGGTGCGGCGCGACCGGAACGCGCGACGATCACGGCGATGACGAACGCGAGGAAGCCCAGCGCCAGCGCGGCGAAACCGGGGAGGCCGACGGGGTAGCTCTGGAGCATCGTTCGTCCTTTCCTGACCACCGTTCGTGCTGAGCCTGTCGAAGCACGGTGGCGGCATCCCGCCCTTCGACAAGCTCAGGACGAACGGATTCTTTGGTCGGCGCGCCGGTGATCAATCGCTCGCCTTGGCTGCCGCCCGCTGCGCCTTCATCCATTGCTGGTAGGCATTGATCGCCGGCTCGTCCTTGAGCACGCGGTCATAGGGATCGACGACGACGTGTGCGCCAGCGGGCACGGTGATCGAGCCGGTGCCGTTCGTCATCGGCAGCTTGGTGATCGTATCGCCGACCTCGACCTCGACGGGCATCGGGAAGGGCAGGCCGGCGGGGGCCTGCCAGGCGAGGGTCAGTTTGTCGCCGTCGCGCTGCTGGACGAGTTTAGGGAGCGCGGCCTGGCGGAGATAGACGTTGAAGAACCACGAATAGTCCTTGCCCGTCACCTTGTTGACGTTTTTGATGAACTCGTCGGTCGAGCCGAAGCGCGGCTTGAAATTGCCCGGCTTGGGATCAAGGCGGCCATACACTTCAAGCCGCGTCGCGGCGTAGAAATCCTTGTCGCCGATCAGGTTGCGCAGCGTGTGGAGCATCCACGCGCCCTTGTAATAGATGTCCTGGCCGGGGCCGCCCTTGTCGGCCTCGTAGACCTCTTCCTCGGTGATCACCTTACCGCGGACCATCGGCACCTGGTTCTCGATCTTGTTGCGCTGATCGAGCATCATCGCATCGTAGCGCGCCTCGCCCTGCAGCCAGCGGCCGTAGAGCGGCTGCATATATTCCTCGAAGCCTTCGTGGAGCCAGTAATCGTCCCAGTTGGCAGCGGTAAGCTGATTGCCGAACCATTCGTGGCCGAATTCGTGCTGGAACAGCCAGTCGAAGCCTTCGGGCGCCTTGGCGTAGTGGTTTCCATAGGCGTTGATCGTCTGGTGCTCCATGCCCTCGTGCGGGGTCTCGACCACGCCCATCTTCTCGTCGCCGAACGGGTAGGGGCCGATCAGCGTCTCGTAGAAATCGAGCGTCGGGGCGAACTCGGCGAACAGCGCCTTGGCCTGCGCCTCCTCGCCGGGCAGATACCAGTAGAAAATCGGAATCTGGTTGCCATACTGGCTGTGATAGGTGCCCTTGATCACCTCATAGGGCGCGACGTTGAGCGCGATCGCATAGGTATTGGGGTGCGCGATCGACCAGTTCCAGGTGGTGCGGCCGTCGGGCAGCGTATCGACGCCCTTTAGCACGCCGTTCGAGGGCGCCTTCAGGCCCTTGGGCACGGTGATGTGGAGATCGACGCGGCCGGGCTCGCCGGTCGGGAAATCGAGGCACGGCCAGAAGATGTCGCAGCCATAACCTTCCGAGGTCGTGGCAAAGAAGGTGCGACCGTCGGGGGTTTTCGACCAGACCATGCCGTCATCCCACGGCGCCTTGACCGCGACGTGGGGCTGGCCGCCATAGGTGATCGTCGTCGAGACCTTCCCGCCGGTGGGGATTTGCTTGGGCAGGGTGATGGTGAGCCGTCCCTCGGGGTCGGACCACGCGCTTTGGGGCAACGGCGTGCCGTCGATCGCGACCGCCTTCGGCCCGAGGTTATGGTCGAGATCGATCACCAATTTGCTCAGCGGCGCCTTCGCGGTGAAGGAGAGCGTGGCGACGCCGTTCAGCGTCTCGGTGTCGGGAAGCACCTCGAACTTCAGGTCGGCGACGTCGAATTGCAGCTTGGCCTGATCGGGATCGATCGGCCCGCCCGACCGCTGCGTCTGCGCGGTGATCGGCGGCTCGCCTTTCTTGGGCAGCCCGGTCTGCGCGGTGAGCGCGAGCGCCGATACGGCGAGCAACAGGGGGGGGGGCATTCGGTCCATCTCCATCGACGATCATGCGGCAAGATTGATGCCGGTGCCATAACCACCATATAAGCGCAAAGAGCGCCTGCGTCTGGCGCTGTCGGAGTTTACATGACCCAAAGTTTTCCGGTTCTTCCCCTGCGCGACATCGTCGTCTTCCCCAACATGATCGTGCCGCTGTTCGTCGGTCGCGACAAGTCGGTTGCCGCGCTCGAAGCGGCGATGAATGCCGACAAGGAGATTTTCCTGATCGCGCAGCTCGATCCGGCCGAGGACGATCCCGGCCGCGACGACCTCTACGACGTCGGCGTCAGCGCGACGGTGTTGCAGCTCTTGAAGCTGCCCGACGGCACGGTGCGCGTGCTCGTCGAGGGCAAGGAGCGGGCGAGCCTCGAAAACCTCGAAGAAACCGGCGAGTATCTGACCGGCACCGTCGCGCCGGTCGAGGAACTCGCGGCCGAGGGCAAGGAAGTCGATGCGCTGATGCGCTCGGTCGTTGATCAGTTCGAGAATTACGCCAAGCTCAACCGCAAGCTGCCGGCGGAGACCGCGGTGCAGCTTAGCGAGATCGAGGACGCGTCACGGCTCGCCGACGCGGTGGCGGGCAACATCTCGATCAAGGTTTCGGACAAGCAGACGTTGCTCGTCGAGCGCGATCCGGCCAAGCGGCTGGAGATGGCGTTCGCTTTCATGGAGGGCGAACTCGGCGTCCTGCAGGTCGAGAAGAAGATCAAGAGCCGCGTCAAGCGCCAGATGGAGAAGACGCAGCGCGAATATTATCTCAACGAGCAGTTGAAGGCGATCCAGCGCGAGCTCGGCAACGAGGGCGATGAGGGCGAGGGCGACGAGATCGCCGAACTGACCCAGAAGATCGCCAAATTGAAGCTCTCCAAGGAAGCGCGCAGCAAGGCGACGGCGGAGCTCAAGAAACTCAAGACGATGGCGCCGATGTCGGCGGAAGCGACCGTCGTGCGCAACTATCTCGACGTGCTGCTCGGGCTGCCCTGGGGCAAGAAATCGAAGCTGAAGAAGGATATCGAGGCGGCGCAGGCGGTGCTCGACGAGGACCATTATGCGCTCGAAAAGGTCAAGGACCGGATCGTCGAATATCTCGCCGTGCAGGCGCGGACCAACAAGCTGAAGGGCCCGATCCTTTGCCTGGTCGGCCCGCCGGGCGTCGGCAAGACCTCGCTCGGCAAGTCGATCGCCAAGGCGACCGGGCGCGAGTTCGTTCGGCAATCGCTGGGCGGGGTGCGCGACGAGGCCGAGATTCGCGGCCATCGGCGGACCTATATCGGCTCGCTACCGGGTAAGATCGTCACCAATTTGCGCAAGGCGGGGACGAGCAATCCGCTGTTCCTGTTGGACGAGATCGACAAGCTCGGCCAGGATTTCCGCGGCGATCCGGCTTCGGCGCTGCTCGAAGTGCTCGACCCCGAGCAAAACAGCCGGTTTCAGGACCACTATCTGGAACTCGATTACGACCTGTCCGACGTGATGTTCGTCACCACGGCAAACACCTTGAACCTGCCGCAGCCGCTGCTCGACCGCATGGAGATCATCCGGCTCGAAGGCTATACCGAGGACGAGAAGGTCGAGATTGCCGAGCGCCACCTGGTCGCCAAGCAGATCGAGCTCCACGGGCTCAAGGACGGCGAATTCACGCTGACCAACGAAGGGCTGCGCGACCTGATCCGCTACTACACCCGCGAGGCCGGCGTGCGCACGCTGGAGCGCGAGATCGCCAAGCTCGCGCGCAAGGCGTTGCGCCGCATCCTCGAAGGCAAGGCGGAGAGCGTGACGATCACGCCCGACAACCTTGCCGACTTCGCGGGCGTGCGGAAATTCCGCTTTGGGCTTTCCGAGGATGAGCATCAGATCGGCGCGGTCACCGGCCTCGCCTGGACCGAGGTTGGCGGCGAATTGCTGACGATCGAAAGCGTCACGGTGCCCGGCAAGGGCGCGATCAAGACCACCGGCAAGCTCGGCGACGTGATGAAGGAATCGGTCGAGGCTGCGTTCAGCTTCGTCAAGGCGCGCTCGCCCGGTTACGGCATCAAGCCGAGCCTGTTCGCGCGCAAGGACATCCACGTCCACCTGCCCGAAGGCGCGGTGCCCAAGGACGGACCGTCGGCGGGGATCGGGCTGGTCACCTCGATCGTCTCGACCTTGACCGGCGTGTCGGTGCGCAAGGACATCGCGATGACCGGCGAGGTGACGCTGCGCGGGCGTGTTCTGCCGATCGGGGGCCTCAAGGAAAAGCTGCTCGCGGCGCTGCGCGGCGGAATCAAGACGGTGCTGATCCCGGCCGAGAACGAGAAGGACTTGGCCGAAATCCCGGCGAACGTGCGCGAGGGGCTGGAGATCATCCCCGTCGCGCATGTCGACGAAGTGTTGCGTCTGGCGCTCACCGGCCCGCTCGAAGCGATCGACTGGACCGAGGCCGACGACCTCGCCGCGCAGCCGCCGGCAGGCGTGCCCGGAATCGGCGGCGAAATGCACCATTGAGGGACGATTACCCGCGATTTCCGGGCTTACGGGCGCGGAAATCGCGGTTTTGCTTTGACTCGCAACCGCGCTCTCGCCTTAACTGCGCAACCGGTTTCGCTCGCGAATCCATTTCAGGTCATCGTAATCAGGGGGTTCCATCGGCATGAACAAGCAGGAACTGATCGGCGAAGTCGCCGACAAGTCGGGTCTCAGCAAGGGTGACGCCAGCAAGGCGGTCGAGTCGGTATTCGATTCGATCACCGCGGCGCTCAAGAAGGGTGACGAAGTCCGCCTGGTCGGATTCGGTACTTTCTCGGTTTCGAAGCGCAAGGCCTCGACCGGCCGCAATCCGCGCACCGGCGAACCGATGACGATCAAGGCGTCGACGCAGCCCAAATTCAAGGCCGGCAAGGGCCTGAAGGACTCGGTCAACTGATCCATGGTGCCGGGGCTGGACAAGCCTCGGCCACCTGCCTAAGGGCAGCGACGACGCGCAGCGCCGGGTAACCGGCGCCGCTTCGTTTCGGGCGCGTAGCTCAGTGGTAGAGCACTGTGTTCACACCGCAGGGGTCGCTGGTTCAATCCCAGCCGCGCCCACCATTTTCGAAGGGCCAGCTTGCGATGCGCAGGCTGGCCTTTTGCTTGGTTCGAGCCAAGCCGCAGCTATACCTCGATCCAATTTCAAGCCCGATCAGCCCCAAGGGCGCTCACGAAACCATTTGGTGATGACGTATTTGGTGCCGCCCCGCACCTTCATGCCGTGGTGAATGGTCGAGGGGTTGGGCGAGCCATCGGGGCGCAGATTGTTCCAAGTGAGCAGCTTGCCCGCCTCGGGCTGAACGATCTTGTCGATCGCCTTGAAGCGCGTGGCGCCGCCGGCCTCAGGCTCGTTCAGATAGATCATCGCGGTCCAGGTGCGGTTGCCCGCGACCGAGCAGTATTTCTGAAAATCCTCGCCCTGCTGGTCGAAATAGTCGGTGTGCGCCTTGAATTCCTGGCCGACGGCGTAGCGCTGACCCTGGATCGGCTCGCCGTGCGCGGGGTCGAGCCCGGTGAAGGCGATGATCCGCGCCTCGACCTCCGCGACGACGGCATCGCCATTGTCGAGATCGCAGGTCTCGCTGGTGCGGAACGCGGCGTCGCCATTGTAGTCTGACACGGTCGAGGGACGGCGCTTGGCGTCGATCTGCTCGATCAGCGCGGTGCAAAGCTCGGTGCTGAGAAAATCGCGCTTGAGGAAAAGCGTGAGCTTGGGGCTCGGTACCTTCTGGACGAGCGGGTGGGTTTGGATGAATTCGACGACGGGTTCGGACGGATGGCCCGAGCCGAAGTTGGTTTGCGGCGGGGAAGGAATCGCTGTGGAGGCCATCTTCACAGTCTGCCAACAAGCAACAGCGTGCGCCAGAGGTGCGCCCAATCGCGCGTCTCACGCCTAAAACGTTTCACAGCGCGGCGATCAACCTGTACAGAGGCGCAGTCGCGCGCAGAGTCGGGGAAGTGGTTGTCATGCGATTGGTGCTGAGTGGGCGCGCGCGCGCACTGCTCCGGCGGTTGCCGAGGACGAACGTCTATTCGGTTGCGGAAATCGTTCTGATTGGGCTGCTCGCGATCCAGGCAGCGCGGCTATTGTGGGTGATCGTTACCCCGGTGACGCCGCTCGGCGACTGGCGGACGGCACAGCCGGGCGGACCGGCCTCGGCCGATCTGCTGCGCGGGTTCGATCCGTTCTTTCGGCTGGCGGGAAGCGAGGCCAAGCCCGCGGCGGTAACGTCGTTGCAACTGACGCTGTTCGGCATTCGCCTCAATGAGGCGACGGGTCAGGGGTCGGCGATCATCGCGACTCCCGACGGCACGCAGGACAGCTACGCGGTTGGCCAGGAGATCATGCCGGGCGCCACGCTGAAGGCGGTGGCGTTCGACCATATCACGATCGATCGCGGCGGCACGGTAGAGGATTTGTACATCGACCAGTCCAAGCCGGTCGCGGCGACCGAGCCGCTGCCGGCCGGCGCAACGACGACGACCGAGGCGCCGCGGGTGACGTTGCAGGATCTCAATTCGCGCGGGCTGTCGCTCGACCAGATCCGGTCGGGCATCGGCTTCATCCCGCGGATCGACGGCGGCAAGGTCACCGGGCTGGTGCTTCGGCCCAATGGTGACGGGCAGGCCTTCGCCAAGGCCGGCCTGCAGCAGGGCGACATCGTCACCGAGGTCATGGGCAAGCCCGTGACCGGCCCCGACGACATCGCCAAGCTGGGCAGTCAGTTCAAGAACGGCGGCATCCTCTCGCTGACGATCGAGCGCGGCGCGCGGAAAATTCCCATCGGCATCAACGTGACAGGTTCATGAACAAGACACTCCTCGTTTCCGCTTTGGCCTTGGCCCTCGCGTCGCCGGCCGCGGCGCAATTGTCGCTCAATGTGCGCGATGCCGACATCCGCGCCTTCATCGCCGACGCCGCGCAGGCGACCGGACGCACCTTCATCATCGACAGCCGGGTCAACGGCAAGGTGACGGTGGTGACCGATCACCCGGTGTCGAAATCGCAATATTTCGAGATTTTCCTGTCGACGCTGCGCGCCAACGGGCTGGTCGCGGTACCGACCGGGAACGGCGCGTTCCGTATCCAGCCGCTCGACAATGCCGCCTCGCAGCCGACGCCGGTCGGCAGCCGCGCGGCGGCGCGCGACGCGTTCATTACCGATATCGTGCGGTTGCGCTCGATCGACGCGGCATCGGCGGTCGACACGGTCAAGCCGCTGATCAGCCCGCAAGGATCGGTGACCGCGAACAAGGCGGGCAATTCGCTGGTGATCGTCGATTTCGCCGACAATGTGCACCGCATCCGCCAGGTGCTCGCCGGGATCGACACCGACCAGGCGTCGACGCGCGTCGTACCGCTCAAAAACGCGGGCGCCCGCGAAATCGCGACAGCGCTAAAGGGGCTGATTGGCGATGGCGGGGGGCAGAACGGCGCGCCGGGCGTGCAGGTCGTGTCGGTCGACAGCTCGAACTCGATCGTGCTGCGCGGTGACCCGAACAGCGTCGCGCGGCTGGCGACAGTGGCGGCCGATCTTGATCGAAAGGCGCAGGCCGGGACCGAAATCCGCGTCGTGTTCCTCGAAAATGCCGACGCCGCGCAATTGCTGCCGGTATTGCAGCAGCTTGTCGGCGAGCAACCCAGCACGATTCCCGATGAGAACCAGAGCGTCAGTTCCAGCTTCCTGTCGCAATCGGGCGATAATAATGGCGGCGTCAGCCAGTTGCAGCCGAGCGTCAACCAAACGCCCGCGCCGACGCCGACGCCGGCGGCAAGCACGACCGACAACGGCACCAACAAGCCCGCAATCGTCGGCGAGGGTGGGCGTACGGCGGCGGTCGTCACGCGCTTTGCCGGCGCCAATGCGATCGTCATCGCCGGCCCGCCCGAGGTGCAGCGCCAGCTCGCCGAGGTGATCCGTCAGCTAGACACGCGGCGGGAACAAGTGCTGGTCGAAGCGGTGGTAGCCGAGGTCTCCGACACCGCAGCGAAGCAATTGGGCGTGCAGTTCCTGCTCGGCAATCTGAAGGGCGGGGCGTTCGCTGCGACCAATTATTCGACTTCGGCGCCGAGCCTGTTGTCGATCGCCGGCGCGATCGGCGCGCAGAAGCTCGCGACGACCACCACCACGACCAACGGCAACGTCACCACGACGGGCACCGATACGACGATCAGCGACCAGCTCGCGCAATCGGCGGTGAGTTCGATCCTCGGCGCCAATGGCGGCTTCTTCGGCGCCGGCGGGCAGATCGGCAACACGATCCTGGGCGGAATCATCAACGCAGTGAAGAGCGATACGCAATCGAACCTGCTGCAATCGCCTTCGGTGGTGATGCTCGACAACACGCCGTCGCATCTGCTGGTCGGGCAGGAAGTGCCGATCACGACCGGGAAAGCGCTGTCGAACAATTTCGACAACGCGTTCCAGACGATCCAGCGCGAGAATGTCGGCATCGAACTCGACGTCAAGCCGCAGATCAATTCGAGCGGTACGATCAAGCTGTTCCTGCATCAGACGGTCAGCTCGATCGCCGGACCGGTGTCGAACGACAATAGCGAGCTGATCATCAACAAGCGCGAGGTGCAGACGACGATGACCGTCGACGATGGCCAGATCGCGGTGATCGGTGGCCTGCTCGACGATAACGAACGACGCACGCTCGAGAAAATCCCGCTGCTCGGCGACATTCCGGTACTCGGCAATCTGTTCAAGTCGCATTCGAAGAGCCATGCCAAGACCAATTTGATGATCTTCATCCGCCCCACGATCCTGCGGAGCGCGGACGATACGCAGAGGGTTACCGAGCAGCGCTATGGCTATCTCCGCGCCGTGCAGGGGCAGATGAATCCCGATCACGAGCCAAGCATCGACCAGCTGGTGCGCGACTATATGGGGGCGGCGCCGCCGACCCCGCCGGCGCCGCTGCCCGGTAATATCCACGATCCGCAGATCATGGTGCCGACGGTGCGCAGCTCGACCGAGGTGATCCGACCGGTGAAGAAAGAGCAATGAAGATCGCGCGCGGTGACGAGACGGTAACGGACGCGGCACCGCCGCTGGAGCTGGCGGTGCCGGCGCCCGTCGTCGTGTTGCCGCCGGCGATCCCCTATCCCTTCGCGCGCCGCTTCGGCGTAGTCCTCGAAGGCGACGACGCGCAGCCGATGATCGCGATGCGCGAGGGCGGCGACGCCAAGGTGCTGATCGAGCTGCGCCGCCATCTCGGGCGGTCGTTCGACGTGAGTTTCGTGACTGCCGAGGCGTTCGATAAACTGCTCGGCGAGCGTTACGCGATGGACGGGCAAGCGGCGGCGATGGCGGCGGGCAATCTCGGGCTCGACGGTGACCTCGATCTGCTCGCGACCGATTTGCCGACCGCCGAAGATCTGCTCGATTCGGCCGACGATGCGCCTGCGATCCGCCTCATCAACGGCGTGATCGCCGATGCCGCGCGCAACGGCGTTTCGGACATTCATATCGAGCCCTATGAGACCGGGCTCGTCATCCGCATGCGGATCGACGGGGTGCTGCGCGAGACCTTGCGGATGCCGCCTCACGTCGCGCCGGTGGTGGTCAGCCGCATCAAGGTGATGGCGCGCCTCGACATCGCCGAGCGGCGCGTGCCGCAGGACGGGCGGATCGGGCTGACATTGGGCGGCAAGCTGCTCGACGTGCGCGTCTCGACGCTGCCGAGCCGCGCGGGTGAGCGCGTCGTGCTGCGTATCCTCGATAAGGATAATGCCGGGATCGATCTCGAACAGCTCGGCATGCCCGCGGCAGTCGAGAAGACGGTGCGGGCCGCGATGGCCGAGCCCAACGGGATCGTTCTGGTCACCGGGCCGACCGGATCGGGCAAGACGACCACGCTCTACGCGGCGTTGCGTCTCTTGAACGACGGCAGCCGTAATATTCTCACAGTGGAAGACCCGGTCGAATATGCCGTCGAGGGTGTCGGGCAGACGCAGGTCAACGCCAAGGTCGGGCTGACCTTCGCGGCGGGCCTGCGCGCGATCCTGCGCCAGGACCCCGACGTGGTGATGGTCGGCGAAATCCGCGACCGCGAGACTGCCGAGATCGCGGTGCAGGCGTCGCTGACCGGGCATCTGGTGCTGTCGACGGTGCACACCAACGATTCTCTCGGCGCGATAACCCGCATGCGCGACATGAAGGTCGAACCGTTCCTGCTCGCCTCGACGTTGCGCGCGGTGATCGCCCAGCGACTGGTGCGGCGGCTGTGTCCGGAATGCCGTAAGCCGGTTGCGGCGGGAAGTTCGCTAGCGGCGCTCCTCGGCATCGAGGCGGATGCGATCGTTTACGAGCCCGGCGGCTGTCCCGAGTGTAACCACACCGGCTTCAAGGGTCGGATCGGCGTATTCGAGGCGGTGCGGATCGACGAGACGATGCGCCGCCTGATCAATGACGGTGCGGACGAGGGCGTGATCGCCCGCCACGCCTTCGCGCGCGCCGACACGCTGGCCGCCGCCGCGCGCCAGATGGTGCGCGACGGCGTGACGACGCCCGAGGAAGCGGTCCGCGTGAGCCGCGCCGAGATGGCGGATGCCTGACATCGCCATCCACCCCGGCGAAGGCCGGGGCCCAGGTGGGGCACGGCTGTTGGTAGGCGTCTCGCTTCGTTATCTGGTCCTTCCCACCTGGGCCCCGGCCTTC